>JAITQA010000011.1 GCA_031289145.1 Dysgonamonadaceae bacterium | reverse complement strand
CGTTTGCCTTCGTTGAATTTGCGAACTACTCCGTTGGAATACAGCAGCAATTTCGTCAAACGCTATGATTCTTACGAAAACATTGATATTTACCGGCAACAGCAATCTTTGTATTCGTCGGGCAATTTATCTATCCGGCAAAATCTGGATGCTACCGGCGGACCATTTTACATTGATTCCGATTTGGGCTATATGCGTAATTTTGGGGATAATACCTATTCTCAATTTTCATCTACTCCAATCAGAATCGGGTATTCTCAGTCGCTTTTCGGGTTTAACAGTTTCAAATGGGAGAAAAAAATAGAGCCGCTGAAATACGAAAAAGCTAAAACTCAGTTTGTGTATTCCCGGGAAGACATTTCGGGATATACCATTCAGTATTTCTTCGCTTTAGCTATGGCTCAAATGGAATACGACAGGGCAAAGGCTAATGTCGCAACATCAGATACTCTGTACCGTATCGGGCAGGAGCGGCAAAAAATAGCGTCTATCTCGCAAGCCGATTTGCTGACGTTGAAATTAGACGTGGTCAATGCCACAAATACGCTTCGAAATGCGGAAATCAACCTGAAACGTAGTATGTTTGAGTTTGTTTCGTTTTTGAATATGGAACAGGGAATGGAAATTAATCTCGAACTTCCCGGCAGACCGGCGGACGTGGTAATATCTCCGGATGAGGCGCTGAAATATGCACGCGAAAACAATCCCGATTTTCTTGGTTTTCAACAGGAAATGCAGGAAGCCGAACGAGAAGTGGACAGAACGACGAAAAGCGCAAATTTCGATGCAAGCGTCTCTCTGAGTGTAGGGTTCAATCAGGTTGCCGACAATTTTGCGAATGCGTATAAAAAACCTCTCCAACAGGATGTTGTAAGTCTCGGATTGACTATTCCTCTTGTGGATTGGGGCGTCAGGAAAGGTCGTGCGAATATGGCGCGCAATGACCTCGCCGTAACGAAAATATCGTTGGAACAAAAGAAATTAAGCCTCGAACAGGATGTGATTATGACCGTCAATGACTTCAATATCCAGCAAGGTCTGATTAACAGCGCCGAAGAAGCTCTGAACTTGTCCATACTGGCATATAACAGTATGAAAGAGCGGTTTATCATCGGAAAAGCCGACCTTGCCAGCCTGACTTTAGCTCTGAGCCGTCAAAGTAGCGCGCAAAGCAGTTATATTTCCGCGCTGAGAGATTATTGGCTGAGTTATTACAAGTTACGAAAACTTACTCTGTTCGATTTCGTAAAAAATGAAGTATTGTCACGTGAATTTGACACCGTTTTGGGTGTGAAAGATTAAATTGATTACAATGAAAGTTTCATCATTTTCCATAATACTGATATTCACTTGTCTGATGATATTTGGGATATTTTTGATACCCAAACTTCCGGTAAAACTGAATCCGTCGCGGCGGCTTCCTGTTGTCAATGTTACTTTTTCGATGCAAGGACAATCGGCTCGGGTGATTGAGATGGAAGTAACTTCAAAAGTAGAAGCTATGTTAAGCAGACTCAACGGAGTACGTGGAGTAAATTCACAGTCATCCAACGGGCACGGCAGTGTAACCGTTCGTTTGTCGGAACATACCGACCCTGATATGGCGAGGTTCGAAATATCCACCATTATCCGTCAGACATGGTCGTCATTACCCGAAGGAGTCAGCTATCCATCTATCTATATGTCAGGCACAAGCAGTGGGGTCAACCAGCCTTATCTGCGTTATACCGTGAACGCGCCTTTTTCGCCGATGCAGATACAGGAATATATCAACGACAATCTGAAACCCAAACTGTCTGAAATACCGGGCATTGACCGTATTGATGTTACCGGAGCCGGGCGGATGATTTACAAATTGGAATACAATTATGTCCTGTTACAAAACATGCATATATCTGTCAGTGACATACAAACGGCAATCCGTTCGTATCTGACCAAAGAATTTCTCGGAATAGCAAAAATATTGGACGAAAATGATGAATACCAATGGATTCGAATCGCTCTGATTTCGGAAGACAGAACGAAACCTTTCGACCCGTCTTTGATACAAGTCAAAAACAACGAGGGAAGAATTGTTTATCTGAACAATTTAGTGAAAACCACTTACGAAGAAGAAGAAGTATCAAGTTTTTTCCGTATCAACGGGCTAAATTCCATTTATTTGTCACTTACAGCCAAAGAAGATGCGAATCAATTAACTCTCAGCACACAAACCAAAGAAATACTG
Organism: Dysgonamonadaceae bacterium; assembly: GCA_031289145.1. Lineage (GTDB taxonomy): Bacteria > Bacteroidota > Bacteroidia > Bacteroidales > Azobacteroidaceae > Azobacteroides. The sequence continues at coordinate 3,664 of JAITQA010000011.1, read as the reverse complement.
GAAAATTACAAAACAAATTTTCCTGACGGATATGAACTGCATTTATCTTACGATGCCGGTGAATACATTCAGTTAGAGATGAATAAAATATATTTCCGTTCCGGACTGACGGTTTTAATCCTTTTGTGTTTTGTGTTTTGTGTTTATCGAAACCTGAAATATTCATTGCTCATAATAACTTCATTAACAGCTAATATTGCCATTGCCGTAATCTTTTATTTCCTTTTCGGATTGGAAATGCAATTATATTCCTTGGCGGGATTAACAATTTCCCTGAACCTGATTATTGATAATGCGATAATTATGTCCGACCAGATTATCCGGCGCGGTAATAAAAAGGCATTTATGGCGATACTATCCGCAACTCTCACATCCGTAGGCGCTTTGGTTATAATATTGTTTATGGATGAAAAAATTCGTACAAACTTGCAGGATTTTTCTTGGGTAATTATTATCAATCTTACTGTTTCACTGTTTATTGCACTGTTTTTCGTCCCGGCGCTGATCGAAAAACTTCATCTTATAAAAACAGGTAAAAAGCATAAAAAGAGCTTGTTTGAACGTTTTCGCAACAAATGGAGGTTTTTTAATCGTATCACACGGAAAATACGGGGAAAAAGAATTTTTGTTTATCTCAACCGTATTTATGAAAAAATAATTGTGTTTTTGCAAAGGCGAAAAGGCTTGTTTATAGCGGTTATAATCATCGCATTCGGCATTCCGACTTTCCTTCTTCCCGAAAAGGCTGGACAAAAAAAACGGGGATATTATACAATCACAACTGAAGAAGTAGGATTCTTTGGCGACCTGTATAACAAGACTTTAGGCAGTACGTTTTATAAGGAAAAAATCAAACCCATATCAGATGTGGCTTTGGGCGGAACTTTACGGTTGTTTACCCAGAAAGTACGCAACGGTTCCTATGCTTCGGGCGAAAGAAGCGAAACAACTTTGATGGCAGCAGCCTCATTACCTAATGGTTCGACTAAAGAACAAATGGATGTTCTGGTACGGAAAATGGAAGATTATATCAAACAATATCCCGAAATCAGACAATTTGAAACCAATATCGAAAATGGACAAAGAGCAAGTATCCGGATTTTATTTGCCAAAAAACATCAGCACAGTAGTTTTCCTTATATGCTCAAAAGCAAGATAATAAGCAAAGCGCTTGAATTCGGCGGCGGAAGTTGGCAGGTTTACGGATTGGGCGACGGATTCAGTAACGATGTTAAAGAACAGGCTGGTTCGAGCCGGATAAAACTTCTTGGATATAATTATGATGAACTCAGAATTTTAGCCGATGCAATGAGAGATACGCTCATGAAAAACCGGCGAATAAAGGATGTTACTATCGACTCGCATTTCTCCTGGTATAAAAACGATTATACGGAATTTGTCTTTGATATGGACAGAGAAAAACTTGCGCATGAGAAAATTTTGCCGGCTCAATTGTTTCAATCCCTTTCGCCCATATTCGAGAAAAATTACCGAGCCGGAGATTGGATTTATGAAGACCGTTCCGAAGCTATCCGCCTATATTCCAAACAAGCCAATGAGCTGGATGTTTGGAATCTGGAAAATTATCCGGGAAAAATAAGCGAACAGGAACAACAGGAATATAAACTTGCCGATATCGCAAGTATCAAAAGATGGCAGGCTCCACAAGATATCGCCAAAGAAAATCAACAATATCTTTTGTGTGTACAATACGAATATATCGGAGCTTATCAGCAGGCTAACAAGGTGAAACAACAACAAATAGATACGTTTAACAATAATGCGCCCCTGGGTTACAAATCCGAAAGCGAAGATTCGTGGTATTGGTGGGGCGATTCGGGTGCAGGGCAATACTGGTTGTTGTTTCTGGTTATCGTGATTATATTTTTCATGACAAGCGTACTGTTTAATTCTCTTACACAGCCGTTGATAGTGATTTTTATTATCCCGATTTCATATATCGGTCTGTTTTTGACGTTTTATTTGTTCAAACTGAATTTCGACCAGGGTGGATTTGCGGCATTTATCCTTTTGACGGGTATATCGGTCAATGCCAATATTTATGTGCTCAACGAATATAATAATATAAGAAGAAAATATCCCCGTATGAAACGGGTAAAAGCCTATATCAAAGCATGGAACGCTAAAATAGTTCCTATTTTCCTGACAATTTTTTCTACCATCCTGGGCTTTATTCCCTTTATGATAGGCGAATATAAGGAAGCATTCTGGTTCCCGTTGGCGGCAGGAACAGTCGGCGGACTGATTATCTCCTTCCTCGCTTTATTTTTCTTCTTACCCCTGTTCATGGGAGTCGGAAAAAGAGTTAAGAACTAAGAGTTAAAAACTAAAAGTTTGTAAGAGCTAAGAGTTCCCTTTATGGGATTTAGTGGCAGAGGGGACGGAATTTACAACAAATTTTTACCGCAAAGTGCGTAAAATCTTGCAGAATTAAACATCTATTAATCCGGACGTTACAAAAAAACGTCATTGGTAGTCCCGATAAATAATTCAGACAAAGAAGGATGACGTTGATTTCATCTGAATTCGGAATAAACCCAGTGCGTCCGTCATTGGTAGTCCCGATAAATAATTCAGACAAAGGAAGATGACGTTGATTTCATCTTAATCCGGAATAAACCCAGCGCGTCCGTCATTGTGAGCTTGCGAACAATCCAGAAGTCGTTGATTTGTCGACAATTCTGGATTGTTCGCAAGCTCACAATGACGGACGCGGAAAAGCTTCTCTCAGTCACCATATATCCGTATAAATCCGGACGTTATAAAAAGTTTATACTCCAATCCGCATAAGTCCGAAGAAGTGCAGGAAATAAACCGCAGAATGCGGGAGTTTCTGGCTAAACAAAAACACATGATTTAATTCGGGATTGTGGATGATGTAAACCGCCAAACTTTCCATTTTTGACAAGTCTGGCGATTTCAATCCAATAAATTCGTGATATTCATAAAATTGTAGTGGCAAAACGCCGAAAATCAAACAAAACGCAATTCCACGGCAAATCTTTGAAACATCCAATTTAAATCTCGTCGATTAACGAATTTTGATCCGGTAACCCTTTCCATTACAACTTGGGCAACTTCCATGATAACCATGGCTATCAGAAACTTCTTTTTTGCATACATTGCAATAATGCGAACCACCAAAACTTGTAGACGAGGTAGCTACTGGGTTTACACCTGTACCATTGCAATGGGAACAGGTTTCTTGCGTAGTACGACTACCGGACGATGTCGCGTTAGGAATAACATTATAATTAGTGGGAGATTTAACAGGCATTGTTGTGTTTATTGATGTGATGATTGATGTGTTTACAGCATTCAAAGCATTTGTTATTGCTATAAGTCTATTTGTTCGTGCTGTAACCTTTTCCGCCTTTTGAAAACGAGCACTTTGCCAATATCTATCTACTTCTGAATGCAAAGGTTCATATTCTATTATTTTTTTGAAATCATTTAGTGCATTGTTATATTTTTTTAAAGATAGTAAAATTAATCCTCTCATTTCATATAAATCTATGCGGTCGTTCTCTATTTGAATACATTTATTTAAATAAGATAAAGCTTTTTTTTGTTCCTTATATTGAATTGCTTCTAAAGCCAATTTATAATTAGCATAAAATTTTTCTTCATCTTTTTGTTTATG
>JAITQA010000119.1 GCA_031289145.1 Dysgonamonadaceae bacterium | reverse complement strand
CCCATCCGCTTTGAAGAGGGTGTCGGTCTCTATCTTTGTGAAGCTTTTGCCGCAGGCCGTCCGGCCATTGAGCCTGACACCGGTTCTTTCCGCGAAATAACCGGCGATGCGGGAATCCTTTACTCGCCCAACTCGCCCGAAGCCTTAGCCGACGCCATCGCCCGACTTTTCAATACGGACGGACTGTGGGAAGAATGTTGCAACCATGCGCTTCACTTTTCCGCATCCCGCTACAATGAAACCGTTCAGGCCGAGGAACTTTGCCGGATTTATTCCTTGTCGGAGAAGGCGTAAGGCTTAGAATCTCCAATTTAATTTGGCGCCGAACATTCTGGGCGCTCCGGGCACATACGTTGGTACGCCAAACATCATACCGGTATTTCCTGCACCTATAACGTATTGCTCTCCCAAAAGATTGCAGGCAAATACAGATAGTGTCAGATTAGGCTTATTGAACTTAAAGGCCAGATTGGCGTGCAACAGCCCGTAAGCATCTTGCTCCAGTCGCGCCAACGACGGGTCTTCGGGTTGCATTTCATTGGAGTCTTCAAACCAAATATGGCTTCTCCATGAATAAGTTGGGGTGAAGATCACTTGCAGGTCACGCGAAAGTTTAGCTTTCGCATTCAGTCCGATCATAAAACTGTTTTCCGGTGTTTGACGAAAAGTTTTGCCTGCATACTCCTGTTTGCTTCCCTCGCTGTCGGTATCATCGAAACGGGCGTGAATATAGGCATAATTACCAAAAACTTCCAGATAATTTGTCAAAGCAGCTTTGGCTGTCAGTTCCGCCCCATAAGAAGTGGCTCTCCCGGCATCATCTACTAAGTAGTTTGCATTGTCCCATTTGGAAGTCTGGAAATCGTTGTAAAGTTGATAGAAGATGCCGACGTCAAACCAGTAACGTTGCTTTGCTGTCCACTTGAATCCGACGTCGAAACTGTGTACGCTCTCGGCATTCATCACTTCATGCTCGCCTGCCGAGTTGAATTGCAGTACGTTAGGACGACGTCCTTTGGCATAGCCGAGAAAGACGTTTGACGAAGGGCTGATATCGTATTTCAGATTGGCTCGATAGGTCATCGACCAAAAGTCTCTCTTTACGGCCTGAAGTGTACGCTCTTTAAAGAAGAAGTTTGGGTAATTTCCCAGCAGCATCCCCAGCGTGGAAGGCGTTGTGCCTATCATACGCGCTTCGGTAGTCGTCTTGAACGATTCGAATGTGCCGCGGATACCGGCGGTGAAACTCAATCGAGGGAGCAACAGATAGCTTGCATCAATGAAGAAATCGGTTGATTGGTTTATCGCGCCTGTATTCATCTCCTCTTCATGGTTTGCGGGTAAAGGCATGCCCGCCAAAGGCCCCAGTTGAGGATCGTTCGGCAAGCCGGGCATGGGATAACCAAGCGTCCCATCGCCGTTGATCATATACTGCGGCATTTGCAGAAGCAGGTACGACATATATTGTTCGTCGGGACCAAACCAAATGGTATAATCTACATCTTCGCGCCAGTAACTTGCCCCGACAAATCCGTTGAGGCGACTATTCAGCGAAAAATTATACCGGAGTTCTTGCGTAAACTGATTGGCATCTACAAATTCACTCATATCAATGGCCGGAGCTATGGAGCCATCGCCATCATAGTGATGATCTACCGTATTTGTATAGTATGAGGTGATGTAACTCAGGTAATTGTTCTCATTAAAGTAGTATTTTGCATCCACCATTGAGCCGAATACCGACCGCTTATTAAAGAAGTCTTTTCCCGCATCCAAAGACGCTTCGTATTGAAAAATATCCGACACGCCGTTGACATTCGGATAACGCTGGCTCATAAAAGCAGTTCCGGGGTTGTCGTCTTTCTGGTAATTCACCACCAAATCTATTTTCAAATTGTGAATGGGCAGGTAACGTGCTGAGAAACGCCCGCCGATGGTATTTTTTCCATTCAGCCGTCCGCCGGATGTGTTTTTTATGTAACCATCCTGGTAGCTGTATATTCCCGATGCACGAGCCATTAGTTTATTTTCTATAACAGGCATGTTGATGGCTCCTTCAAATTCGCGTAGTCCATAATTGCCCGTTTCTACGGATACATAACCGCCAAAGTCGGCAGTAGGTTTTTTCGTGATAAAATTGATAGCGCCGATTTGCGAGCCACGTCCGAATAAAGTTCCCTGCGGGCCTTTCATCACTTCAACACGTTCCATATCATACAATTCGGTAACAGCCATACTGGCGCGGCTCGTTGGAACATTATCCATATAAACCGAAACGCGAGGCTGGGCTGTCGGGCTTGTTTCATCGCTGGTTAAACCCCGGATCGCGATATTGGGGCGATGCGGCGTTTGAGTACGGATACTCAAACCGGGAATAAAATCAGCTAATTGCTCCAGGTTGCGTACATTTGCGTTTTCCAGCATTTGTGCACTGACACTGCTCATTGTTATCGGAATATCCAGCATTTGCTGCTCACGTTGTTGTGCCGTAACGGTAACAAAATCAAGGGTAACAACACCTCTCTCAAGTGTGAAATCCATCTCGTTTGTTCCCTCCTGCAAATCCACGTTCACCACTTTTGCCTCATATCCGATGAATGAAACCCGGATAGAAACTTTTCCTGCCGGAAGTCCATTCAAAAAATATTCTCCATTCGCATTGGTATTTACCCCTAAGCGGGAGTTTGGAACAGTTACGCTTGCTCCTGCTACAGACTCGTTTTCGACGTTAATCACCTTCCCGTGTATGGAAATATTTTCGGGAGTAACAGCCTGAATTTCAAAGGAAATAATTGCTAACCACAAAAAAATAATACTATGTTTCATTTCAATTTGATATATTTGTCAGATACTCGTTAAGCATATCCACCGTACTGCAAATAACTTCGGGACATACGCTTGCAATCAGTCCCTTGTCTAAAATCTGTTGCATTTCTTCCGGTATGGAAAGGTCATGTCCCAAAATATCCTTACATTCGGTTGATTGGTACTTTTTCACAAATTTTTTCCTGAGTTGCCCCATCACCGTCAAAGCCTTGTCTTTTTTATCTGTCTCTTTGGGCATTGCATGACCATATTTTAATCCTACAGCCATCAAAGCGCCGGTTAGGGCGCCACAACAACCGGCACACCACATTCCTCCACCAAAACAGGCCGAGACTTTCCTTGCCGTTTCAGTGTCAAGATCGTTATTTTCGGCTACTTCTGCCAATACAATCTGTGAACAATCAAACCCTTGTGAAAATTGTTCCAAAACAAATTCCTGTGTCATATTAATTCATAATTTATAATTCTCATACGTTGTATCCCGAATTTTCCAGCAGTTTCCGGGTAGACGACACGGTGTATCCCCGGTTGTTCTCGGTATTATCATCGGTATCGCGCGGATTGGCTCCTGCTTCGGCATATAATTGATTGATTCCGGCCAGGATGGACATTTCAGTTACTTCGTGTACATTCATTGAGCGGGTCGGACGCACCACCAACTGCGCCACTGCAGCAATTTTGCACAGTTCCGGCGTGGAGATGGCGCCGTAGTCAAACAGAGGCGACCCGGCAACAGGCGTGCGACGCATCACAGCCATCGCCTCCACCTTATAATCCTTCGCCCGGAAAATTTCAGTGACAATTTCTTCATAACTGTGTTCCGGCCCGATGGGTTCTACACAATAATAAAACGCTAATCCGGCATCCCGTATCGCATCCAATGTTTTTACCCGTTGCGCTACGGGTGCGCCGGTGTCTATTTCTTCGCGCATCCGCACGATATGATACGCACCGGTAAATCCGGCATCCTTCAGTTTGCGGGCTGTCGGCAAGTCGAAATCGCCAATATTGGCTACAAAACGTATTTCGGGCGGAATATAACCACGTACAGCCTTGCCGACTGCAATAAAATCGTCTATGGAATAATCGGCGGTAGTCATCAGAAATATGTCGTTTGCACGGTCTGCCACCAATTGTTTTACGCCTTCTTTGATTTCGTCAATGCTTTTCCGCCATCTGTCCGGCAACGCATAATGTCCCGCCGCCATTGAGCAAAAACTGCAATTGATGGAGCACGGTTCGGCGTTGATACCGATTTGGGCGAAGACATAACCTTTATTTTTAAAGACTTCTTCACTCCGTTTCCGTGCCAGATACAATAGCTGATAAAACGCCCAACCGGTGTTATCCACCGATAATAATTTAACAATCTCCTCTTTATTCAGTTCGGCATCCACCTTGATTTTTTGAAAGATATCATGCATGATATTTACCGTTATAATGTATTACTAATTCCTGCCCTTGAAATATTTTCTCTTTTTTATGGACACAAATATGATAAAAAAAAATGAAATATATTATATATTCCCCTTTAAAACGAAAAAACAGATAACAATCACGAAAAAACCCTGTTAAATTTACCTATCTTTACCACGTTTTAGTATATAAAAATACAGATGAAATATATGTCAATCATAGAAACAATCCGCCAGCGTCGTTCTGTCCGTAGCTATACAGGAGAGGCTTTGCGCAGTGAACATGTCGCACTTATTGTAGATTACATCGCCGGACTGGAAGCGCCTTTCGGGGCAAATGTTCGTATCCAGCCGGTTCATGCCGCCATTGAAGATTCAAATCCCATTAAATTAGGTACTTATGGTTGGATTGGCGGAGCGAAGGATTACCTTGCGCTTATTTACGAAGAAGCGCCGCTGGCCGAAGAAGGCGCTGCCTATCTGTTTGAACAGCTTGTTCTTTATTGCACCGGGCTGGGGCTGGGCACTTGCTGGTTAGGCGGTTCGTTTAGCCGGAAAGACTTTGGACAGCAAGTGAAACTGAAGCCGGACGAAAAGTTGAAAATCGTTTCTCCGGTAGGTTATGCGAGCGACAAGAAGCGGTTTGTCGAAACCTACATTGTGGGTGCGGAAAAGAATCACCGTACACGTAAACCTTTCGGGGCGAATTTCTTTTACGGCGACTTCTCGACGCCGCTAACTGAGGCGGCAGCAGGTATCTATGCCTTACCCTTAGAGATGGTTCGTCTTGCGCCGTCAGCCAACAACAAGCAATCCTGGCGTGTGACGCTTGATGGCGATAGCTTGCATTTTTACCAAACGTTTTCATACGGCTTCTCGGCCATTGACATCGGTATCGCCCTTTGTCATTTCGGAGAAACCTGCCGGGAAACAGGGATAACCGGACATTTTGAAACCTTGGACGCGCCCCGCGAAAAAGACGCTACATACACCATCTCATGGATAAAGGATTAGCATCCGGTCAATGATGCGGTTTCCGCTCAGATACCGGCGCCATCGGTCAAATCCAATTCAATGGCCTTTGTCTGTAAAATCCTGGAGTAGGGTGGGACGCTGTGCGTCAACCAGATATTTCCGCCTATTATTGTACCTTTTCCAATGGTGATTCTTCCCAAGATAGAAGAGTTGGAATAGACCGTTACTTCATCTTCAAGTATAGGATGCCTCGGAACATCAATCGGATGTCCGCCACTATCTAAAGTAAAACTTTTAGCTCCAAGTGTAACTCCTTGATATAAAGTAACCTTTTTCCCTATTATAGTGGTTTGTCCGATGACGACTCCCGTACCATGGTCGATGCTGAAATATTCCCCTATCCGGGCGCCCGGGTGGATATCAATGCCTGTTTCCGCGTGGGCTAATTCGGTGATAATCCTTGGAATCAACGGAACATCCAAGGTGAATAGCTCGTGGGCAATCCGATAGTTGGATATGGCTTTAACAGCGGGGTAACAAAAAATGACTTCCCCATAACTTTTGGCAGCCGGATCAGAATCAAAAATAGCTTTCACATCGGTTGACAACAGGTATTTAATATCCGGTAGTTTATCTAAAAACAAATTAATCAGTTCTTTGGATTTCTCCCGGACTTGTATGGGATCAATATCTTCCGACTGGAAAGACAAGGCGTCAAAAATTTGCTGCGACAACAAAGTATTGATTTTTTCTATGCCGATGCCGGTATGATAGACAAAAGAATCTTCATTGACCAAAGGGCTACCGAAGTATCCCGGAAAAACAATGGAACGGATACATTCTATGATTTCGTTCAATGTATTTGTTGCGGGTAAACGATTTTCATGTAACGGGATATATGGATATTGCCGACTATGTTCTTTTGTTAAAAGCGCTACTGTTTTTTGAATCTTATTGTGCATATTAAGTATAAATTAATTATCCCATAATGGACGATATTCATAAAAATATTGGGTAAAACCGATTCCGATGTAAATGGAATTAGAACCTTGTATAGTGAAAAGATGCTGGAATCCACCTTCTTTTTCCGCATTTAGGAACTCTTTAGGCAACTCCGCTTTCTGCTTCCATGTTTTATCCGAAAGACTTAATGTCCAAAGTACATTATCCCCATCCACAATATAAATGTTGTCCCTGACAATGACGCCGGAATAAATCTTTTTTGTCAATTCTTCGGGTAAATCCGCAAATTTCACCCATTCGTCATTTCCTTCTCTATATTCCCACAAAGACTTGTGGGTTTCCGCGTTATCTCCGAATCCAACAAAAGCTCTTGCATGATTGGATATACTGATACCGCCATAAAAAGAAAATGGAAAATTATTTATCTTTTGCCATTGCCCATCATCTTCGGCCGTTAAGGTAAATTGCCAGACATTGTTCAATAATTGGCTTGGGCCTTGTATACCGCCCACTAAATAGCCTTTGCCGTTCAACTCGAAAGCAACAGCGCTGTAACGGGCATCCAGATTGGGGTCTGTCGAAATAGGTTTCCACATTCTTGATTCGGAGTCATAACTGTAAAAATCATTAAAATAGATAATTTCCTGCTCAAAACCTTGTCCGGTTCCGACAAAAGCGTAATTACCAATTGCAAAACCAACAGGATATCTTCTTGGCATGCCCGGAAATCCTTCGGCTTGCCACCATCTGTTCTCTGATACATTGTATTCCCATGCATCGTTTACGAGTTGACCTGAAATCACTCTTTCTCCGCAAGTAGTAAAGATTTTACTACCGAGTACGAAAGAGGCGCTTCTACCACGAATAACTGCGTTAAAAGACTCTTTCCTTTCCCAAATAGTTGGTGTGGAATAACTAACCACAGCGCCTGTATCACTGCCAAGTTCGTTAACGGCAAAAGCTCTCCAGTAATACGTTTTATCTCCTGAAACATTTTGCAGATCGGCATGAAAGGAATCGGAAACAAGGTTTGAATACAAAACTCTATCCAAATTTTCTGCAGAAAAACCCCAGATAAAGCCTTTGGAAAGGATGCTTTTATTTTGTATACCGAAAGCTTTGATATCCCCTTTCATACGAATAATTCCATCAAAGGGAATTTCGAAATCCAATCTTGTTTCTACAGTAGGCGCTTTTTTAGCATTAGCGATACCATCCGCCATGTTAGGACTTTCCAAACAGGAAAGCAACAATGGCAGTAAAATTAATAAATAGTTGATTTTTTTCTTCATCATAACGTTATTCCTAAGCCTAAATAAATATCTAAATCTTTGAATTGAATCGAATTAATACCACCGGTAAGTATCAATTTTTTCCACTTCAACAAAGCGCCGACTTCAAGCAGCGCCCCCTTGTAGGATGCTTCCGTATTGTAACACCATGCGTTTTTCAATCCGGATTTAAAGTGTTGTTCGGTAACAATTTCCCTGTAATAATCCCGAACGCCGTAACCTCCGCCGATCGAAAAATACCATTTGTCTTTTTTCAGGGGAATAAAAACACCTCCTGAAAATAGATTGCTTATCCATTTTTCTCTCTCAAAACGATAGGGCGGATTTTCAATTCCTATTTCCGCTACTTCCGAATCGTTACATTCGTATTCGTAATTGACTGATTCAATGGAAGTTCGGTAGGTCAAATAAAAACCAAACTTATCAAATGTTCCAGCTGTTATTCCTACCGGCATAGTCGGAGTTGCCGTATAAGCCAGAAAGGGGTAAAAACGGTCGGACAATAAACTTTTCTTTGGTTTTACGATTTTTGCGTCCATAGCTGAATTTTCAGGTATTTCTGCACGATAATCCTTGGGAAAAGCTTCCCGAAACCAGAATGCAGCTTGAACCGTATCTCTTTCTACTCCTATTCCCTGATTGTAATAATCCAGAATCAGCATTATTGCTTCCTGATTTTTATTTTCTGCAAGCTGTTTCAGACACTCAAAAGACCTCAATATGGGGTAACGCATACTTTCACGCATATCCGGAAGAAGTTTCCATATTTCGGTTAATCTTTGGATACTATATATATTGCAACTTTCCAAACCTTCACTGTACCAAGATCTTGCATCCTGATAATCCTTTTCTTCCATAGCTTTATCGCCTTGGATGTTATAGTCCTGGGCGCGAATGCTTGGAATGCAGGCCGAAAATATGAAAAAAACGATAAAACTTTTTTTCATTCTGATATTTTTTGCAATTCCACTACTATTCACTTCCGTCAGTACCCGCTTTCAACAAGGTTCCTGATGGTGCATATAAATCATACAGATTATCGGTTCTTTGAAATAATCTGTTATTCCCTTTGAGCGCCTGATTGATGTACATACAAGGTATTACTTCATTTCCTCCCGCATCAATTGCGCCAAAAAGTCCATCCGATTTTTTTCTAACGACGTCAAAGTTACCAAATTTCATTTTAATATCATAGCTATTTTTCTTTTTTTCTATTTCTATCTTTGCTAATTCTTGTTCGCACATAGCTATATGTTGCTTTATTTCAGTTGTTTCGTTATAAGATAATGCTTCTTTAAAAAATTGAAGCGCCTTGTTGTAATCTCCCCGGATGTATGCCTGTAATGCATCATTGAAAAGTGCATCGTATTTTTCCCTGGCATTGTTTTCTTCCGATTCGGTATTCGGTTTTCTATCTTCGAGAGCTTGAACGGTAGTTGAGAGAGAAGTCGGATTTTCCGAAATAGGGTTTACATTATCCATGCCATTGTTAGCCGGAGTGGAATTTACCGCCGGGGTATCCGCAACCGGTTTATTTATTTGTTGGTTTATGGCAAGGATAAGGGTAGATATGGTCACAATAATCACTGTAGCCATTATAGAAATGAATGTGAATATTTTTTTCTCTGAGCGGGTATTCTCTGTGAATTGCGGGTTAATAACCGTTTTATCTTCAATATCCGCATCGTAAATTTCTTTCCCCATTCTTTTGATAAGTTCGGTATTATCTTCCACGCTGTCGGAAAACAGTTTTAGGTCAATTTTATCTTTCTCCGGATCATAGCCTAAATCAAGCAACATTTCCAGCACAGTCGCATATCGGTCGCAGGCGTTCAATGCCATGGCTTTAAGAATCACACGTTCGGTATTTTCCGATATTTCGGGATTCAGTTCCCTGGGGTTTTGCAAACCTTTTGTCGGACGCAGAATAGATTCCGTAGGTACTTGTCCTGTAAGTAGATAATATATAGTAGCTCCTAAAGAATAAATATCCGGACGAGGAGAAAAAACTTGCATGCCGTCGCTATCATATTGTTCGATGGATGCATAACCTTTAGAAGCGGCCAATAGGGTAGTGCTTGTCTCCTGATCGTCGGATAAATCATACCTTTTACTGATACCGAAATCTATTAGTTTAGGAATTTCATTATCGCTTATCAGGATATTATTGGGTTTGATATCCAGATGGAGGATATTTTTTTCGTGAATATAATCAAGCGCTTGTCCTATTTTGAAAATAATATTTTTCAGTTTATCTTCCGAAAATACACCGTTTTGTTCTACTTCTTGTTTGAGAGAATGACCGGAGATAAATTCCATTACAATATAAACCGTATTATTTTGTTTGAAAACCTCCAATACATTGACAACGTTCGGGTGGTGAATTTCGGAGAGGATTTGCGCCTCTTTGATAATTTTTTCTTTATTTTTACCAAAAATTTCTTTTCCCGTTTCGCTGTTGGTTTCAACAAAATGGGTAATAGGGTTACGGAGGCAAAAGTCTTTGAAAAAATACTCTTTGATACATACAGGCGCCAAAGTCGGTATTTTTTCCAATGCACCTTGTACTTCCGTTTTCCATGCGCCGCGATAAGTCAAAGAAAAGCCACCCTCTCCTAAAATGTTCAGAAGTTGGTACTTACCATTATGCAAACGATGTCCTTCTTTTAAATACATTTAAAATAAAAGGTAAAATAAAAAAACAAAGATACAAAAATTATGCAAATAAATAAAGGAAAGAGGTCATTGCTTGTTTAAAAACATTCATGTCCTCTATTTCCTGAATGGGAATTATGTATGCAGAATAGTTATCACGGGCTTTGTACCTGCATCTTTCTTTTATTATTGTTATTTTATCTTCAGAAGAATTTTTCTCCAAAAAAATTTCACATAGTTCTTCATCGGATAATGCTTCCGTAACGCCATCGGTACACATAAAAAACAGGTCGTCGGGCAGTACATTATTTATTTTAATAATATCGACATCTACCGGAACCTTTGAACCTTGGATAGCCTTATATATTACATTTTTCTGCGGATGTTTGTGTGCATTTTCCGGAGCGATTTGTCCGTTTTTAACCATCGTATTGACCAATGAATGGTCTTCTGTCTTGAAGATAATTTTCCCGTTTCTGAATTGATATATCCGGCTGTCGCCTGCATACGCAATGAAAACGCTTTCCGGATTGATATACAACAAAGATAAGGTTGTAGCCATTCCTTTTGCATCCGGATTTTTTTTGAGATAATCATCGAAACGAATTTCAGTATACCTTACGGCTTTTTCGATAAAAGCCGGGTCAAATACTTTTTCTTTCTCCAAAAAAGTTTGGAAATAAGTTTGGATAGATTCACAAGCAACCGAACTGGCAACTTCTCCTTTGTTAGAGCCGCCCACACCATCACATACAAGGAAAAGCCGGTCATTAACAGTTACATATTCGCTATGTGGATATATAGCGTCTTCGTTATTGACTCGCTGCCCGATTTCGCTAACAGAAAAAGGCTTTTGTATTTTGATATTCATATTATAAATAGTTAACAAGGATTTTATTCCTCGAATATCAAGCAGGTCTGACCTAATTGTATCTCATCTTTGTGTTTGAGCATTACAATTTCTCCCGGCTCAATATATTTACTATTATATAACGTTCGGTTTGTACTTTTATTGTCATAGAGGTAATGAATATTGTTACCTTCTGCATCTTTTCTTATTTCGATACCGATATGATTGCGGCTCATCAATTTATCTTTTGTTTCGATGCTGGTGGCGGAAATTTGTGAGGGAGACTTTCTTCCTACAACATTAATGCCTTCCGATAGCTGAATGACTTGCTCCGGCGTAAATTCGTTAGCCAGGACATGCAATCGACCTGCCTTTACGCTTTTGGCGCCGGGTAAAGATAAAATTACCGTGTCGGAATCGTCCGGACTTACATTGCCGGTTACATAACTCACCTGAATAGGTTTCTTGCACTTGGGACAATTAAATGTCTGAAGGTTTGCAGGGATTTTCGATTCATCCACTTTCAAACCAACCTGGCAATGGGGGCAACGAACTGAAATCATAGGCTTATTAGTTTTTCTGTATTTAAATTAATCTATAAAAAATCATTTTCTTTAAAATCCGAAACAAAAATCTGATAATCTTCTTCATCAATCGTGACAAAATCATCGGCGTCTGTTTCGAAACCTACTGTGATGGCATCCGTAAGTCCTTCTTGAGATATATCAATGACTATTGCATCGAAAGACGCATCCTCGTCGATAGTGACAAAATCGCAGATAGTATCTTCGTTTTCAATCACCACAAAGACGGCGGTATCTATATCCGGATCTTCCGTGTATGCGTGTGTTTCTGTCATCTCTGTTTGCTACCCTTACGCTTCATTTGGTTTCAGGCAATTCTTTTTCCAGCGTTTCTTTCAATATCTTCAACGGTTCTTTCGGAACAATCAATTCCTTTGCTTTTCCTTCGGCTGAAGCAAAAAGTAACTTTGTCTTTGGAAGGCTGATTTGCAAAACATGATTCTTGTTGATAATAAAACTTTTACCAACCCTCAAAAGCACAGATGTATAGTCCTGTATCTGGTTTTCCAGAATTTCTTCGATTTTGCCTAAATTAATCGCAAATACAAACTGGATACCATTCGTCAGTACCAACTTGGTATAATTTCTTTCTGCTTCGAAATACAAAATCCTTTCGATTTTGATTCTCACCAACTCGTCTCTCGTCTTAAAAACAAGGTAACGATCCATTTTTTAAGAATTAAGAATTAAGAATCAGGAATCAGGAATTAAGAATCCGGAAGATAGTATTCCGGACCCCTGATTCCTAATTTCTCATCCTTAATTTTTCATTTTTCAACTGTGGCTTGCGCAGCAGCCAAACGTGCGATCGGCACACGGAAAGGCGAGCAGCTTACATAATCCAAACCTACTTTATCGCAAAATTTTACCGAACGGGGTTCTCCGCCGTGTTCACCGCAGATACCGCATTTGAGACCGGGTTTGATTTCGCGTCCACGGTTAGTCGCCAGTTCAACCAATTGACCTACGCCTTTTTGGTCTAATACGGCAAACGGGTCTTCTTTCAGGATACCTTTGTCTATATACATCGGCAAGAATTTAGCAACATCGTCCCGGCTATATCCGAAAGTCATTTGCGTTAAGTCGTTCGTACCGAAAGAGAAAAATTCGGCAGAGGTGGCGATGCGGTGAGCCGTCAGCGCGGCGCGTGGAATTTCTATCATCGTACCTACTTTATAGTCGATTTTATCTCCTCTTTCTGCAAAGACAATTTTAGCCGTATCGTCGATAATTTTCCGTTGTGATAAAAATTCATACAGAATACCGATGAGCGGAACCATGATTTCGGGATGTACTTCTACACCTTTGGCTTTCAAATCTAAAGCGGCTTCCAAAATAGCACGGGTTTGCATTTCGGTGATTTCAGGGAACAAGTTACCCAAACGGCAACCGCGAAGTCCCAACATCGGGTTTTGTTCCAACAAACTTTCCACGCGATTGTGGATTTCTTCAAAAGGAACGCCCATGATTTTTGCCATTTCCTGTTGTCCTTTTTCATCGTGAGGCACAAATTCGTGCAATGGCGGGTCAAGCAGGCGAACGGTTACGGGCAATCCGGCCATCGCTTCAAAAATTCCGGTGAAATCTTCGCGTTGCAAAGGCAAGAGTTTGGCCAGCGCTGCGCGGCGTCCGATTTCGTCTTTGGCCAGAATCATTTCACGCATGGCGATGATTTTGTCGCCTTCGAAGAACATGTGTTCCGTACGGCAGAGGCCGATGCCTTGTGCCCCAAAACTACGGGCAACCAAAGCATCTTTCGGGGTATCGGCATTGGTGCGTACTTTCAGGCGGGCATATTTGTCGGTCAGTGTCATTAAATCGCCGAAGTCACCGCTTAATTCCGCTTCCTGTGTTTCAATTTTTCCGGCATAAACCAAACCGGTAGAACCGTTCAATGAAATCCAATCGCCTTCTTTCAGCGCTTTATCACCTACGATTAATGTTTTTGCTTTGTAATCAATCTGTACGCCGTTGGCAGCTGATACACAACATTTTCCCATACCACGCGCCACAACGGCTGCATGGGAAGTCATACCACCGCGGGCAGTCATAATTCCTTCAGCCACAGCCATACCGCGCAAATCTTCCGGAGAAGTTTCGATACGGCAAAGCACTACTTTTTCGCCACGGGCTACCCATTCTTCCGCTTCATCTGCATGGAAAACTACTTTTCCGGTAGCGGCGCCCGGAGATGCGGGTAAACCTTTGGTGATGGGTTTAGCGGCAGCCAAAGCCGATTTTTTGAAAACAGGGTGGAGTAATTCGTCCAATTTATCGGGTTCTTGCCGCAGCAATGCCGTTTTTTCATCAATGATGCCCTGTTTCAACATTTCCACAGCAATGCGTACCATAGCTGCGCCGGTACGTTTACCGTTGCGGGTTTGCAACAACCACAATTTACCGTCTTGAATGGTAAATTCGAGGTCTTGCATATCTTTGAAGTAATCTTCGAGTTTTTGTTGGGTTTCAATCAGGTGTTTGGCACATTCGGGCATGGATTCTTCGAGGGAAGGATATTTGGCAGCCCGTTCTTCTTCCGAAATTCCCTGTTGAGCAGCCCAACGATGGGAGCCTTCGAGGGTAATTTGTTGCGGGGTACGGATACCGGCAACCACGTCTTCGCCTTGTGCATTAATCAGGTATTCACCATTGAATATATCTTCTCCGGTAGCGGCGTCACGGGTGAAAGCTACGCCGGTAGCGGAAGTCAGTCCCATGTTGCCGAAAACCATAGCCTGAACATTCACAGCGGTTCCCCATTCTTCGGGGATGCGGTACATTTGGCGGTACAGGATGGCGCGGTCGTTCATCCATGAATCGAATACGGCGCAAATAGCTCCCCAAAGCTGTTCCCATGGAGAGTCCGGAAAATCTTTCCCGGTTTGTTTCTTCACAGCAGCCTTGAATTTCACAACCAATCCTTTCAGGTCTTCGACCGTAAGTTCGGTATCCAATTCTACGCCGCGGGCTTTTTTCGCCTCTTCCATGATTTCTTCGAAAGGGTCGATTTCCAACTTGGATTCGGGTTTCATTCCCAACACCACGTCGCCATACATCTGCACGAAACGACGGTAGGAATCCCATGCAAAGCGGGAATTGCCTGATTTTTTAGCGATACCTTCGACGGCTTCGTCATTCAAACCCAAGTTCAAAACGGTATCCATCATACCCGGCATGGAAACACGCGCTCCCGAACGGACGGAAACCAAACAGGGATTTTCTTTGTCGCCGAATCCGGTTCCTGTAGATGCTTCTACTTTTCTGATAGCCGCTTCTACTTCTGCTTTAATCAGTTTGATAACAGCGTCTTCACCTAATTGGTTATATTCTGTACACACTTCTGTTGTAATCGTAAATCCCGGAGGAACAGGAACGCCTATCAAATTCATTTCAGCAAGGTTAGCTCCTTTTCCTCCTAAGAGGTTTTTCATGTCTGCGCCTCCTTCGGCATGTCCGTTACCGAACAGGTAAACTCTTTTTTTGTCCATAAACACTTTGTATTATTTATAATTATTGTATTAAATTGTCGTTTTAGCGTACAATACTTGATTTTACTTCATATTATGAAAAACATTCTGGACGTCTTCGTCTTCTTCGAATTTTTCCAAAAGTTTTTCCAATGAGGTGCGTTGTTCCTCTGTAACTTCCTTATAATCATTGGGAATTCTTTCAAATTCAGCGCTGTGTATTTCGTATTCGTTTTCTTCCAAATATTTCTGAATGGTTGAATAGGATTGAAACTCACCATAAATCAAGATAACGTTTTCTTCTTCATCAAATTCTATTTCGTCCACACCGAAATCAATCAGTTCTAATTCCAAGTCTTCCAAGTCGACGTTTTCTTTCGGTGTAATTTTAAACACGCATTTGTGGTCAAAAAGGAATTGCAGGCTTCCGCTGGTTCCGAGTGAACCGCCGTATTTATTGAAATAGCTTCGTACATTGGCTACCGTTCTTGTCGAATTATCGGTGGCAGTCTCCACAACGATAGCGATTCCGTGAGGGCCATATCCTTCATACGTTATTTCTTTGTAATCGGAAGCATCCTTGGAACTTGCTTTTTTGATTGCCCGTTCCACGTTTTCTTTCGGCATGTTTTCTTTTTTCGACTGCTGCACCAAAACACGCAGGCGCGGATTGGTGTCGGGGTCGGGACCACCTTCTTTTACGGCAATCGTGATTTGCTTACCCAATTTGGTAAATACACGGGCCATGTTGCCCCATCTTTTCAATTTTGTAGCTTTGCGGTATTCAAATGCTCTTCCCATGTTATCTCAATTGTGCGTTTAATTTATCTTCCAGACTTTTTTGAATGCGTAACATAATCGACTCGATTTGCTTGTCATTCAATGTTTTTTCTTCATCCTGCAAGGTAAAGCTTACAGCATAAGATTTTTTGCCTTCCGGCAGGTTTTTGCCTTCGTATACATCAAACAGACTGACTTCTTTCAGGAGCTTTTTGTCTGTCTGACAGGCAATTTTTTCTATCTCTCCAAAAGAGACATGCTTGTCGACCAATAAGGCCAGGTCGCGTCGGACTGCCGGAAATTTGGCTATTTCGGAATACCGAACGCTGTTGTTTTTATTCTCTTTCATCAGTAAATTCCAGTTCAACTCGGCAAAATACACTTCGGCGTTGATGTCGAATTTTTTGCAGCTATTTTTCAGCACGACGCCCAAAATTCCCAATTTTCTTCCGGAATGTGTTTCGATAGATAATGCAGCAGAAAAAATAGCATTTTCAAACGGTTTGTAAATCACCTTTTTATCTGATATTCCTAATCTTACAAGAATATTCTCAACCAAAGCTTTCAATTCATACACGGAGGTTTTTTCGGACGGACGAATCCAACTGTTGCTTACGTTGTTGCCGGTCAGCCACAAAGCCAGGTGAAATTCTTCCCGAATGGCAGCCAAGGAATCGGTTTCCTGCTGTTTTTCCGGATTGAAAGCATAGACATTGCCAAATTCGTAGAGATGCAAATCCGGATTTTTGTGGTTGCGGTTGAATTCAATGCTTTCCAATCCGCCAAAGAGCAGGGTTTGCCGCATCACATCCAACTCGGCGCTCAAGGGATTTTTCAATAAAACGCAATGTTCCTTTGGAAAAACCGTCTGTGCTTCATAATAGGCGCCGGAGGTCAGGGAATTATTTAGAATTTCGTTGAATCCGTACCCTGTAAGCTGTTCTGAAATAATACTTTGTAATTTATAAGAATTGTCGGTTGCCGAACGGTAAGAAAGGTTGGATTTCAACTCCTCTCCGGTCTCTATATTGTTGTATCCGTAAATGCGCAGAATATCTTCTATCACATCTACATCGCGGGTAACATCAACACGGTAGGCGGGTACATCCAAAGTCCAACTGTCGTCTTTTTTGTCAATGATACGGATTTCCAAACTTTCCAGAATACTTTCTATGGTCTCTGTCGGGATATTTTTACCTGTCAGGCTCCTTACTTTTTGGAGGGAAAGGACGACGCAAACGTTGGGAATGGGGTTCGGATAAATATCCTGGATTTCTCCGGTTATTTTTCCACCGGCCACTTCCTGAATCAACAGGGCGGCGCGTTTTAACACATACACGGTGTTGTTGGGGTCGACCCCTCTCTCGAAACGGAAAGATGCGTCGGTGTTTAAACCGTGGCGTCGGGCGGTTTTACGTATCCATGTCGGATGGAAACAGGCAGATTCGAGGAAAACATCAGTAGTCGATTCCGTCACGCCAGAATGGATGCCGCCGAACACACCTCCGATACACATTCCACCGTCTATATTACAAATCATCAGGTCTTTATCGGATAATTTCCGTTCCACTTCGTCCAAGGTAATGAAAGGCGTACCTTCCGGTAGCGTTTTCACAATTACTTGATTGTCTGAGATTTCTTTCAGGTCGAAAGCATGAAGCGGTTGACCGGTTTCATGCAGTATATAATTGGTCACATCAACTACATTGTTAATTGGTCTTAAACCAATGGTTTCCAAACGTTTTTTCAACCAATCGGGACTTTCTTTGACATTTATGCCCTTTATCGTAAGGCCGGAATACCGGGGACAAGCCTCCGTGTTTTCTACTGAAACGGTTACGGTAGGGGAGGGGTCGTCTATTTTAAATGGTTCGACGGATGGTTTTTTTAATATGCTAATTGGCTGATGCACACTTTTATCGGCACATTTCAGATACGCTGCCAAGTCGCGGGCAACACCAAAATGGGAAGCCGCATCAATGCGGTTGGGGGTAATATCAACTTCCAGAACATAATCGCTATCCAGCTGATAATAGTCTTTGGCGGGGATGCCGGCAGGGGTATCTTCCGGCAGGACGATAATCCCTGCATGACTTGTTCCGATGCCTATTTCATCTTCTGCACAAATCATGCCGTTGGATTCCACACCTCTTATCTTGGATTTTTTGATGGTAAAAGATTCGTTGCCGGCATAGAGTTTGGTGCCGACGGTTGCTACGATAACTTTCTGGTTTTCAGCTACATTTGGCGCTCCGCAAACGATTTGTTGTGGAATACCGTCGCCCAGGTCTACAGTAGTAAGATGTAAGTGGTCGGAATCGGGATGCGCTTCGCAAGTCAGTACTTTTCCGGTTACCAAGCCTTTCAAGCCACCTTTGATAGACTCAACTTCATCAATGCTGCCTGTTTCTAAACCTATAGCGGTCAATGCTACCGCCAACTCTTCCGGTCTTAGCGAGAAGTCAATATAATCTTTTAGCCAATTATACGAAATATTCATTTTTTATATAAATTCGAAAAATAATCCGCAAAGTTAATCATTTTTTATAATTTTGCAATCATACTTTCGTCTAAAAAAACGAATATTTATAGAGTGTCTATCCGAAAACAGCGAATGTCAGAAAAATCGACTTTAAGCATTACGGGTATTTTCATCATCTGTGTCGAATATTGCTGACTGTTAAAACTGCTTTGGTGGATTATGCTTTTTAGTTCCATAATCTCTGCATAATCCGATAGTTAGGCTCTGTCAATAAATAACTATATCAATTAATTTTGCAGATTAAAAAAAATCATTACATTTGTCGTTAAATAATAATACGACAAATGGACGAAGAAAAAATAAAAGTCAGAATAGCCACCGTATTGCCTCTACACAACAGACAGAAAATCATACAATTCCAACAGCAATTAATTTCCAATGGAAAGAGATTATCCGCATCATGAACATGCAAAAAGCGGTTGCGACCATTGCCCAAAACAACTACGAGGAGGTCATCATCGGCCGCCGGTGCAGCGACCTTAATGAAAAAGTGCAAACTGTTTACAGCAAGCTAAACTACAAATCCCAAGCCTTCACAAAACGAAAATTTGTAGTGCTCAAATCGGAATTTCAAAAAATGGAGTTTCTTGATTACAACCACTTTCCGACCTGACGGGCTGCAATGTGGGTTAACTTGTTAAAAATATTCATTTCCCATTTACCGTCTTCATTTTTTACAAATTTATTTGTTTTTTGAGAACGGTATGTTGGAACAAACTCATCGGTTTCACTTCGCTATCCACGCACCGTCCTTTTTTTCAAATTTGGCTTTTTGAGTGTTCTTTGTGCCGTTGCCGCCGCAACTTGCTGCAAACATTAAACTACTAAACAATATGGCAACTGCCATAAATCCTTTTGTAAAACTTTTGTGCAACATAACTTTAAGACGATTTGCCTGTACATCGAGAGGTTTTAAAAATTTATTTTTTTATAAAAAATGACTGCTTATTTTTTCGGAGCAGGCTTCTTTGTCGGCGTTGCCGTTTTTGCTACAGGCGTTGCCTTAATTTCTACCGGTGCAGGTCCTTCAAATCCTTCCACTGCCGGCTCAAAATAATACACGACTTCGCCTTTCTGATTGATAAAACAGGACAAATATACATCTTTTTCTTTTAATCGCGCTTCATCATAAAAACGAACCCTACACAACATCAATCCCTCTTCGGTCATTGCATTAAGTAGAACTTCGCTACCTTTTGCATCACGGGCTGTGTAAATTATGGCGCCGTCAGGGGCAAAAATATCGCCTTCCTGCAAACCGCCTTGATTTAATGCCTGTGTACCATTGGGAAAATCTATGCCCCAATCTTTGTCGGTAACTTTGCCTGAATACATTTCAAAATTGCACACGCCAAAACCGTTGCCATCGTGGTAAAAATCTTTGGTAACATCGCGTACTTCTTCAAATTTCGTGTTCCAAACGAACAGTTTCTCGCATCCTGTTCCAACCCAAGCGTAACCGTTGTGAAACTCGTTCAGGTTCCAAGGTTTATTTTCAATCACCCGTTTGCCTGTTTTGTCGATATAAGCCATTTCATAATCGCTTTCGCTTTCGCCGATTCTCACAGCCGCCAATCCTTCGCTGAAACGTCCGGGTTTCAATTTATAGGTTGCAGGGATAACAAGTTTGCCTGTGAGGTCAATAAAGCCCCATTTTTCGATGTAATTTTCCTTGAAGCAAACGGCAGCCAGCCCTTCGCTAAAATTCTGCGCCTTGTCGAATTGCGGTTTAATCACGATATTGCCTTTTTCATCGGCATAACCGTATTTTGCAAGTTCAGAGTTGAAAAATATGCGGCGATTTTCGCAAACAGGATAAATATCGCCGTCTGTCTTCTTTGATTTTAACTGCGGAAAAACTTCTTTGCCGTTTTTGTCAATATAAAACTGACTCGGACTCATCATATTGCCGACTGTAATGATGGCATAACCATCGCAAAAACTTGTAGTGTAAAAAACCTCTGCCTTTCCGCCATACGAATTTTTGTACTCGGGAAATTCGCGGTATTTGCCGTCAGGATAAACGATAATCGGCACATTGGACCATTCGCCCGTCTTAGGTTTGCGATACGCTATCAAAGCGCCGCCTGAAAAGAAATTCGGAACATACGAATTACGGTCAAAAATCGGAAAATCCGTTCCGTACACGTATTTTCCCGCTTTATCTACAAAAAGCGACCTGCCATTGCTGTAGATTTTAATCAATCCTTCGTGGATTTCGGAATAAACTTGCGCATCATCTTTTGGAACAGGTATTTTTATACTTTGTTCCGTAAAATGCGGAACGAGAACGGTTTGGGCAACTGCATTGCCACACACTGCGAACATTGCTGCTGCGATCAACGCGCTTGTCAAGAAATTGTTAACCCACATTGCAGTTTGGCCTACAAAAAAGACAAATTTCAAGGAAATTTAGCCCAAAAACGGGCGATATTCGAGGCCTGAGATTTGCAACCTCCTGATTTACAGCCGCTTTATTTT
>JAITQA010000098.1 GCA_031289145.1 Dysgonamonadaceae bacterium | reverse complement strand
CGGATCGGGTTCGATAATCTCTTCTACACGTTCCAAATTTTCAGGAAGCGCCTGGCGGAAGGGGTGTTCCTTTTTCTCTTTTCCCGCTTTGCGTGTGTAGGTGATGGTTTGGGCGAGTTGCTCCAATTCTGCCTTTTCTTCCGGCAATACTTTAATAGTGTTGTGCGGTTTGTTCATAAAAATAAACGCTTCGCCGCTCAACGGATTGCGACCCATCTGCGAGGAAACAACTCCGCACAGGGCATCAAAGCCTTTGCGCAAGTCAGTGCCCCCGCAACAGAGATAGTAATGCTGTGATTCATTTAACGAGAACATTGGCCCAATCGAATTAAATGCCCCAATGTTTCCGGACTAATCTCCGAAGCTATCTCTATTTGAACGCCGTTGGGATAATGCAACCTGACTCCGGACAAACAGTCCGAGGATGGTTCTTTGATTGATACCCCTCTCTCCTTGTGCGACGTTGTTTGCTCATGCGTTTTTTGCCTGCAAAGGTAGGGACGGGATACTAAGTACGCAAGATGTATTTGCGCGGATGCTTACGGTGTATACTCCCGATGGTAAAGACGTTTCGGCAGAAATGTTAAAAGCCGGTATGGCGTGGCATTACAAAAAATACGATGCTACGCCGGAATATGAGAACTATGAAAATGAAGCAAGAAAAGCACGATTGGGCTTATGGGTTGATAATAACCCGATTGTGCCCTGGGATTTCAGAAATGGGAAAAAATCTTGAACCAACCTTTTTTTATTAACCCACATTTTCGGAAAACAGTTTGAGAGAACTTTTATACAGTTTGTCTTTCGTGATTTTTTCGAGCGGATAGCCCGTCAGTTCGCAAACTGTAGAGTTCTCCTGAATCCAGCGAGCCGTTTCCAGTTCCGATGCAGGATACACTCAAAAACCATATTACGCCGCCTCGTAGCGGTTGCAGAGGATACGGCAGATTTGGTTAAGTTGATCAATATCAACCAAATCCCGGACAAATCCAAAGTAATTATAAATGAATATATCGCTTTTGTTACCGACAATCCTCCTTCACGGCAAGAGTATCTTCAAAATATGGAACTCAAAGCGAGAAGCCTTTTTTCAAAAACTTCCCACTCAGTACTCGGAGCGGGACTTGAACCCGCACAACCGTAATGGTCACAAGATTTTAAGTCTTGCGTGTCTACCATTCCACCATCCGAGCAGACAAATTATACAGATTATAAAAATTTAAGAGCGAAAAACGGGACTCGAACCCGCGACCCCGACCTTGGCAAGGTCGTGCTCTACCAACTGAGCTATTTTCGCGTTTGCGACTGCAAAGATACAAGGTATTTTTATTTCTACAAATATTTTTGCAAAAAAAACAGCAATTCAGTGATTAAATAAATTCAGGTGTTCAATCTGATGTATTATATACAGGCCAAAAAGTCAGCCTGTCACTTGAAAATGATGTATAACTCAATGGAACCGGAATAAATTAACTATTTTTAATGCTATTGATTTTGTTTGTCTAAAAATTTAGACATATATTTGTACCGTAATTCAAAAACAGCATGTAGATATGAAGAAACTATTTTTATTCATTGCGATGATACTGCCGATTGGCGTGTTTTCACAAGTGAGGATACAGATAGGCGGCAGTCCTGACGTCAAGTATGAGGTAATAGATACGGTAGCGGTTCGTGTTTTTTATGAAACAAATTCGTTGCGGAATCCGGAGAAGCCGGAAAGCGTAGAGAAAGATTATCAGGCCTTGGAAATCGGAGCATCGGGCGTTTCGCGTTATTACAGCGATAACAAACGCCGTCAAGATTCAATCATGACGGAATATTTTAAGAATAAAGCGGATTTGAGCAATATTGATTTAACAAATGTATTGAAAGACAATGGTCTATCTTCGAGTGGAACTTCGCTGGAAGTCTATAAAAATTATCCGGCAGGGAAAATTTCGGTAACTGATCGCATCGGGATGTCGGATTATCTGTACGAAGATGATTTGAACAATATCCAATGGGAAATACTTCCGGACACGAAAGAAATATTGTCTTACACTTGTCAGAAAGCGACCACCCATTTCCGCGGCAGGCAATTTGAAGCCTGGTTCGCTCCCGATTTGCCGATTAGCAACGGGCCATGGAAGTTTTCCGGCTTACCGGGTCTGATACTCTCTGTGGAAGATGCTGCCGGACATTACACTTTTCAGGCAATAGGGATAGAAAATCAGCAATATCCTATCCTTTTCCCCAAAAAAACGTATCTGAAAGCATCACGGACAGAAGTGGATAAAGTCAAACGAAAATTCGAAGAAGACCCTATGGGTTCCATCCTGAATTCGTCGCCGGCAGGTGACATCAAAATTGTGGTGAAAGACGCTTCCGGCCGCGAAATGAGCGCTGATGAGATAAGAAACAGAAATAAAAACAGTTATAATCCGTTAGAATTGGAATAAAATGAACAAAATTACACCTGCATTTATTTTTTTGCTTGCCGTTTCTCCGGCATTTGCACAAATTACGGTAGTATCGTCCGGGCAAATGCCGGATAATTTACCGGACATGGTCGCAATAGCCGCCTCGGCGGCAAACGGCACAATAGAAGAATTGGATACAAAATCGCTGGATATGGCAACAGTCCGCGCCTATTACCGTTTTACCCAGAAAGAAAAAGCAAGTGATAAATCCACGTTGCGGAACGACATGATGACGCTTGACATCGGCCCGCAAATGTCGCATTATTACGATGAGACCAAGCCTGTAAAGGATTCCATCGCAGAGTCCGTATTCAAAACCATAAACCCGGCTATGATTAGCAGCGTATCGGTTATCAAAAACGGAGACATTTTTACGGAAAGTCTGATAGGAGACCGGTATGAAAACAATTATTACGACGGCTCCTTCGAAAAAATTTATAAAAACCGGTCAAACGGGGAAGTTATTATCATTGATAAGAATTATAAATGCGCCGATGCCGTCGGGTCTTTCAATTGGGAAATAAGCCCGGATACGGCTACTGTTTTCGATTACAGTTGCCAGAAAGCGACGACCCGTTTCAGGGGGCGGAATTATGAGGCGTGGTTTACCTCGGAAGTCCCAATCAACGACGGCCCCTGGAAATTTTACGGTTTGCCCGGATTGATTGTGAAAATAAAGGATTCTCAAGGCCTGATAGATTTTGAATGTGTGGGCTTGCAATACCTCGACCAGGCTTATGTCATTGCAATTCCGCAAGGGAAATACATCAGTTGCAGCCGGAAAGATTTGGAAAAAGTTGTGATAGACAGAGGCGCTTCACTGAGCTATGTAATCAATGGCAGCAGCATAACCCTGCTCGGCAAACCGCTGAGTCCGTCTTTTAAGTTTTTGGAACTGGAATAAAACAGCAAAAATGAAAGACACGTTTATCATCGGTTTATTGTTGTCCTTCTCTACACTGTCCTATTCACAGATTGTGATTCAGGGAACAGTTACGGATAAGGATCGTGCTAATGGAATCAATGGGGTAAACGTAATGATTCAGGAGCTTGGCAGTACGACTATTTTGGCCTATTCCCTGACCGATAATGCCGGAAAATTCAAACTCGAATACAAAGGCGCAAAGGATTCTCTCATCATTTCCGCCTCCGGATTCAATATCCGGAAACAGACCCGGACAATCGTCAGTAAAAGTCAGACGGTAAACTTCGATGCGCTGTTCGAATCCATCGCCTTGAAAGAGGTGAAAGTCACGCTTCCGAAAATCAAGCAGCGGGGTGATACGATTGATTATTTAGTTGATGGCTTTATCGACAAGAACGACCGTTCTATCGGCGATGTTATCAAGAAACTGCCCGGATTTGAAGTTAAAGAAAGCGGACAGATTTTATACCAGGACAAACCCATCAATAAGATGTACGTAGAAGACATGGATTTGTTGCAGGGACGCTACGGAATTGCTACGAACAATATTGAGGCGAAAAATGTACAATCCGTCCAAGTGCTTGAAAATCATCAACCTATCAAGGCTTTGAAAGACCGGGTACTGTCGGAACAGGCAGCTATCAACCTGAAACTGAAAGATTCGGCCAAAGGCGCCGTCACCGCCAATGCTTTGTTAGGCGCAGGCGCTTCCCCTTTGCTTTGGAATGGGGAAGTAGTTGCCATGTATTTTGCAAAAAAAAGACAGAATATCACTACTTTTAAGGGAAATAATTCCGGAAACGATGTCTCCCGCGACCTTAATTCCTTTTATTCTGTCGGCGCCAGCCAGCTGTCGGGCAATGGCATGCTCGGTGTTCAATCGCCGTCTTCTCCGGCGATAAACAAGCGACGTTACTTGTTTAACCGGGCCAATGCATTTACTTTCAACAACCTTTGGAAATTGAAAAATGACTACCAGATGAATGCCAATATCTTCTATCTGAACGACCGCTTGGACAAAAGCAGTCTCAATCATACGGAATATTTTTTGCCCGGAAGCGCCCCGGTCAGGATTGATGAAAGTCTTAGTTCAAGGCTTTTCACCAATCGTGCGGATGCGGAAATGCAATTATCGGGAAACAAGGAAAAGTTTTATTTGAATGATTTATTGAAATTTTCGGGCGGATGGGACCGGGAACGAGGCAGCGCCGACGGTATTGACACCGTTGGACAGCGCCTGTACAGTCCTGAATATAGCGTCAACAATACGTTCAAATGGGTGAAAAATTACGAAAAAACAAGCCTGAACGTTTCCTCATTCAATGGTTATTCGTTTTCGCCCCATAGCCTTACCATAACGCCTTTGCTTTACGAAAACTTGTTTGAGCCTTCATCAAACGCCGAATCCATGCGTCAATCGGTGAGACAGAACAATTTCCGCTCCATAAGTACCGTTTCGGCAGGTTATAAAAAAGGAGGGCTGAGTCAGGATTACGCCTTGAGTTTCCGGGCAGACCTGCAACATTTGGATTCGGAATTACAAGACCTTGTTGCGCAAATCGGCCGACAACAGACTGCCCCCGATTCCCTGCGGAATAATTTGCAATGGGACAAACTTGAATGGGTCTTTTCGCCCCGTTACACTTATCTCTACAACGATTGGCGTTTTTCACTCTCTTTGCCGCTCAATTACACGCTTTTGTCGGTGGATGACCGGATAAGAGACCGTCAAAAAAACGATACCCGGCTCTATTTCAATCCTTCGTTGTCCCTTATGTATAAAATATCCGCTTATTGGGATATGACCGCCAACGCCTCTTATTCGAACGGAATGGGCGGTATCAATAACGAATATGCCGGATACATCATGCGTTCCTATCGCAATTTGATACGCAACGAAGGGAGTCTGTATGAAACAAAATCGCAGACGCTCGGCATGAGGTTCACTTACCGCAATCCCATCCGTTCTCTGTTTGGAAATGCCCAATTGTCTTATTCCAATCGCAGGGCTAATTTGTTGTATGGCTATGATTTCGACGGGATTCTACAAGTTCAGAATGCTCTGCGTCACCCCAACCGCTCAGAGAGCGTTTCGGCGAGTATGAATGTGAACCAAACCATTGATGCCATTGCATCGACCGTCAAATTAGGCGGGTCTTATTCTGTTTCGTCCGCATCCCAACTTGCCGGGGGAGAAATCATCCCATTCGAAACCAATGCTTATTCCCTTACACCGGGAATAGCTACCAAAATCCAATCCTGGTCGAGTTTTTCCTACAGCCTGACTTTCAGGGAAAACAAAACCCAGATAAAATCGGCAACAAGCGACCGCGCTCCTATCCGCACCATTTCGCAGAATGCCGATCTGAATTTTTTCCTTTTCAACGGTTTGACAATCAATCTGGGATACGAATATTTTTACAACAATGCAATTACTGTCGGAAGTCGCAATATGTCGTTCGGAGATTTCGGCGCCAAATACAAGTGGAAAGATGTGGAATTGTTGTTGGATTACACCAATATTTTCAATTCCAAACAATACATATCCGCCTCATACAGCGACATCAGTTCGTACTATTACGCATACGACCTGCGTCCGGCGGAAATATTACTGCGGGTAAGGTTTAAATTAAAGTGAAAAATTAAGAATTAAATATTGAAGTTTATGGTATTACAATTGACAAAAGCAGAGGAACAGGTGATGAAAATCCTGTGGGAACTCGAACAGGGAACCGTCCAGCAGGTGCTGGAAAAGTTCGAGTTGCCCAAACCTGCGCGAACTACAGTTGCAACGGTTCTCAATATCTTGGAAAACAAAGGATTTGTCGCTCACGAGACTGAGGGGAAAGTAAATATCTATCTCCCTTTGGTTAAGAAAGAAAACTACTCCAAATCCCAGTTGTTCGGTATCATGAAGAATTATTTCGATAATTCTTTTGCTTCTATGGCCTCTTTTTTTGCAAGAGAAAATAATCTTTCGATGGAGGAATTGGATCAATTATTAGAAGAAACAAGGGAAGCGTTGAAAGCTTGCCGGTAAAGATTATTTTATGGAAAACTTTATTATCTACTTGTTAAAACTTGGCGTCTGGATTGCCGTATTCTGGTTGATTTATGGCTTGTTTCTAAGGAAAGAGACCTTTTTCAGGTTCAATCGCTTTTTCCTTTTAGCCGGACTGCCGACTTCGTTTGCCCTGGCCTGTTGCCAATATCATTATCCGGTCTGGGTGAATCTTCAGCTGACGGTAGTTCCGGAGGGTATAAGCCATCAGGCGGTTCAGGCCGGGTCGACTTTCAGCGGGTTTATTCTCTTTGCTTTGGTTTACGCCTTGGGCGTCGCCGTTTTTTTGACACACCACCTGATGGGTTTGAACACAATATGTCGCCTGATCCGGAAACGGGAAACGAAATCCGCGACGAAGCCACAGGTTATTGAAATCTCTGCGATTCAGTCGTCGTTCTCTTTCTTCGGATATGTGTTTATGGACAAAACAAATACGCTTTCAGAAGTAGAAAAACGATTGATTCTGGCACACGAAACCGCTCACGTCGAGCAAAGGCATTGGGTCGATTTATTCCTGATACAAATCGTCTGCGCCTTGCAATGGTTTAATCCTTTTGTCTGGCTCTACCGGAACGCTATCAAGCAGAATCATGAATTTCTGGCAGACCGTTCGGTTATACAAAAAGGAAATTCTCAGGCGGTTTATCATGCCGCATTAATCAATTACACATTCAAAACGCCGGTCTTTGCGCTGGCAAATTCATTTGCTTACTACAATAAATTTAAACGAATTACCATGATGAAAAAAAATGCATCCAAACCGGCGAAAAAGAGCGCCGTACTGTTATTAATTCCTGCATTAGCCCTCTTTTTATGGGCTTTTGCCAAACCGGAATACCAATACAACCTGTCGTCAATGCCTGCAAAATCCGGTGCATATCCCGGAAATGATACAATTATCGTTATTACAGACGACACGCCCGAAAAAACAATTGTGGAATCTTCAAGTACATACAAGACTTTGAACGACACAATTCAAGCGATTATCCACGGTTCTTCCCCCGATATCGGCGTGAGAAAAAAAGTAAAAACCACTACTTTTACCCGTACAAAAACCATGGATGAAAATGCTGTGCAGACCCAAAAAATTACTATCGACATAAAAGACCAGACCGGAGACAAAGTGACCCAACAGACTTATGTCACCTGTTCCGACCCGTACGAAGCGCAGAAAGTGGCGGATGGGAAAAATGTTGTTGTAATAGGAATGGGAATACAAAACAAAGATAGCGGCGCAACTCCCCTTTATATTATTGATGATAAAGAAGTTGCCTCTTTGGATGATTTGGAACCAACGAACATTTTTTCAGTTTCCATCCTGAAAGATGAATCGGCTATGAATGTATATGGGAATAAAGGGAAGAATGGCGTGATTTTGATCACTACGATGCAACGTGCAGCAGAAAACGGCGAATCGGTTCGTTCAAGAGAAGTGACCGTTAAAACCAGCGGAACACGTGGTTTTGCAGTGAAAAATATACCACAAGGCACACCGAAACTTATAACATCACTATTGGGAGAAAATGCAGGGCAGCCTTTGTATATCATAGATAATAAAACAGCCTCTTCCGGAGAATTTGACGCGCTTTCTCCCGATAAGATTGAATCGATAAGCATATTAAAAGGTGAAACCGCTATTAAACATTATGGTGAAAAAGGAAAAAACGGGGTTGTTATCGTAGAAACCAAGTAGCTCACAGATAGGTTTCCCCAAATTTCATTTTCACATCGGTAACAAACTGTTTGATACGCTGTTCATCCGATTTTTTACAAATAAGCAGAATGTCGTCCGAATCGGCGATGATATAATCGTCGATTCCCTGGATGACAGCCAATTTACCTTCCGGCAGGGTCATCAGGTTTCCGGAACTTTCGATCAGCAGCGATTTCCCTTTCAGTACGGCATTTTGCCGCAAATCTTTTTCTGCAAGGTCGAAGAGAGAGCCCCAAGTTCCCAGGTCCGACCAGCCGAAATCGGCCATCAGCATGTAAGCATTGTCCGCTTTTTCCATGATGCCGTAGTCGATGGAGATATTCTGGAGTTTAGGATATTGTTCTTCGATAAATGCAATTTCCTCCGGTGTATTGAACTTGTCGATACCCTGGTCGAAGCGGGTTGCCATATCCGGAAGATACGCTGAGAAAGCGCCGAGAATAGTTTGTACATTCCAGATAAAGATACCCGAGTTCCAAAAGAATTCACCGCTTTCGAAGAAAACTTTGGCCAATTCATAGTTCGGCTTTTCGGTAAAAGCTTTCACTTTCTGGATATTATCCTTTCCGTCTCCATCGGTTTGGATATAACCGTATCCGGTTTCAGGTCGGTTGGGTTTCACACCCAAGGTCACCAAGGCCGGATATTTGGCTACAAAATTCAGCCCTTTCTGTATATTCGCAAGGAAATTTTGTTCCTGCAAAATCAAGTGGTCGGATGGTGTTACAACGATATTGGCATTCGGATTGATTGCCCGTATTCTGTAAGTGGCATACGCAATACAAGGAGCTGTATTCCTGCGAGTGGGTTCCAGCAATATTTGCGAATCGCTGATGGTCGGCAGTTGTTCTTTCACCAATGCGGCATATTGCTGATTGGTTGCAATAAAAATATTCTCGACAGGCACAATCTGACTGAAACGGTCAAATGTTTGCTGCATCAGTGAACGGCCGGTTCCGAAAAAATCGAGGAATTGCTTGGGCATTGTTTCACGGCTATAAGGCCAAAAACGACTCCCTATGCCGCCACCCATGATAACACAATAATTGTCCTTCATAGTATGTTGTGAATTATAAAACTATTCTACAAATATAGGTGTTTTTTTTTATACAAGCAAATTTGATTCATTTTGGCTAAAACTTTTTTTAGTCCGTAGGTCATCAATCATTCATGCCGGAAGATTTAGTGTTATATTAAGTAATTGATTATTAGCGGGAGATGTTTCCACTCCGCTTCGCTCGTTTTTAGTTTTTATCTTTTAGTTTTTAGTTTTTGCGCCACCCTCAGAAGCGCAAAGCCAGCAAAGGCGTATCCGTCCGGAATAGCATTTTACGCGCTATGCTCGGATTAAAAATGCGTGAGAAAATATTCCGCCTGTAAGTGGTCAAAGAAATGATATCTATCAACTCTTCCCGGACAAATTTTTCTAAATTCACAACCGGATCATTTACGTCAATAATACGGTAATGGATCGGAATGTCGGGATATTGCTGCGAAAAATAATCCTTTATCCCGGCTAATTTTATTCCATTCCATACATTGGGTTGATGGGTAAGATGGAAAAGATAATATTGTATGGGATAAGAAGGAAACATGCTGAACAGATAATCAATTGCTACTAAATCTTTTTGTTCAAAACTGGTGCCGAAAGCGATTTTTTTTACTTGCGACAGCTTGTTAAATGGCGTATTTTCAGGAATGGCAAGTAATGGAATATTCACGGTATCAATTACTTCTGCCGTAACGCTCCCGATAAGGTCGGCATCTTTCCTGCTTTTACCCCGCGTACCCATAATAATCATTGACGCCTGGATTTGCTTGCCGGCATTCAATATTTCTTCTTCCGGAAGGCCTTCTTTCAAAACACAGGTAAACTTCACATCCGGCCATTCCTTATCCACAATTTTTTGTTCAACGAAAGATTGAAATTTATCCAAGTCTTCCTGCGATTTTTTTTGCAGAAGATTTGCATTATCCATAGCAGTCGCCGGAGAATTGAACGCCTCATTAAAAACAAATGTATCGGAGACATAAGGTGAAAAATAAACATGCAAAACCAATACTTCAGCCTGAATATCATGCGCATAGTGGAATCCTAACTCGCAAGCCCGGATGGAATAATCCGAAAAATCAACAGGAATCAAAATAGTCTTGGCGGTTTTTTTTTCGGACAGTTGTTGCCCTTCTTTTAGCAAATCAGACTGCTCAATCAACAGCAAGGCCCGGGGCAAATCACTCTCCTTGATGCGTATACGCACACCTGAAGATACAACAGGCTGTATCAGATTTACATTGTGCAAATAAACATCTATACCCTCACTTTCCAGAAAAGTCTTTATTATCTGTGCTTTCTGGAAAGTGTGTATGGCTAAAGTCACTAAATTGTCTTCCAAAATAAAAAACTAAAAGTTAAGAACTAAGAATTAGGGATGCGCAATTTTCTGCTCAATTCCTAATTCCTAATTTATCAGACTGATGCAACTTTATGGCTGTTTTCACCTAATATAATTAATGCCTTGTCCAATATTGTCGGATCGTCCAAGACAACTATCCCCCCGTCAGGACCGGGTTCGATGTGAATGCCGCATTTGCTGCCCGCACTATGGTTTAATCCGCCAAAATAGTTTCTTACCGTTTCTACTGAAAGGTCTAACTCTGCGGCAATCTGACGCATACTACCATCGGGCAAACTGTCTTTGATCCGACGAAGCTCATTAAATGTTACTGTCTTCATGGTTGAATATTTGTTTTTTTTAGTATGTTAATAAAAAAATTTATTTATAAATCAGGCTACTAACTTAGACAAAAAATTTATAATTACCAATTTTTTTTTATAAAATAAATGTCAAAATTTGAAATTAATTTTTTCAAATAGCCGTAAACAGCTGATTATTAAATAGTAATAAAACTATAATAAATAGACAATAAACCAGGCAAAGAAAACGAATTTCCGGTTTTGGGAAGCAAAATAACCCGGTTTCCGGGCGCAAGCATTTTTGTCGGGTCAAGCGGTACAGGACAAAGACTATCCAAGCACAAAACAGACCTAACAAGGCGCCGCCTACCACATCCGATAGAAAATGCACGCCGAGATAGACCCGCGAATAGGCATTTATCGTCGCAAAGCAAAAAATCATCACAGAAAACCATTTGTTCCGGAAAATCAGGGCGGTGAAACCGGCGAAACCGAAAGCATTGGCCGCATGGCTGGACAGAAAACCATAACGCCCGCCCCGGTAACCCAATACGGTTTTCACCTGCATCGCAAAATCCGGATGATGGGTCGGCCGAGAACGATGAAAAAGCGGCTTGAAAACCCCGGAGGCAATCTGGTCGCAAAGTAAAATCAGCAAAACGGAGGCTAAAACCAATAAAAATCCTTCTTTCCAATGCTTTTTGTAAAAAAATACACCCAAAAAGCAGCCGTAAAACGGGAGCCAAATCCATTTATCGGAATATAAATAAAAAAAACGATCCCAAAACGCCGATTCACTTCCGTTCAGGAAAAAGAATAGCGCCCGTTCCCACTGTAATTCCTGTTCAAGCATACACATTATTATATATAGGTGTGCAAAAGTAATAAAAATTTTCAATAAGTAACGATTAGCAGAGGATGTCTTCTCCATGCGTTCGCTTCGCCCACTTAGTCGACTCACCTCCCAACAAAATAAAAATGATTACCTTTGTTGCCTGATAATTAAAATTAATCGCTAAATGAAAATAGAGAATCTGAAAACAGAAGCGGCTTTCTTTTTACTGGCAGGCCCCTGTGTAGTCGAAAACGAATTGATGGCTTTGCAAATCGCAGAGAAAATAGTCGCCCTCACCGAACGACTCGGTATTCCCTATGTTTTCAAGGCCTCGTACAAAAAGGCGAATCGATCGAGAATGGATTCGTTTACCGGTATTGGGGATGAAAAAGCCTTGAAAATCCTGGGAAAAGTGCGGGATACCTTCCACATTCCGGTGGTGACGGACATTCATGAAACAACAGATGCGGAAAAAGCCGCCGAATACGCGGATATTCTCCAGATTCCCGCTTTCCTTTGTCGACAAACCGATTTATTGGCGGCTGCGGCCCGGACGAATAAAATCGTCAACATCAAGAAAGGCCAGTTCTTATCGCCTGAAGCCATGCGGTTTGCCGTACAAAAAGTAATCGACAGCGGGAACGACCAAGTGATGCTGACCGAACGGGGAACCACCTTCGGCTATACCGATTTGGTGGTGGATTTTCGCAGCATTCCCGCAATGCAGGCTTTCGGCTACCCGGTCATAATGGATGTTACCCATTCTTTGCAACAACCCAATCAAGCTGGGGGCGTTACCGGCGGCATGCCGCAACTGATTGAAACGATTGCCAAAGCGGCTATAGCTGTCGGCGCAGACGGCCTCTTTATCGAAACGCATCCGGAACCCGCCAAAGCGCTTTCGGATGGCGCCAATATGCTGCCTTTGGATGTATTGGAACAGTTGTTGGAAAAATTGCTGAAAATACGAAGCGCAGTAAAAAATGTATAGCTTTTGACAGATATACGAACCAAAATTGAATTAAAATGAAAAAATAAATACATAGCAGGCGAAAATTGTCATAAATTTGTTTGTTAATAAAAATATTATGTTACCTTTGTAGTGTCGAATACATGCATTAAGGTAATAATGACACAAACAGGTATGAATGTTTTTGCTCCTGCCGCATCCGGAAATGTTGCGATGCAGTATGGTAAAAAGTCTTTGATTTTCAGAGATTTATGCCGTTGTTTGTATATTCAATTATTGTGCTTGTTTTGGCTGTTTATGCTCTCTTTGCAGCTCGCAAATGCGACAGAAGATATAATCTATGTTGCAAAAAACGGCACAAAAATTACCGGAATGGAGTATATCCATATCCATCATTCCGAAGAAACCTCGCCAATAGAGACCCCGACCGAACCAAGCATTGCACCCACAACACCCGTTAACGAAACAAATCTTCAGCATCAGCAGTTACTATATATTGCGGATGAAGCCTCAATTAGCGGTCTGGAGTATATTTTTGTGCAGGAAGAGGCAACAGCGCCGCCGACGGTCTCGCATGCTGTTCCTAAAAAAACAAAGCAACAGGCAGAACAACAGCCGCAACAAGAGCCTGTAGCCACCCATCACGAAACCGTCAAAGTTCAATCGATTCCTTTCGACAATTCGCAGGGCGCCCTTGTATTCGGCAGCGCCAATATCCTTGCCGTAGTGGTGCCCGCTTCGACCCATGCAGGTAAAATACTTTGTACAAAAACACATGACTATAACTACCACAGTTCAATCCGTACCGCTATGGCTGTCGGGGCAATCGCAAGTATAGCCTCTCCTACCGCACGCGGATACGTTTTCCAATACGGCAACCTGCCGCCACCTCTTTTTAATTAAAAATTACAAATTACGAATGGGTGCAGTGAAAAGATAACTGTACCAAAGTAAATTACTATAAAAAATTTCAACAACTTAATTAAATAAATTCATAAGATAATGAAAATAAATTATAACTTTTTAAAAGTTTCGGTCTTGTCTTGTCTGCTGTTGTGTTCAGCGGCGGTTTTTGGGCAGGTAAGTTTGGGAAAAAGAACGCCTGGCGGGCAGACTTACGACAGTCTTCCGTTTACCCGGCCCCAGGGCTATTTGCACCTGCAAGGGAAGCAACAGTATGTGGCTGAGAACGGTCAAACAGACAGCACGACCATTCGCAATGTAGGAATGATAGTGCCGAAAGTAGATTCGGTAATCCATGTGTTTACGCCTACCGGCGGAGAGCCGGTGGAAGGTACGATAGTTTTTACCGTACCCGACTCAATTGAAGACAAAACCGATAATAACGTGCCCGGCGGTATCAGGGTAAAAACCGAAGAAGGTTGGTCCGGTATCCTCTCTGAAATGTCCGCTTTGGACAATATTTTCGACTTTGATATCTATGGCGGACTGAATGTAAGGGTAAAAAAAGTTTCCGCCGGTTCTAACTTTTCATTGATTATCGGAGATGAAGACGAATCAGTGTATGCATCGGGATCAAACGAGAGCGGAAAAACCGGTATCGGTTCTACTGATGGCTATACCACCACTTTCCGTTTGATACTGGCACAGCGGACACGCGATATCTCTGCCGGCTACAAACATGCTATAAGTGTGAACTATGATGGTACATTGTGGGGTTGGGGCGACGGCGCTTATGGAAAAACAGCGAATTCAAACCAGCTTACCAATACCGCGGTGGACTATGTGTTTCCCATGCGTATTGACGTGAAAACATTCCCGCAGTTTGAAGTGCCTAACGACACGATTATCCGCGTAGAAGCAGGCCACGAAAGTTCGCTCGTTTTATCGAATACGGGAAAAGTATGGGCTTTCGGGCGCGGATCTCGTGGCTTAGTTAATCTTTCGACAAGTGTTGTCGGCTTAAGCCCTTTCAAAATAAATTTTGGAACCGAAATCATAAAGGACATTGCCCTGTCGAGCGCTTCGGCTGCCGCTGTCACCAATGACGGAAAGGTATATACCTGGGGTAATCAACAATTTGGACGCTTGGGAAATAATCCTATTAATCCTAGCACCAGTACCGTAGTATTGGCGCTGCAAGAATTAGCCTTTCCGGATAATACGAGGATCAAGCAGGTGGCAATGGGTTCTTCTCACGGCTTGGCTGTTTCGGAAGACGGCAAAAAGCTTTTCGGCTGGGGCGCCAGAGCAGGCTGGGGCGCAGGCGGCGCCGCTGCGGTCATACCTGAAGATGTAACCAATATGCTACAAAGTCAAGGTTTCAATGCTAACACCGATTCAATCGTATATATTGCGGCTACACGCTTTTTTACCGATCCAACTACCGGCGCCAGTGGTGCAATTCTCGGATCTGGTACTTTAGGCGGTTCAATTGTGATTACCCAAAAAAATAGCGCCAGTGAAGGTACAGGTCCTTCCATCGTATATGCCGCAGGAAATCACAACGGAACAGCCGGCACAACTCAGGCTCAAGTTACTAGTCAGGCTGCCTACACGGACAGGTACGGATTGGGCTTTTTTATAGGCTCCAACAGCGCCACTATCGACAGCCCCACATTTTTTTCGCCTTCACCTACGGGCGGTGTACGTGGTGTAACTACTAACGGTTTTTATCCTATTTATGATAAGGCGTTTTTTGAGGGCACGAAATTCGACCAGGTATCTATAGGCGTTCACCACAGTTTGATGAAACAAACGCTTCTTGAAGAAGACGATGGAAGTGGAACTCTAACGAGGAGCGGAAGTTACGGCTTTGGGATGGGAAATACGCAATACGGTCAGTTGGGCGCTGTTAACACAGGCGCAACGACGCTTCCTATACCGGTTTTTATTAAAAGATAATTGAAAAAAAACGAATCATAAAAAATAGCATGATGAAGAAAATATTAATCATATTGGCATTAATGCCTGCATTGGCAATGGCGCAGGTAGGTATTGGCGGAACAGAGAATCCGCAGGGCGCTTTGGACCTCAATCCCGCAACAGGCTACGCAACAAAAGGATTGGTGTTGCCTCGCGTAGAATCGGCTGACACAGCCAGTTACAGACCAGAAGAAGGCGCTACAGGAATAAGCATTTCGCATCCAAAGGCCATAGTTTCACCCGGCGTAGTCAAGCCAAAGGGCGACTTTTCGCCACTCCACGTCAGTTATACCATAAACGATGATGAAGACATTCCTCAATTAGTAGAGGAGGATTATTTGGTGCCGGATAGCACGTTAGACGTTCCAGGCGGTACAATCGTGTACGACGAATCAAAAGACGGACTACGCGTGAAGCGGTCGAATCGCTTCGGCAACTGGACGTTGCCTATCGTAGATGAGACCCTGATTCAAGACAGCATCAACTTCCGGATGATGGGCGGTACGAACTTTAAAATGTTTAAAGCGTCGATCGGAACTACTTCCTCTTTGGCAATACGCTATCCCGACTCGCTCGTTTATGCTGCCGGTACTAACACCGGTTACCGTACAGGAAAGGGAACTACTGCCGGAAGTGATTCGTGGACGATAATTTTGGCAGAGAAGGCGATAGATGTTTCTCAAGGAGAGGGGCACGGCTTGGCGCTACTTGCAAATGGAGAGGTCTATTCGTGGGGAGCTAATCAGGGCGGACGTAACGGACAAGGTATAGGCGCTTACACCGCAGCCACTCGTTACACCCAGAAACCGAAAAAAGTGCTGGGATTACCTACCAATCCCGATAGAAAGGCTGTACAGGTAGAGGCAAGCTGGGTCAACTCTATGGTATTGTTGGAAGACGGCACTGTATGGATGTGCGGTCATAATGAATACGGACGGAACGGAAACGGAGAGACTTCGGGATTTCAAACTCAATTTCGGCAGGTGAATATACCCGGCGGAGAAAGAGTGAAAGCGATCGCCCATTGCGGCGCAATGTCCGGTGTGATTACAGAAAGTAACAAAGTCTATACCTGGGGATACAATTTTTGGGGCGGTATTGGCGACGGCTCAACCAGCAGCGGCTACAATAACTTTAACAACGGCAGAATCCCCTACAGATCTACGCCTACACTAATCAGCTTTACCGGATTACCGGTGGAAGAACAGCGTTTCAGTAAAATTGTAGTAACAGCCTCTGCCGGTGCGGTGTTGTTGGAAGACAGCCTAAGGATGTACCGTTGGGGACGTACTGAAATCGGTTTGGGAGAGAGCGTACTCACTCCTGTACCGGTAAATTTTTCTACTGTTACGTTTGCACCAGGTGAGAAGATAGTAGCTATTGGTGTAACACGTTGGCGGCAGGTAGGCTACGATGGCGCAGCCATGATTATTGCTACCAGTTTGGGCAATCTCTATGCAACAGGGCAAAACAATGGCGCCAACAGTACGGGTCGCACCAATACGCTTGGTGCAACTATTGTAGGCTATAATGGCAGAACTGCTGCTACTCGGGCAGGAAAATTAGGCGTAATAAACCAAACTACCGGTGAACGAGAACGTAGACTCTTAGTATTTACAGCGGTACAAGACCATGGTATCTATGCGGGTACACATGTTACAGGTATCGACATTGGTCTACATGCGACATTGATTACTACCGGTATAAATACCGAATATGGCACCTTTGCCCATTATACGGCTTACTGTTCGGGGAATAACGGTTCTACTTATACTACTAATAAAATGATAGGTAATACAGGAGCGGTAAGTTTAAGGGTGTTCGGGTCTGTGAAAGAGTGATATAAATAACTTTAATAAAAAATAAATAATATGAATTTCAATAAAAGAATCAAATACTTATTCCTCGCCCTGTTCATGATCGGTTCCATTGGGGTATCGGCTCAGGTTTCGATAGGAAAAGACTCTGTGGCTCGCGGCGTGCTGGATGTAAATAATCCCCAAGGCCTCAGCAATACCTGGGGTATTGTTTTACCCAAAGTGGAGAGCGTTTCAGATGTAGTAAGCGGTTATGAGAATGATACCGTCATTCCGGGAACTTTAGTGTACGATATGACCACGCACGGCGTTCGCATGAAGACCGCCAAACACGGGTGGACAGGTCCCTTGCTCGACGAAGCAGGCTTTAATAGAACAGTAGAGAAACTTGTAGGCGTTGGCGGCAATTTTCAGGTAAAGTTTGCCGCAATAGGGCCGCAACACACCCTGTGTATAGGGCAAGACGACCGTGCTGTATATGCAGCAGGCATCAACTCGAATTCACGCACCGGGATTGGACGCAGAGCCTCTAATATGTCGACTTTTACGCTTATCTTTGCGCGAAGGGTTGTGGATGTAGCGGCAGGCTCTTCACACTCAGCGGCTGTGGACACGCTCGGACAGTTATGGACATGGGGATTGGATGACAGCTATCGTACAGGCTTGCCTGACCGCGGTACCGGTGTCAATTTGGGAAATTCCGGTAATACAAGTACGCCTACCCTTGTTACGACGTACAATGCCACTGAATCTTACATTGATACGATATTCGGCAGAAAGGTCGCGAATGCTGAGGGCAAAGCCAGTCGTTTCGGTTTTGCCGTTCAGGTAGAAATATCAACTACAAACACATACGTGCTGACGGATGACGGGAAAGTGTATAGTGTGGGTGGTGCGATGGGTACTACAACCGCTGGTACAGGAAGAGGAACTGCTGCGTCTGCTACCTGGGCAGAAATCCCATTTAGCCTTGAGGCTGGTGATTCAATCGTGCAAATATCTGCTTCGGGGACTACCGCCGGCGCTGTCAGCAAAAGAGGAAGGCTCTATACTTGGGGCGTAGGTAGCGGTTATGCAGTTGGAGCGAACGGAACGGCCACCAGCACCACCAGCAAATCTACACCTGCTCTGGTAACAATGCCCGCCAGTGATTCCGTATATATGGTAGCAATGGGCACTCGGGCAAGTGCAGCCATTTCGTACGATAGAAAAAGATTATATGTTTGGGGAGCTGCCAATAAACACGGCGGGCTAACCACTAATAATCAGAACCCTATTATTGCTAACAACTTTCCGTACCTTGGACCGACAGATTCAATCATTTACGTTGCGGCGCAAAGATATGGTGTCGCTACTGCTGACGGTGGTTTGCAAGTAATTACAACAACGGGGGTATACGGAACAGGATTAA
Source organism: Dysgonamonadaceae bacterium (assembly GCA_031289145.1). Lineage (GTDB taxonomy): Bacteria > Bacteroidota > Bacteroidia > Bacteroidales > Azobacteroidaceae > Azobacteroides. The sequence continues at coordinate 35,557 of JAITQA010000098.1, read as the reverse complement.
ACACCAGTGGACAGGTTGGAAACAACACAGTAACCAACCTTAATAGCACTTGGGCGCCAATAAATATGACAGGGATTCCTCGTGGAACGGTGTTTACAACTGTAGCCAGAGGTACCGCAACTACGATTCTGACGACAGGTGCAAATATAAATGCTGATAATACTTCAATGAATAATGTGGCTTACGGAATGGGCGCTGTCGGCGCTCGACAGTTGGGCGCTATCCTTACAGCGCCCAGAATACCGCAGCAGTTAACGAAATAGAAAAAAGTTAACTGTAATCGTAATGAAAGAGGCTGTTCCATTGATAAAATGGGGCAGCCTTTTTTGTAAACTAAAAGGTAAAAACTAAAAATTGATGAAATGCGTACCCCTGTCCCGCACGGGACGATACTTTATTAACCGCAAGTTTCAACCTGCGGTTAAGCTAATTTTTCATCAATATTTCTTTTTTCAATATTTTTTTATCGAAAAACGATAAAAAAATTTGTTTTATTCAAAAAATAATCCTTATATTTGCATAGCGAAACAGTTCAAATTATTTGTAAAAGTGAAAAACATTAAAATTTAAATGCTATGGCTTGGTATGTAATTCTATTGATTGTGTCTTCCGCCTTATTCGTACTCAGTACGATTGGCTCTCTTTTTTTCGGCGATATCGACATGGATACCGACGTGGACGTCGGTTCCGGGTTCCTTTTGAGTGATTTTATTTCTTTCAAAGGGCTGATTCATTTTTCCATCGGCTTCTCATTGGTATTAACGCTGATGGAAACAGTCAATCTCCTTTCTGTAAGTGTTGGTGTGCTCACCGGCATTATTTTTGTGGCAGTACTGTACTATCTCTATAAACTTGTCTTTGAGCAATTGCAGCAAACCATGCAGTACACCAATGAAATAAAAGAAATGGAGGCCGAGGTGTATTTTTGGGACAACAATATGAAAACAGGTGAGGTATTCGTAAGTTTGGAAGGTCGGCCTGTCACGATTACCTTGGAATGTCCCGATGGCAGCAGCTTCGAAAAAGGCCAGAAAATCAAGGTTTCCGGCACCCGGAAATTAGTATATCCCGTTGACTTTATTATCTAAATTTTTATAATATGCTTGATTCAAATATTTTTATTCTTATCGGGTCCTTGGTAGTCCTGGTAATTCTGACCCTTATTGGAATTTTGTCTCGTTTCAGAAGGTGTAAATCCGATGAAATTTTAGTTATTTACGGTAAAACCGGCGGCAACAAATCGTCGAAATGTATTCAGGGAGGAGCGGCTTTTGTAGTTCCGGTTCTGCAAGGCTACGCCTATATGTCATTGAAACCGCTCCAATTCGATTGTAACCTGCAAAAAGCCTTGTCTTCACAAAACATCCGGGTGGATGTGCCTACCACCGTAACGGTGGGTATCAGTACCGAACAGGATGTGATGCAGGCCGCTGCCGAAAGAATCCTGGGCTTGGGACGTCCCGAAATCGAAGACCTGGTGAAAGACATCGTCTACGGCCAGATGAGAACGATTATCGCCGATATGACCATTGAAAAACTGAACGCCGACCGCGACGAGTTCTTAGCGAAAGCCAAAGGACTTATTGATACCGAACTCCGCAAAATAGGTTTATACCTGATCAATATCAATATCACCGATATACAGGATGAAGCCGGTTATATTGTGGCCTTGGGTAAAAAAGACCAGGCGAAAGCCATCAATCAGGCCAATGTGGAAATTTCTACCGCCGAACGCGAAGGAGAAACCAAGGTTGCCGAACAGCTGAAAATCAAAAATGCTTCGGTTGCCGAAACGAAAAAAGAAGAGATGATTGCCATCGCCAACGCCCAAAGAGACCAAAGTATTTCGGTAGCGCAAGCCGAATCGGAAAGGGATTCGAAAGTAGCCGAAGCGCAAAAGAACCGGGATGTCAGCGTAGCGCAATTCAATTCGCAGGCGCGTATCGGAGAGATTGAGGCTGCTAAAAAAGTGACTATCTCCAATGCAGAACTGGAAGTTATCAAAGCCGAATCGCAGAGTTTGGCCTTGTCGGCCGATGAACGGGCCAAGGCGGAAATTGAGAAAAACAAGGAACTTGCTCGCAAAGAAGCTGAAGAAGCCCGCGCCAAACGCACCGAATCCGCCCTGAAAGCCGAACAGATTGTTCCCTCCGAAATAGCCAAACAACAAAAACTGATTGATGCGCAAGCCTATCAGCTGAAATTGGAAAAAGAGGCCGAAGCCAATGCCAACCGGCAACGCATAGAAGCCCAAGGACTTGCCGACGCTATTGCAGCCGAAGGTAAAGGTAAGGGAGAGGCCATCACAGCTGAAGGTCTGGCACATGCTAAAGTTATCGAACAACAAGGTTTGGCCAAGGCTGCCGCCGAAAAAGCTTCTCTGATGGCGCAGGCCGAAGGATTTGAAGCCATGGTGCGCGTGGCCGAAAATAACCCGCAGGTCGCTATCCAATGGAAAATGGTCGACCAGTGGAAAGATATTGCCGCCGAACAGGTAAAAGCCTTCGAACATATCAACCTCGGCCATGTCAATGTGATGGATACCACCCAGGGCGGTACGCTAACGAACTTACTCACAGGACTGATTTCATCTATCGCTCCGGTGACGGATATCATGAAAACCATACCCGGCATACCGAATGTGCTGAAAGGGAAAGATACAAATACAAACAAATCCGACACAAAAAAAGCAGAATAAAGTAGGAAAAAAGTTGCTATTAAAAATTATTAGCACAAAAAATAAAAAATTTAACACTATTTATTAAAAAAAATTTGGCAGGAATAAGATATAGCCTTATCTTTGTGCTGTGGTTTTTTCATAATAGTATTAGATTTAAGGTTAACAAAGATTGGATTAGGGAGTTCGTGAGAATTCCCTTTTTCTTTGGCTTTAAACGACCATTGAAAATGACAAATGCGAAAGTCGTTATTCAAAATTAAATGTAATCATAATCATCCGTGAACGCCCTTTAGAAAGCGCATTCGGATATTTAAGCAGGCTCAGGTCGGTCAAATCGGAACGGTCTTTTTCAAATATGTCTCCCAGACCGAAGCAGAACCGTATTTCCGGAATCACTTTGATGATAGGAAGATAAAAATCACAACCCAAACCGATGCTGAGACCGTAATCCATCGGTTTCATCAGTAACACTTCGTCTTTTTTTCGTCCGAGGTCAAGGGCTGTATACACACCGGCAAACACATAAGGCCGATAATTATTGAGACGCATCGAACGAAATTTCACATCAAGTGGCGCCGTTAAGTAGTTGGAACGAACTGCTGTTTTGAAACGCTCGTCCGAATCTTGCTCTACAAACTCAAAATTTTTATCGCCAAACGAAAGAGTCGGCGTAAAACGCAAATTCATAAAAGGATTGAGATATAAATCAGCAATCAGACCTACTGTGAATCCGGGCGAGTAATTGGGAATAGTAGCATACCATGTTTGCCCGTCTTCGCCGACAAGACCGGTATTTGTCAACAGCATATCCTGAAAATTCAAGCCTATGGTAATCCCAAAGTGATACAATTTATAATCACCATACGGCTGATTTTTCACCTGCTGCTTCTGTGCAAAAAGACTACATCCGCACAACAGAAAGACGATGATACTGCCTGTTTTTTTATTCATTTTAAAACGCTTCACAGGGATAATAACGCTGAAACAAGTGACTTATTGTCCAATTTAGCATTAGTTTCAGCGCTTTTATGGAGATTCTTTCCACAAAATACCGTATCTTTGCATAACGTTTATTTAGAATGTATACACCTGTGAATGATAAATTAGTTTTAGTAGTCACCCACCACCGGCAATTCGGATGGAAAATCAATCTCTATTCGGCTATCCCACAAGATAGCGGAAGCTACACGATTTTAGGACTCCCCAACAATAAGGAAGAAATCGAAAAAGGAGCCTCTTCGGAGGTGATCGCATTGATGAAAGCGGTGAATGAAGTTTCGGACGAATCATTGTTAAAAGCATATTCACGCGAAAAAGACAAGGCGAAGATTGCGCAAAATACTATCGACAATCTGATTCGACCCCGCATCGAAAAAAATTGTCCCAAAATTATGAATTTTGCCAAGCAAACCGGTATTCCTGTTTTCTTCCGTGAAACAGCCGGTAGCCGGACGGTTTATGCACACAACCGAATCGAACTGCTACAGGAAACAAGCCGCTGTTTGTTCAATTTCATCAAAGACGAAAAGGGCTTGCGCTACTTTATCACTTTGACCAATGGCGAGGAAGAAATTCTATTACAACAGGAACCGGCGATAATTCTGTCGCACGAACCTTGTATTGCCCTGTTGGGTAATAAAATTCACTGCGTGGAAAATATTGATGCCAAAAAATTAATCCCGTTTTTTACCAAAACGCATATTGATGTACCGGCGTCTTCCGAAAAATTGTATATCGAAAAATTCGTCCTGAAAACCATTCCCAAATACGAAGTGCGGATTGAAGGCATAGAAATGAATGAAAAACAGCCGGAAAAACAAGCCGTTTTAGTATTAGAAGAAGATTTCTACGCCAGTTTGGTACTCTCCCTGTATTTCCGGTATGGCAACCAACGTTTTCTGCCTACGGTAAATCAGCGAAAGAGGAGGGTGGTCAACTTGGAAGAAACAGACGGAACAGAAAATATCTGCTGGTTCGACCGGGATCCGGAATGGGAGAGTGTTATGTTTAATCGCTTAGTCAATATGGATTTACGGCAGGAAGGAGAAAATCATTTTTACCTGATACGGAATCCGGAAATCCTGCAACGCTATGGTTTGATTGACTGGATAAACAGCCATTACGACGACCTGAAAGATTTTTTTATTGAACAGCATACAAAAAAAAGCTATTATCAAGGTAAAATAAGCCTGCAATCGACAGTAACTGAAAAAATCGACTGGTTCGAATTGGCAATAGAAGTGGTTTTTGAGCATTTTAAACTGCCTTTCAATCGTTTTCGGAAACATATTCTAAACGGGAATCCGGAATATGTCCTGCCGGATGGAAGCATCTTTATCCTGCCGGAAGAATGGTTCCAACGTTATCAGGAACTTTTTCTATATGCGGAAGACAGCAAGGCCGGAATTCGCTTGAAGAAAATACATGCCCACTTTTTAAATGATGTTATTGAATCCTTTTTCCTTGATGAACGAAGCGTAGATTTAGAACGATTCAAACAAACGCCGGTCGAACACGCTTTCCTTCCGGAACAATTGGACGTCCTGCTGCGGCCTTATCAAAAAGAGGGTTTTTACTGGCTGAAACATCTCCGGAAAATGAATTTCGGCGGATGTCTGGCCGACGATATGGGCCTTGGGAAAACCATTCAGACAATTGCTTTGCTTGTATCCGTTTATTCCACGCCCCATACCCCGGCATCCTTAATAGTCGCTCCGACCTCCCTGCTGCATAACTGGCAAAACGAACTGAAAAAATTCGCACCGGATTTGAAAGCCTATATCCATGCAGGCGTCAAGCGACTGAAACCGGATAAGATAGAAGACCTCTTCCGTCCTTATCAAGTGATTATCACATCGTACGGAATGGTCCGCTCCGATGAGGATTATCTGGCAGAATATCCTTTTCATTATATCGTTTTAGATGAAAGCCAATACATCAAAAATCCCGATTCCATTATTTACCATGCCGTCAAGAAACTGATTTCCGACTACAAATTGACTTTAACCGGGACGCCGATAGAAAACTCCCTGTCAGACCTCTGGGCACAATTCAATTTTATCAATCCCGGCTTATTGGGCAGTTTGTCATTTTTCAAGGACCGTTATATTAACAAAATTATTAAAGAGAAAAACAAACAGGCCGAAGAATCCCTGCTACGACTGATACAACCTTTTCTGCTTCGCCGGACAAAAGAAGAGGTAACGCCGGAATTACCACCCTTGTCGCAAGAAGTCGTTTATTGCGATATGACCGAAGAGCAGGAAAAAATATACATTGCAGAAAAAAACAGTATTCGCAATAAGCTATTGGAAAACAAGGAACTTTTCTTGCAAAACAACTTGATAGCTTTGCAAAGCCTGACCCGTCTCCGGCTCCTCTCCAACCATCCCGCCCTGACTTATCCGGAATACGAAGGCGATTCGGGAAAATTAGACCAAATCATCCTTTATTTAGAAAATATAAAAGCAAGCAGGCATAAAGTCTTGATTTTTTCCTCATTTGTAAAATACCTTAAATTATTAGCAAAAACATTTGATGAAAGAGACTGGAAATATGCCATGCTCATCGGACAAACGCTTGACCGTGAAGCGCAAATCGACCGGTTTAATCAAAATGAAGACGTGAATGCTTTCTTCATATCCCTGAAAGCAGGCGGGACAGGATTGAACCTGACAGCTGCCGATTATGTATTCATCATTGACCCCTGGTGGAATCCGGCCGCAGAAATGCAGGCTTTGAGCCGAGCGCACCGCATTGGGCAAGATAAAAAGGTGATGGTTTACCGTTTCATCTCCAACGATACGATTGAAGAGAAAATTTTATGGCTACAAGCGGAAAAAAATCGTTTGTCGGAAACATTTATCACTGCCAACAATCCTTTGAACAATCTGAATATGGAAGAAATTGAAAACCTTTTTGACTGAATTTATACGCCCAAGCGCAGATGGATAGCGAAAAATCTTTGTTAACAGGCCTGAAACATGGTGACAGAAAGGTGTTTGCCATAGTGTGGGAAAAATACAACGGATCTTTGTATGGCTTCGCTTTTCATTATCTGCAAAATCGTGCGTGGGCGGAAGATTGTGTGCAGTGGCTCTTTCTCAAGCTGTGGGAGAAGCGGACGGCTATCAATGAAGACGGGCATCTGCGGAAGTATCTGTTCACCAGTATGAAGAACCATCTACTCAATGAGTTGCGTGACCACGCTCGCGACTATGCAGAAGTCAACGAAGCAATGACCAACGACCTTGCGGATGCGCCGGACGCCGAACCTGTCTACGAAGAACACGTGCTAAAGGCACTTCGCAAAGCCATCGCGCAATTATCACCACAACGTCGTCGCATCTGCGAAATGAAAATCGACGACGAACTGTTGAATGCCGAAATAGCCAGGCGACTGACCCTTTCGGAGAACACGGTGAAGTTTCAATACAATCAAATCATCAAGGAATTGAGGAAAAACATGATGAGCAGCCGTTAGCCGACTGTGTTCTTTTGTAGATCAACTCACGGTCCATTGAAGATACAAGGCCTCAAAGTCGTATTCACCGGTAAAGCGATTCAAGACCGGAAAAAAATCCGTAAATTCTATCATACTTTTTCCCGCCCAATGTGTACTATATATAAAGTACAACAGAATGAAACTGAAAAAACAGCTTATCGAACGTTATTTCAGGGGGGAAAGCGCCCCTGAAGAACGGCAGCAGGTGCGGGAATGGTTCGCTTCGGACGAAGGGCAACTTTTTCTGAAGCAACGGATGTCGCAACAGATCAACGACAACAGCGAGATACTGATTGATCATGCAGCGCCGGACGAACGGATGCGTCAACACATAGAAGCACGTCTGCCACTACAGCGGAAGACGCTGTGGCCGCGGATTGCACGCGTGGCGGCTGTGCTGATACCAATATTACTCGTGTCTTCCTACTTTATCTTTCGATCGGTTCCCGTAGCAGACGACGTTGTGGCGAAAATCATTAACACGTATGTACCCAAGGCGCAACGGCAACAAGTCGTGCTGTCCGACGGAACGATCGTTTGGCTCAATGCCGACTCGCGGCTGCAATATCCCGATCGGTTTACTGGTAATGAACGCCGCGTAACGCTTTCGGGCGAGGCTTTCTTTGAGGTGGCCAAAGACACGGCTCGTTCGTTTCGCGTCGAGTTGACGGGTATGGACATTGTGGTGACGGGCACGGAATTTAACGTCAAAGCCTATCCCGAGGACAAAGAAATTCTGACTTACCTGAACGAAGGTTCGATCGACATATACAATAAAGTATTGGCCGATGCCCAGGCACAGTCTGTCAAGCCCGGTCAGCTCGTGACGTTCACCAAAGCCGACGGTGTGTGCACCATCGCCTCCTCAGATGGAACAGAAGATTATTTTGCATGGACCTCCGGCAATCTCGTTTTCAAAAATACACATCTGCAAGACATGCTGTGCGTGCTTGAGCGTCACTTCGGAAAAACATTCGTGATCACCAACCGGCAACTCTACAAATACACCTATCACATTCGGTTTGAGCAGGACGCGTCGCTCGAAAAGATCATCAATCGACTGGAACTGATCACACCCGTGCACTTTGTTGACAAGGGCGAAGGATATGAAATATACCTGAGAAAAGAGAAGAAAAAGTATTAGCCTTCAAGTAAGGGCTTTATATGACCTCCGGTCACACGAAGCCCTATTTCCTTATTAATTTTAATACACAAAAATATGAAAAAAAAATTTAATGCCATTATTATTTGTTTGTTTGGTTTTTCCGTTGCTGTACCGACATTGACGGCAGCCAATCTGCAACAAATCACGCTGCATCTTGAAAACGTATCGCTCGAAACGGCTCTCAGCGAACTTGAGCGAGTGGGCAACGTCGAGATCTCCTACAGCAAGGAAGTGATTCTGGGACAGCGCAAGGTCAGCATCAATAAAAAGGATGCTAATGTGAATGAAATACTGGTTGCTCTTTTGAAAGAAACGGGCGTCACGTGGGAAATCGTTGATAACAAGATCTACCTCACCGGACGTGAGGCCAACGTTGCCGAAGGTATCCCCGTAAAAGGTATTATTGTGAACGAAAACGGCGATCCTGTTGTGGGCGCGTCGATCTATTCGCGAACAGAGAAGAAAAGGACGGTGAGCGACCTAACCGGTGCGTTCTCAATTGAAGTCGAAGAGGGAAGCATGCTTGACGTCACCTATATGGGTTATGCCGACACGAGCGTAAAGGCTACTTCGGGCGCCACGCTTCGCATCGTGTTGAAGGAAACCGTAAAAAGTCTCGACGATGTTGTTGTGATCGGTTACGGCACGGTGAAGAAACGCGATTTGACAGGGTCGGTAGCTTCGGTGAAAGGTGACATTATGAATTCATTTGCCAAGGTGAATGTGCAATCGGCCTTGCAAGGGCGTGCTGCCGGTGTCGAAGTCAAGCAAGGATCGGGTATGCCCGGTTCAACCATCCAAATTCGCATTCGTGGAACGAACTCCATCAAGGGAGGAAACGAGCCGCTCTACATCATCGACGGCTTTCCCGGACAAATTTCTACACTGAACGTGGCCGACGTAGAGAGCATCGAAGTGTTGAAGGATGCATCGGCTTCGGCGATCTATGGGTCTCGGGCAGCCAACGGCGTCGTGCTCATTACGACGAAGCAGGCCAAACAAGGCAAGATGAACGTCGAATACAACGGAAGTATCGGCTTTGCCTCGCAAATCAAAAAGCTCGATCTGATGACCGGATCCGAGTACCTACAGTTCATGAATGAACAGCAGAAGATAGCTACCGGTAACGATTTCTACACGACCGAACAGATTGCGGCCGCCGGTAAGGGAACCGACTGGCAAGACCTCGTGTTTCGCACAGCCCAGGTCAACAATCATTCCATCAATATCAGCGGAGGCAATGAGATGATGCTGGGATTGCTCGGCGTGAGTTACTACGATCAGGAAGGTATCATCCCCGCCAACGAAATCAAAAAGATGTCGATACGTGCGCAGGTCAGTATGAATCTGTCGAAGAAGCTAACGGTATCAGGCAAGTTGCTGTATATGTTTACTGACTGGGATCGCAACGACAGTTCAGGCACCAACCGCTTGGCGTCGGTAATCGGCAGCATCCTGGGCGCTCCGGCCACCATCACTCCTTACGACGAGAATGGCAACTACAGCCTGATGCGCACCGACTTCCTGACCGGAGGATTGAATCCGATTGCCTACATCAACGAAGTGACACGCAAGCAATTGAACTACGGTTTCGTGTCCAACGCAGCGATCGACTACAAACCGATCAGCGACCTGACGATCCGTCTGTCGGGCAATGCGAACGTAATGGATACCCGCAACGAGTACTATACGAGCACTGCATATCCCGGCTCGATGGGATCGGCCACGTTGGGCTTCCCACAGACGGTCGATCTGAACAGCACCAACACGGTGACCTACGATAAGACATTTGTGCAGGCGCATCACGTGACGGCCATGGCCGGTATGACCTACGACCAATCGGTGTCAAAATCGGCCAGCATGAGCGCCGAGCAGTTTCAAAGCGATGCGGGCGGCGTGTTCAATATCGGTGCGGGCGCCAAACAAAATGTGCCTTCATCGAGCTATTCCAAATGGACGATACTGTCGTTCTTCGGCCGCCTGAATTATGCCTGCAACAGCAAGTATATGGCAACCTTTAATATGCGTGCCGACGGTTCGTCGCGCTACAGCAAAGGCGGCAAGTGGGGATATTTTCCGTCGACTGCCCTGGCATGGCGCGTTTCCGAAGAATCGTTTATGGAAAGATCTACCGATTTTCTCTCGGACTTGAAGTTGCGCGTAAGCTACGGCGTGACGGGTAACACAGGTGTTTCGCCCTACCAGACGCTGGATCTCATCACTTCTGGAACGATTGTGTTGAACAAAGACTTGACGCCTTACTATCGCATGTCCGACACCTACCAATCGAATCTGAAATGGGAAACCACCACCCAATTAGACCTGGGCGTTGACTTTTCGCTGTTCGACAACCGCGTGCGCGTCACTGCCGACTACTACATGAAAAAGACCAAAGACTTGCTCAACACGGTTGAAATGCCTCGTTCGAGCGGTTACACCACCTCCACCCAAAATATCGGAAGGATGGAGAACAAAGGCTTTGAAGTGTGGTTTGACGCCGACATTCTGAAAGGCCTGCTGGAGTGGAACGTCACTGCCAATGCGTCGTTCAATAAGAACAAGGTGACCGAACTGTACCAGGGTAAAGACATGAATGGCGCTCAACAGGATATCGTCATCATGAAAGATTTCGTGCATCTCATTCGCGTGGGCGAACCGCTGGGTGTGTTCTACGGCTTCGTTGACGACGGATACGACGATCAGGGACGAGTGCTGTATAAAGACGTTGACGGTGATGGCAGCATCACTACTTTCGACCGCGAAATCATCGGTACGCCCCATCCCGACTGCACACTGGGCTTCACCTCTTCTTGGAAATACAAAAACTTCCAGTTGAGTTGTTTCCTGTATGCCTCGCTGGGCGCCGATATATATTCGCTGAGTATGGCAGCCTTGACGCACGACTACCAATGGGGCATCAGCACTATGCGCGAAGTACTCTACGATCATTGGACACCCGACAATCCGAATGCCACCTACCCCAATATTACGGCGGCTGCGTCGGGCAACCTGCGTATGTCCAACCGTTTTGTCTATGACGCTTCCTATCTGCGGATGAAGAACTTTGAGTTGGCCTACAATCTGCCGGAGAGTTTGCTCGGAATGCGTAAAGCGCAAGTGTACGTGAGCGCGCAGAACCTGTTCACCGTCACGAAATATCCTTTCTGGGATGTAGAGGTCAATGCACAAGGCGGTAGCAGTGCGATAGAACAAGGTATCGACGCCTACAACTATCCGGGCAACAAGAGCTACACGATGGGTGTAAGAATTGTGTTTTAATTATTAATAGTATTATGAATATGAAAAAGTATATACTCTCTTTAATAGCCATTGGTATAATGGCGTGGGGATGCGAAGACCTGGATGTTTTGCAGGAAGAACCCAAATATGACGCCGTCGAGACATTCATGACGAATGCCGAACGAACAGAAAGTGTGATTCTCTCTTGTTACTATCAGCTACGTCGCGACCAACTTTTCGGCCGATATGAGCAGATGATCAACGAAACGCAGGCCGACTACAATTATGGAAGCGGTTCGTATGCCTATATGTCGTCATATACGGGACTTGACCAGACAAATATCTCGCGCATCAACGACACGTGGGCAATACTCTATCGCGTGGTTCGTTTTGCTAACGAGATATTGGAATTGATGCAAGATGCCAATATGTCGGAGCAGAGTTACAAAGAGTTGTCAGGCGAGTTGAAATTTTTGCGGGCATTGGCTTATTTGCGCCTGACGTGGCATTGGGGTGGCATCCCGCTGTTTGACGAAACCAATTGGAAAGAATTGATCCGTCCACGCGCCACCGTGGCCGAGGTGTACAATCTGATTGTGTCGGACTTGACGTATGCAGAACAGAGCCTGCCCGATGCAGTCAAACAGTATGGGCGGCCATCCAAATGGGCAGCAAAGACCTGTCTGACAGAGGTGTATCTCTATCTACAGAGATGGGTGGAAGCACGCGATAAGGCGTTGGAAGTAATCAACTCCAACAAATATTCGCTCGTTCCGGTGACTGTAGCCGACGACTTCTACAACATTTTCGGTCCTGACATTGTCGGCACTCCAGAGGAGATATTCTACATCAAGTATAACTCGCAGAATGGCGCCATGTTCGCATGGATGTGCCACACGACAGGTACTTCCTACATCAATCCGACGCAAGGCCCGATGGGCCTCTACAGTCTGGCCGCCAACAAGTTTATCGTAGATTGGGATGCAGCCGATCTGCGCCGTCCGTTCAACCTCTACAATGCGACAGTGAGCGGAGTAGCGCGAAAACTGTGTAAGAAATTTATCGATCCCGACCAGACCGGCAGCTATACCAGCAACGACAATCCACTATATAAGTACAGCGACCTGTTGCTCTACTATGCCGAAGCGGCCGCCCGTGCAGCCAATGGCCCAACAGCCGACTCCATGGAGAAGCTGAACTGGGTGCACCGTCGCGCGTATGGCAAAGATCCGAAGACGGCCAATGCCACGGTCGATTTAAAACTTGCCGATTACAACACCCTGGAGAGTTTCATCAATCTTGTGTTGAAGGAACGCGGTTACGAAACTTATTGCGAGGGAAAGCGTTACATCGATCTGATTCGCTGTGGCAAGCTGGCCGAGTATGTAAAGTATGCCAAAAACATCGACATCACTTCCGACGCGGCTTATTGGTGGCCGATCCCCGACAACGAGTTTCTGCATAATCCCTACTTCAACGTAGAGACTGATCAGAATCCCGGGTACTAATGCAATGATGGAAGGAGCCTGATCACGAGAGATTGGGCTTTATTCACATTAATAAACGCAATCATTAAGAAAGAATGAAAAGAATCATGATATGGACTTCGTGCGCCTTATTGAGCGTGCTGGTCAAACTGTCGGCGCAAAATACGCACGACGTAAAGATATGGGAAGGAACATTGACGCTACCCTCTTACGTAGTCAACGCCCCCGAGAAAGCGCCGAGTTTCGAACGCAGTTTTGCCTATCAACGAGCGACACGCGGCGTGTATCCCTACGCGATGAACGACAACGTGACCAACGAACGCTCGGCGCAAGTGCATAAAGCGTTGTATATCGAGAACGAATATATCAAACTCTGCGTGCTACCCGACATCGGCGGTCGCCTACTCTATGCGATCGACAAGACCAATGGCTACGACATCTTCTATCATCAGCACGTCATCAAACCTTCTAACGTGGGAATGCTGGGAGCGTGGATTTCGGGAGGCGTGGAGTTCAACGTGTTCCACCACCACCGCGCGTCGTCATATCTTCCGGTGGATTACAAACTGGCGGAGAACACCGACGGCAGCAAGACGATCTGGATCGGTGAGACCGAGCCGCGCCAGCGTATGTCGTGGGCGATCGGACTGACGCTCTATCCAAGCAAGTCGTATATCGAAGTATCGGGACGGCTGGTCAACGAAACCATGAACAAAAACTCGTTTCTCTACTGGTCGAACGTATCGACTGCCGCCAACAACGACTATCAGATCATCTTTCCCGAAAGCACCGATTTCGGAGTCTATCATGCTAAAAACAGTTTTGTGCACTGGCCAATCAGTCGCGAGCCTTATCTGGGAAAACCCTATTACAACGACAGTATCGACATTTCATGGTGGAAGAATCATCCCGATCCGGTATCGATCTTCGCCTACGATCTAAAAGACGATTTCATTGCCGGTTACGACTACAGCCGCAAAGCAGGTACGATGTTGGTCGGCAATCATTCTATTGTGAAAGGCGGCAAGTTGTGGCAATGGGGCCCCGGCGCTTATGGCGCTATGTGGGACAGTCAGGTGTTGACCGATAGCGATGGACCGTATATCGAACTCATGGTTGGCGCATATTCCGACAATCAGCCTGATTATAGTTGGATCAACCCCTACGAGGTGAAAACATTCACTAAACACTGGTACGGGATACGGGATATGCATGGCGCGAAGAAAGGCAACGAACACGCAGCTCTCAATCTGGAACTGAACGGAACAAAAGCGCTGATCGCCGCCAACACTACGCAACGTGAGCGTGGGGCAACTATTCTTTTAAAGAAGAAAGAAGGAACGACGCTCTTCCAAAAGATTGTGGATGTCGCTCCCGATCAACCGTTTCAGACTGAGATAGCAATCGCCGCCGGCCTGATAAAAGAAGAACTTGTACTGTCGCTTTCCGATGCCTCCGGAAAGGAGTTGATCGCCTACTCACCACAGCCAAAGAACGCTGAAAAACCGCTGCCGCATGAAGTTCGACCACCGCTCAAACCAAAAGAAATCAATAATATCGAAGAATGTTATCTGGTCGGCTTGCGCAACAAGCAATTTCACAATGCATTCGTCAATCCCAACGATTATTTCGAGGAAGTGCTTCGGCGTGATCCGAACGACGTCCGCAGCAACACGCAGATGGGTATTTTCTACCGAGAAAACGGCGAATACGCCCAGGCTGCCATGCACTTGCGCCGCGCCGTCAGTCGTCTGACCAAAGATTACACCCGTCCGCGCGATTGTGAAGCGCTCTATCATCTGGGATTGATATTGAAAGTGCAAGGCAATTATCCGGCTGCCGTCGATACGCTCTATCGCGCTGCCTGGGATTATGCGTTTGCATCGGCTGCCTATTTTCAGTTGGCGCAGATCTCGGCCACGCAACATCGGTATGAGCGTGCGCTTGAAGAAATCGAGGCCTCGCTGGCTACCAATGCTCGCAACCTCAGCGCACTCAATCTGCAAACAACTCTGTTACGCATTTCCGGCAAGGAAGCAGCAGCTCGCACCATCAATATCGCAGTCTTGCGGTTCGATCCGCTGAATGCGTATGCCGTGCACGAAAGTTGCCTGTTGGGCGTCCGTCCACAATCTGAATTTACACAACTGATGCGCAATCAGCCCGAATCCTACCTCGAGTTGGCTGTGGCTTATCTCAACAATGGATCCCCTGTGGAAGCCGAGGCATTGCTGTCTTCTATTGATAAATCAACTTCGTATCCCACCGTGAAGTATTATCTCGGTTATTTGGCCGATATGAATGGTGAAAATGCGGCTGCTAAAAATTACTTTACGCAGGCCGTCGCCCTGCCCATCGACTACTGTTTCCCCTTTCGCCTCGAAACGGTGAAGGTTTACGAGAAAGCAATGGAATATCTGCCCGATGCGGCCAATACATCTTATTATATGGGCAACCTGCTGTTTCAGAAGCAGCCCGACAAGGCGATGGACTACTGGCGAAAGGCGATACAACTTAATCCGCGCTTTGCCATGGCTTACCGCAATCTGGGGTGGGCTTATAAGTTCCATCTGAAAGATGCGGCGCGTACCATTGAGAATTACGAGAAAGCCATCGCAATCGACGCTACGCAACCTATCTTCCTTGCCGAACTTGACGAGGTTTATGAGAGTAGCGGCGTTATACCACAGAAGCGTTACGAGCTGTTGTCTGCGCATCACGATGTGGTGAAGAATCGCTATGATTCGTTTGTGCGCGAAATCAGGATGACTATTTTTCAGGGCGAATACGACAAGGCGATCGGTCACCTGACGGACAACTTCTTCAGTCGCCAGGAAGGCGTCAACGATTTACACGATATCTATGTCGATGCCTGTTTACTGGCAGGCAAGGCGGCGTTCGACAAAGGCGATGCGGCGAAAGCTTGCGAATACTTCCGCTTGGCCGATACCTATCCTGAAAATCAATGTCTGTCGCGCGAAGATATATACGCCCGCAATGCGCAGGTGTACTATCTGACAGGACTGGCTTTGGAACAGCAAGGCAAGCAAAGCGAAGCCAAAAAGTATTATCGATTGGCTGCCGAGAATCTTTCCGGTGGTACAAATATATACGATTACGAGAAGGCGATGGCCATGCTGAAGTTGGACAAGAAAGCCGACGTCACACCGCTGTTCGACGCCTTAATTAAGCAAGGCGAGGGCGAAGCAACTGATTACGTCGAAAACTTTTTCGTTTCATTCGGCCCGGGTAAAACAGTGGCCGAAGTCAATACTTCCTCTTTCTACATGGCCGGATTGGGCTATTTGGGCAAAGGCGACGTAGCGCGTGCACAAGAATACTTTGCCAAAGCGCTGAATGCAAAACCCGACAATTTGTGGGCAAGAATAATGAACCAATAATAAAATATAGCGATGAAAAATAAAGATATAGGATTGTATGTATGCGCCGTTTTCTGTATTATCAGTTGTGCCGGTAACAAACAGGAACCCGCAACGAGTGAACGTTGGACAGAAGAAAAGGCCAGCGCATGGTATGCAGAACAAGGGTGGCCGGTCGGCGCGAATTACGTCACTTCGACAGCCATTAATCAGATTGAAATGTGGCAGGCCGAAACGTTCGACCCGCAAACCATCGACAAAGAAATGGGTTGGATGGAAGATTTGGGTTTCAATACGGTGCGCATTTTTCTGTACGATCTGGTGTGGCAGGTCGATCCTGATGGCATGAAAGAACGATTGTCGCGCTTCTTCGACATTTGCGAGCAACATCACCTGAAAGTGATCGCCTCCTTCTTCACCAACGGAGGCAAACCCACCCAACCCGAAGCAAAGATGGGTAAACAGCCCGACCCCATTCAAGGTGTACACAATTCGGGCTGGCTGCAAAGTCCCAAAGCAGAGGTTGTCAACGATTCTACGCAATGGGCGCCATTGGAGCGCTATGTCAAGGATATCCTGACGACTTTCAAAGATGATTCGCGGATTCTGCTCTGGTGTTTGTACAACGAGCCGCAGAATTTCAACCGCGACGCCGATTCCATGGGCTTGCTGCGTGCCGTGTTCAAGTGGGCGAGAAGCGTCAATCCGTCGCAACCCTTGTCTTCCCCAATCTGGGGGATTCCGGGCAAAAACACTGCCATGGATATTGTCAGCTTCCTGGGCGAGAACTGCGACGTGATGACTTATCATTGCTACTCAAACGCCGACGGCATGGAAGCGTTCATCAAAATGCTTAAGCGTTTTCGTCGTCCTATGATTTGTCAGGAGTATATGGGTCGCCCCGAATCAACATTTGAGGCGATTATGCCCATCTTAAAACGTGAAAATATCGGCGCCATCAGTTGGGGATTGGTGAAGGGCAAATGCAATTTTCATGTGCATTGGAGTCACAAAGCCGACGAACCCGAACCTACAGTTTGGTTTCACGATATTCTTAATCTTGACGGAATGCCGTATAGCGAGGAGGAGATCACATTTATCAAGAGTATGACAGGAAAGTCATAAAAATTGAAAGCCATGAAAAGAAATGGGTGTTATTACCGGCTGCATTCGTCCGTTTGGTTGCTATCATTGTGTATTATATGTTGCTCCGGCAGCAATGGAGACGATCCGGACGATACTTCGGGAGAAAATCAGCCGACGATCACGGATATTACTAAATTAAACACACGCGCTACGGTGATTGATTCTCACAAAGACGACAAGAACAATCTGCTGGAACTTGATTTCCGCCGCTATGTGGAACTGCAAAGCAGCGAACTCGCCTGCGCTTATCCTGTTTATCCACGCATCAAGAAGTTAGCTAACGGACAGTATATTCTGTTTTATCAGGACGGACAAACCGGTCCGAACATCTATTATACGTTGAGCCAAAACCTGTTGACGTGGAGTGTGAGTAAATCTTTCTTCACCAAATATCCGCACGGGTCGGATACGCGCGTATTTGCGACGGCTGATGCGGTAGTATTGCAAAACGGTGACATCCTTGCAGTTTGTTGCTTCCGTGACAATCAGGGTTATTACACCCGTCCGTGGGACAGCGGACTGATGTTGCGGCGCAGCAGCGACAACGGCATGACATGGACGCCGGAAGAGATCATATATCAAGGCTCGTGCTGGGAGCCATACCTGTTGCAACTGCCCAACGGCGAAGTGCAGGTTTATTTCACCGACAACGATCCGACCGAAGGCATTCACAACTCCGGCTCATCCATCATTCGTTCGTATGACAACGGACAGATATGGACGCCGCCGATCGGTCAGTTGCCGATTCGCGTGGTGCATCAATACACTTATACCAATGATAATGGCGTCAAAATCTTCTCCGGACAGATGGTCAGCGCACGTTTGTTGCACGATAACCAAACCATCGCCATCGTGTGCGAAGCGCGGCTGAACTATGCAGGGTCGGAATACCGCATCTCCTATTGCAACTCGACCGACAACTGGGCAACATCCATCGGACAAAACGAAGAAGGTCCTGTCAACCACCAATGGAATGTGTTTGTTGGCGCTGCGCCCTACTTATCATTGTTCCCGTCGGGCGAAAGCGTGCTGTCGTACAATGCCAATGTCAATACCCTCGACGGTCGTTTCATTCTGCTGATGGGAGGCTCCACGGCCGACGATTTCGATCACGACGTGATGAATATCCCCTTTCCAAATGCTCCCTCTTTTTGGGGCTGTACTGATTTGGATGACTCGCATACGCTTGCCGTCGCTTGCCCGCGCGTTATTACCAGCGGAACGAAAGGTTCAATCCTGGTAGGGAAAATGGTGCTCAATCATCGCATCAACATTCCTCAAAAGACCATAATGGTGGATGGCGACAACACAGATTGGACGGCCAACACAGACGCCTTCTTTCTGGGAAGTGACTCGCACTCACAAGCGGTGTTCCGTCTGGCACACGATACCAACAACACCTATCTGCTGATCGAACGTCTGGACGAAGCGCTGACTACTGACGACGCCTTCACCATCATGCTGAACAATGGAGAGAAAACATTGAAGTTCAAAGTGAAGTACGACGCATCAACTAAAACGCTCGTTGCCGACAACAACGGCGTCACGTGCAAAGCCGGTCTCAGCGGCGTGTTCAACGACGGACAGCACGACACAGGATTTGTTGCCGAGTTGGCTATTCCCACCTCATTGATCGACGCCAAGAACAGTCGATTGATGTTTAATGCCGTGCTCCATGATAAAAACATCAACGACGGATTCAATGGATTGACGGAAAGCGCACCGGCAAAGTGGTTGCCGGTGGTGTTTGATTAACAATAGTAAATCGAGTTTTCACAAGTAAAAACAAGTAACATGAAAAAATTACAAACATTGTGGTATGTGCAAGTGAAAACATTCGGATTTGATGCCTCATTTGGGAATAGAGCGCAACGACGACATCTGAAAACAACATTGAAAATAATGATGTTTATAGTACTGGCGATGAATATTTCACAAAATATGATCATGAAGGCGCATACATTTATGCGCGAAATGGATGCAAGCCGCATCGAAAGCAGTCATTATGGCACGACCGCCGACGGCGACAGCGTCACGCTTTTCCGCCTGACCAACCCAAGCGGCGCATATCTGGAAGTGATCGACTATGGCTGCCGCCTCATCAAACTGTTTGTGCCTGACCGAGAAGGCGTGCTCGACGACGTCGTATTGGGTTATGGCAGTCTGGAAGAATATGAAACCGCCCCCGAGCGTTTTATGGGCTGCTTGTTGGGGCGCTATGCCAATCGCATCGCGGGGGGTCGCTTCAGATTGGACTCGACCCTCTATCAATTAACTTGTAATGAAGCGCCAAACAGACTGCCCGGACATCTGCACGGCGGTTTCAAAGGGTTCGACCGTGTGATGTGGCAAGCCGAATCCTTCTCGCGCCACGACACTGTGGGCGTCCGTTTTCATCGCCTCAGTCCCGACGGAGAGGAGGGCTATCCGGGCAATCTGACTTGTGACGTCATTTATTACTGGCTACCCAACAACACATTGCGTATTGAATACAGCGCTACCACAGATAAACCGACGATTGTGAATTTGTCCCAACACATTTATTTCAATCTGAAAGGGCGGCGAGGCGGAACTGTGCTTGACAACGAGTTGACCGTTGCCGCCGACTCAATGACACCCAACAACAAGGCATACGTCCCAACAGGCGAAATCGTTCCCGTCTCCGGTACGCCACTCGACTTCCGTGACCGACACACATTCCTTGAGCGGATCAATCAACCCAATGCACACATACAGCTTATGGGCGGATACTCTGCAAATTGGGTGTTGCGCAATCAGTCGGGACAACTGGCGAAAGCGGCCTCGCTGAAAGAGCCTGCGAGCAGCCGTATCCTCGAAACGTGGACAACCGAGCCTGGACTACTGATCTACACCGGTATCAACCTTTCCCAGAATATTATAGGGAAATACGGCGCACTGAGCAAGTATGGTGGCATCCTCTTTGAAACACTTCACTATCCGAACACGCCCAACGAGCCGCTTTTCCCCTCGTGCACGCTACGGCCAACGGAGGTTTATCGGTCGATAACGGAGTATCGGTTTCGGGTAGATCGCTGAGAAAAGGTGTTGTGTAAGAAGCAACTGCTGCTTCTGGAGTAATCGTTGAGATCGTGATTGTGAATCGGCAAGAGAAAATTATACAATTGCAAAATAAAAAAATCGTTTGTCGGAAACATTTATCACTGCCAACAATCCTTTGAACAATCTGAATATGGAAGAAATTGAAAACCTTTTTGACTGAATTTCTATCGCAATAATTATATTTTATTTAAATTTTTCAAAAAAATTTTGGTTTATACAAGACAAAGTTGTACCTTCGTAGCCAATAATATTCTGTAATAAAAACTCTTTAATAGTCGTCAGAGACAATGAAAATTAACAGTATTTTAAGCATCTTTGCTCCGAAAGACGTAAAGTTTTTCCCTTTATTGGAGGAAACATCGGATATACTAATCATCGCTACAGAGTATCTGTGTGAACTGTTTTCTTCGGAAAACAGGGAAAGAACTACGGAACTCTGCAAACTTATCAAAGTGGAAGAGACCAAAGGGGACAAAGTAACCGGAAGAATATTCAAAGCGCTGAATGAAACGTTTATCACACCATTTGATCGGGAAGATATCAGTGAATTAACCGACGAGATGGATGATGTGATTGATGTGGTGAATCGTGCAGCACAGAAAGTATTGCTGTTTTCTCCGCAAACGCTTCCCCCTGCAACGCTCCGACTGGCTGAAATTATTAATAAAGGAGCTATTGAAATTCAAGCTGCAGTCAGGGAGTTGTCCAATCTCAAAAAGTCAGACAAGAAAATTCGTACCCATACCAAAGAAATCAAACGATTGGAAGAGGAAGCCGACGGAGTATATGAAGAGGGAACTTCAAGTCTGTTCCGGAGCGATATAAGTCCGGTCGAGCTGATTAAGTTAAAAGAAATTATTCAAGAACTGGAAAAGTCGGCCAATAAGGTCAATAATGTAGGTAAAGTTTTGAAAACCATTATCGTAAAATACGCGTAACCCTGGAAATTAATCATGGTATTACTTCTATCTATCATTGCGCTGGCGCTTCTTTTTGATTATATCAATGGGTTCCATGATGCTGCCAACTCAATTGCAACCGTAGTTACTACTAAAGTTTTAACCCCTGTACAGGCCGTTATCTGGGCTGCATTTTTCAATTTTGTTGCATTTTTCTTAGCAAAATACTGGCTTGGGTTTAACATTGCCACCACAGTTTACAAAACGGTTCTGCCTGAATTTGCTACCTTGCCGGTAATTTTATCGGCAATTATTGCCGCCATTATCTGGAACCTGATTACCTGGTGGTTCGGCATCCCGTCTTCATCTTCTCATACGCTTATCGGAAGTCTTGCGGGAGCGGCGGTTACATACGGCGGTTTTCATTCAATTCACTATACGGGACATGACGGATTGTTTATTACGATTGCATTTATTGTTGTTGCACCGCTCATTGGCATGTTAGGCGGCGCAATCATCACACTTATCACCCTGCATATTTCGAAAAAAGCGATACCCAAGAAAGCAGAACACATTTTCCGGCGTTTACAATTAGTTTCTTCCGCATGGCTGAGTATTACGCACGGACTGAACGACTCTCAAAAGGTGATGGGTGTAATCGGTATTACCCTGATAACTTTCAACTCAACCGTAGACCCGGCAAGTTTACCGCATTGGCTGCAACTGTCCACTATTTCCGAGATTCACGATTGGGTTCCTTTTGCCTGTTTCACAGCAATCGCCATCGGCACCATGTCCGGTGGATGGAAAATCATGAAAACCATGGGGAATAAAATTACCAAACTAACACCGGTCGAAGGATTCTGTGCGCAAACAGCCGGTGCAATCACTTTGCAAATCACCGAACGTTTGGGTATTCCTGTAAGTACAACACATGTAATAACAGGGAGCATCATGGGCGTCGGTTCCGTAAAACGTTTGTCGGCCGTCCGTTGGGGCGTCACCATCAACCTGCTTTGGGCCTGGATTCTTACTATTCCGGTAAGCGCTACGCTGGCTGCGCTGGTTTACTTATTGGTCAGGCAGATGGGTATTAGTTAAATGCTCCCTGTTCACATCAGTTGTCTTTACTTATAATAGTTTGATTTTCAGTTGTTTAATCATATCTGCCGTAGTTCGTTCCAAATCGAAATTCGGGTGCCAACCCCATTCTTCACGAGCGCAGGAATCGTCTAAACAGTTAGGCCAGGAATCTGCTATGCTTTGTTTCAAAGGGTCAATCGCATACCTCATCCGAAAATCGGGATACTGCTTTTTGATGCTGCTGTAAATCATTTCCGGGTCAAAACTCATGGACGCGACATTAAACGAATTGCGATGTACCAATTTATCCGGATTCGCTTCCATAATATTGATAGCTGCATCCAAAGCATCCGGCATATACATCATGTCCATGAAAGTACCGGCTTGTATGGGACAAATGAAATCTTCTCCCTGCACCGCTTTATAGTAAATATCTACCGCATAATCTGTTGTGCCGCCTCCGGGTAAAGTCATGGAGGAAATGATTCCCGGAAAACGAACCGAACGTGTATCCACTTTCCATCGCTCATAATAGTAATCGCTGACCAATTCGCCGAGCACTTTCGTTATACCATACACCGTATTCGGCCGCTGAACCGTATCCTGAGGCGTTTGGTTTTTCGGCGTATTCGGGCCGAAAGCGCCAATCGAACTCGGCGTAAAAACCGCACAATTGTATTCCTTGGCGACATCCAAACAATTCATCAGACTGCCGATACCGACATCCCATCCTAATTTCGGATGCTTTTCGGCAGTGGCCGACAAAATCGCTACCAGATTGTAAATCGTGTCGATTTTGTTTTTTTTCACCGCTTCGGCTATCTGCTCAATATGCAATGAATTTATTTCTGCCGTAGGCCCCGCATCAAAAAAACCTTCCGGATAAGGCGGTGTGTAAAAACCGCAAATCACATTATCTCTCCCGTAAATCGAACGCAAACGAATGCTCAGTTCTGAACCAATCTGTCCCGTACTTCCAACAATAAGTATTTTCTTCATATTCGGATTACTTCAAAACACCTAATTCTTTTCCTGTTTTGGTAAATGCCGCAATACATTTATCCAATTGTTCTCTGTTGTGCGCAGCCGAAAGTTGTACCCGTATACGCGCCTGTCCTTTCGGAACAACCGGATAGTAGAATCCGGTCACATAAATGCCTTCCTCCTGCAATCTGGAAGCCATATCCTGCGATAGTTTCGCATCGTACAGCATCACTGCGCAGATAGCCGATTGCGTAGGCTTGATATCAAAACCGGCATTTTTCATTTTTTCTACAAAATACGCCGTATTTTCATGTAATTTTTCTACTAAAGCGCTTGAATTTTCTAAATAATTGAAAGTGTAGATGCCGGCTCCTGCCACAGATGGCGGAATGGAATTGGAGAACAGGTAAGGCCGCGAACGCTGGCGAAGCATGGCAATAATTTCTTTCCGGCCTGTGGTAAAACCACCGATAGCGCCGCCAAAAGCTTTCCCTAAAGTTCCGGTAATAATTTCAACTTTTCCTCTCAGATTGAATTGTTCGGTAGTTCCCCTGCCGGTTTTGCCGACTACGCCGGCCGAATGTGATTCGTCGACCATCACCATCGCATCGTATTTCCGAGCCAGTTCGGCAATCTTATCCAAAGGCGCTACATTGCCGTCCATGGAGAAAACCCCGTCGGTAACAATAAGTCGAAAACGTTGTTTTTGCGCCGCTTTCAATTGTTCTTCCAAGTCTTCCATATTCGCATTGGCATAGCGATAACGGACCGCTTTACACAAGCGTACGCCGTCAATAATCGAAGCATGATTGAGCGCATCCGAAATAATCGCATCCTCTTCGCTCAATAAAGGCTCGAAAACGCCACCATTAGCATCAAAACAAGCGGCATACAAAATGGTATCTTCCGTGCCGAAAAAACGGGCAATAACTTCCTCCAATTGTTTATGCAAATCTTGTGTTCCACAAATAAACCGTACCGACGACATTCCGTAACCGCGGTTTTTCATCGCCTGAATAGCTGCATCAATCAAACCCGGATTGTCGGATAAACCTAAGTAGTTGTTTGCACAAAAGTTAAGCGTTTCTTTTCCGGAGGCCAATCCGATAGCTACCGATTGCGGAGAAACGATAATCCTTTCTTCCTTGTATAAACCGGCTGTCCGGATGGAGTCCAATTCTTCCGAAAGAAATTGCTGAAATCTTTGATATTTTTCCATTTATTATTTATTTTTGTAATTTCGTCATTGAAATGACGTTTTTTATTTTTTTATCACTGTGAAACGGTCTTTTAATTGTATATTCCGAGACGAATTTCCTACCATGACAGAAAATGTACCCGGTTCAACCACAAACTGATTCTCTTTGTCCCATAAGCCAAAATCCTGTGGATTAAGTGTAAATTTTACACTTTTTTCTTCTCCCGGCTTCAAGTGTATTCGCTCAAAACCACGGAGTATTTGCTCGTAAGTGGTTACGGAACTGACCTCATCGCAAAGGTATAATTGTACTACTTCGTCGCCTTCCCGTGTTCCTGTATTTTTTACAGATACGGAAACAACTATCGATTGGTCCGGATACAGCTCTTCTTTGTTGAGTTGCAGTTTGCTGAATTCGAAAGTGGTATAGCTTAAACCATAACCAAAAGGGTATAAAGCGCCGCTAACCCGCACAGGGCCTTTTGTATCGGAACCCGGTTTGAAAGGGAAAGCGTATGGAATTTGTCCCACAGATTTTGGAAAAGTAACCGCCAATTTTCCACCCGGATTGTAGTCGCCAAACAAGACTTGTGCAGCTGCATTTCCCATAAATTCACCGGGAAACCATCCGTGTACGATAGCCGGAATATATTTGTCCGCCCAATTGATAGTGGCCGCACGCCCGTCAATCAACAGTAGAACGACCGGCGTTCCGGTCGCATAGACAGCTTCTAACAATTGTTGTTGACGGCCTGTCAAATTCAAGTCGGAACGGGAATATTCTTCCCGGACTGTTTTTTCATTTCCACCCAAAACCAGGACGGCAACCTCGGATTGCTTTGCCAAATCGACGGCTTCGTCAATTTGTTTTTGCTCTTCAAAGTCTAAAGGAACAGTATATAACTCGCTATCCGGGAAATATTTGTCAATAATTTCACAGCCTTTGGCATAGCGGACGTCGGCATTCGGTAAATATGCTTTTATTCCTTGATAAACGGTGATAATCGGCGCATTCGCCGGTCCATATCTGCAAATCAAGTTTTTTACTTCATCGGCATTTGGTCCGATAACCGCTATTTTTTTCAGGTTTTTCGACAAGGGAAGGGTATTATTTTCGTTTTTCAACAATACGAAAGATTGCAGGGCTGCTTTTAAAGAAACAGCTTGATGTTCGGGATTATGCAGGATTTTATCGACTGTTTTGACATCTCCTTTGTAAGGATTGTCAAACAAACCCAACAGAAATTTCACTTTCAATACATCTTTTACCCGCGAATCAATGGTTTCCATTGTAACTTTTCCATCTGCAACAGCCTTGCGAAGCGGCAAAATATACGTTTGTGGAGGTGTAAAATTCGTCCGGACATTCAGTCCTGCATTGATTGCCTGTGCTACCGCATCTACCGAATCGGAAGCTACATGGTGTTTTGACAGCAGAAATTCGACCGCTTCACTGTCCGAAACTACATAACCTTTGAAACCAAATTCGTTACGCAATATTTCCGTTAAAAAATAATGATTTCCCGTGATGGGAACCCCGTCATAATCATTGTAGGAACTCATAACACCCAATGCGTGTCCGTCGACAAATGCCTTACGGAAAGTTTCCAGATACAAGGTACGCATCTCACGGGGCGCAACATGCGGGTCGGTGCGCGTACCTTCGTCGCGGCCGCCTACCGGAACCGAATACACGGCGAAATGCTTGGGTGTTGAAACTAACTGATTATCCTGCAGTGTTTTGACAACTTGCAAGCCCAATTCCCCAGCTAAATAAGGGTCTTCTCCATACGACTCCACAACTCTTCCCCAACGGGGGTCTTGCGCAATATCCAGGATAGGAGAATAAATATTGGTATAGCCTAAGGCAACAGCTTCTTCAGCCGTTACACGCGCTATTGCTGCAATCATTTCACGGTTCCAGGTAGCGCCCTGCCCACATTGGGCGGGAAACATGGTCGCCCTGTCATGGCAAAGTCCCCGTATACCTTCGTTGGTAAAATCGACAGGGATTCCCAGCCGGGTCTCTTCCACAAACCAGCGCTGAATGGTTTGGCGGTTATGGATGCTTGTTGTCCAGGGCCAGGATAAACTTGTCCTGTAGCGGCCGATACCGTTGGCCTGTTCGTCAATGTTGGCTATACCGTCTTTCCAGATTTCTTTTTTCCACTGCGGTGTGGGTAAAGAATCCTGCAAAACACGTCCCGACCCATATAGCGTTGCCAACTGACAGGTTTTTTCCGCTAAAGTCATTTGGGATAAAAGATTTGTAACTCTTAAATCAAGAGGCGCTTCCGGGTCTTCATAAACATCTTTTACGCCGTTTTTGTTAAAATCAATCCACCCGTTTTTGTAAACGGATACTTTTTTTTGTGCTGAAATCAAATTACAACTTAAGGCTGTAATAATGATAAAAATGATACTTTTTCCTGCAAATTGTCGCATAATTTGGATTATTGAATGAGTGTACAAAGGTACAATTTTATAATTAAACGACAAAAGGTCAATATATAAAATCAAACGATAAATTCATGAACCCATATTCAAAAGTTATGCCGAAGCGGATGAAAAAGGGATTGCGGGTCAAGCCCGCAAAGACAATTCTTTTCAGATGAAAAATGTTATCAAATATTATTTGGTTTTTTTGCGAAAAAAATATTACTTTTGCAAAGGCAAGTAAAAAATACAAAATAAATTATAATGCACATGAAAAAAAATTTTATTTGGACGCTATTGTCCGCACTTTGTCTGTTATTTGTAACATGTACAAAAACGTCTTATGAATATCCTTTTCAGGATCCTTCTTTAACAATTGAAGATCGGGTAAAGGACTTGATTTCTCGATTGACATTAGAGGAAAAAGTCGCACAAATGCTCAATAACACGCCGGCTATTGAACGTTTGGGAATTCCTGCCTATAATTGGTGGAATGAGTGCTTACACGGTGTAGGCCGTACAGAATACAAAGTAACGGTATTTCCTCAGGCGATAGGAATGGCTGCGGGATGGGATATAGAAGCCATTCAACAAATGGCCGATTATACGGCCGAAGAAGGTAGGGCTATTTACAATATTTCTCAAGAAAAAAAAGACTACCGGATATATCACGGTTTGACTTACTGGACGCCGAATATCAATATTTTCCGTGATCCACGCTGGGGGAGAGGGCAGGAAACGTATGGTGAAGACCCCTACCTGACAACGTTGTTGGGCAAATATTTTGTGCAGGGCTTACAAGGAAATGACAGCGTTTATCTGAAAGCGGCTGCTTGCGCCAAACACTTTGCCGTACACAGCGGACCGGAATCCAACCGGCACACCTTTAATCTATCGGTCAGCAATTATGATTTGTGGGATACCTATCTGCCGGCATTCAAAGAATTGGTTTCCGCGAATGTAGCCGGTGTGATGTGCGCATATAACGCCTTTGAAGGGCAACCTTGTTGCGGCAGCGACAAACTGATGATTGATATTTTGCGCAACGACTGGGGATTCAAGGGCTATGTAACTTCTGATTGCGGCGCCATTGACAATTTCTATAAAACGCATAAAACGCATCCGGACGCAGCTGCTGCATCGGCCGATGCTGTTTGGCACGGTACGGATACGGATTGTGGGAAAGAAGCCTATCTCAGTTTGAAAAGAGCAGTTGAAATTGGCTTAATTACAGAACAACAGGTTGATATCTCCTTAAGCCGCTTGTTCGAAATTCGCTTCCGTTTAGGTATGTTCGATCCTGTCGAAAAAGTTCCTTTTTCGAAGATAGACGCTACAGCTCTTGAAGCAAAAGCGCATAAAGACCTGGCGCTGAAGATGACCCAACAATCAATAGTTCTTCTGAAAAACGATGGAATCTTACCTCTTGAAAAGGGCAGTCTGAAGAAAGTGTCCATTTTAGGACCTAATGTGAACAATCCGCAAGTTCAATTGGGTAATTACAATGGGTTCTCCTCGAAAATCATCACGCCTTTGGATGGAATAAGAGAAGCATTGGGTAGTGATGTGGAAATCTATACGGATACGGTCATCGGATATTACGGCGACACGCCGGCATCATTTGCAGAAACATTGGAAAAAGTGAAAGATGTAGATTTGATTCTATACGTCGGCGGTATATCTCCTCGTATCGAAGGGGAAGAAATGCGGGTCAATGCACCGGGCTTTTTTGGCGGCGACCGTACCTCTATTTTGTTACCGCAGGTACAGACTGATTTGTTAAAAGCCTTGAAAACAACCGGGAAACCAATTGTTTTTGTAATGATGACCGGTAGTGCAATTGCTACACCTTGGGAATCTCAGAACGTCAATGCTATCATCAATGCCTGGTATGGCGGAGAATTTGCCGGTAAAGCTATCGCGGATGTTATCTTCGGCGACTATAATCCTTCCGGCCGTTTACCGGTTACTTTCTACGCGAGCGATTCCGATTTACCTGATTTCGAAGACTACAAAATGACGAATCGTACTTATAAATATTTCAAAGGCAAAGCTTTGTATCCGTTCGGATACGGTTTGAGTTATACTGATTTCACTTATGAATGGCTGTCACAACCTCAAACGGCATATACAGCAAGCGATACGATTCAATGTGCGATTAAATTAAAAAACACAGGAAAACGGACAGGAGATGAGGTCGCCCAAGTGTACATCAAATATCCGAATAGCAGAAAGGATTTGCCATTGAAAGAACTACGCTATTTTGAAAGAAAAAATCTTCCGGCTGACGGCGACTGTGAATTGAAAGTTTCAATTCCAATCAGACAATTGGCAAAATGGAATGAAGAGATAAGCAAACAAGAAGTTCCAAGCGGAAAGTATACTGTTTTTGCAGGCGGAAGCTCAGCAAACGAAGCGGTGATTGCTGAGTTTGAAATAAAATAGTAAATTATTAATTTTATAATTACAAATGCTGTTTACGCTATATTTGACTTGCAAACAGGGTATTGTCTGTATATTTAAATAAAAAAGACAAAAAGACAGGATAGATAAACCATATCTGCAAAAAAAACAGGGTCAATTTTTTGAAAATTGACAAACTTATTTCAATAAATATGCTTGATATTAAATAATTCTATCTACTTTTGTAGTGCGTATAAATTTCATAAGTCTGATGATAGCGAAGTTCTCAGTATTGGATACAGGGGGCTTCGCTTTCGTTTTAAAGTAGCCTTAATAGGATTCATTTTCATTGGGGAAAGAACCATCCTTTACATCGTGGGCATATCGTTCTGCTGCTATTTTGATTACTTCGTACAAATCAGCATACCTGCGAAGAAATTTTGGAGAAAAGTCCTTGTTGATGCCCAGCATATCGTGTATAACTAATACCTGACCGTCTACGAATGGGCCCGCGCCTATGCCAATAGTCGGAATATTTAATTTTTCCGCTATTTTTCCGCCCAGTTCAGCCGGTATTTTTTCGAGAACGATAGAAAAACAGCCCAAGGCTTCCAAAAGTATTGCATCTTCCATCAATTTCTCCGCTTCTGCCGCTTCTTTTGCCCTGACATTGTAGTTGCCGAATTTGTGGATGGATTGGGGTGTTAAACCCAAATGCCCCATAACCGGAATCCCGGCTGACAAAATTCTTTGAACGGATTTTCGAATTTCGATGCCACCTTCCATTTTTACAGCATCCGCGCCGGTCTCTTTCATGATCCGGACAGCCGAATGGACTGCGGTTTTGGAATCGCCCTGATAAGAACCAAAAGGCATATCTATGCAGACAAGCGCCCGTTTGACCGCTTTCCTGACAGATTGACCATGGTATATCATTTGTTCCAGGGTGATCGGGAGTGTAGTTTCATTACCGGCCATCACATTGGATGCGGAATCGCCGACAAGAATTACATCCATTCCGGCTGCATCAATAATAGAAGCCATAGCGTAATCGTAAGCCGTTAGCATGGAAATTTTTTCGCCACGACTTTTCATTTCAATCAAATTTTGAACGCTTATTTTCCGAATATTTTCTGAATATGTTGACATAATATTTATATTTATAGTTCACTTACAATTTTCCGTTGGTTTCCAAAAAATAGAATCCGTTGTTTTTCTCCGGTTGCTGATATCAAAGTAGAAATCTTGATAAATGAATGCACCCAGTTTCTCATTTTTTCAAAAGTTTCCTCATCCAAAGAAGTGACGGAGTTCAGAAGAAACGTTTTTATCAAGCTGAATTTTGTAGCATTCGTTTCTATATAGCAATAATTTGAGGTAATGTTTATATCCGAAATATAGAGAGAAACCGGATTTCCTGTTTCCCTGAAACAGCCGTTGATAGCCATATCTTCAATATAATCCAAGAAATCAAATAAATCTGTTTTTATTTTCCGAACATCCGCCGATTCAATCAGTCGGAGTGTTTGAAAATATTTAACATGGTTCACGAAATATAAAATAAGCTGATTATCAACAACATAATAAGAAGTTTTGATTTTCTTCGTCTCTAAAAAATTTTCCTTGAAAGCATCCATCAATCTCTTTGAAAGCGCAAGTTCATGAAAGGCTTTTACTCTTTTTAAATCATAATGATAATTCCAATTGAAAATCATAAATTTTAAAAGAGATTCGAAGCCGGTAAAAAGGTCTTGCGGAATTATATTTGATACGATACCTTTCTCGGAATGGGTCATATTGCCTATCGACCGGAGAAATTCAATATGAGTGGCGAGCATACTGAAATCATTTTCCTGCGGGTAAGCAAAATCCGGCAATTTTATGTGAAAAGGGCGACTTTTATCCAATTCAATACCGAGAATGGCGTCTAAGGAAATATCTAATTCTTTAGAGATATGCGCAATCTCTTTAAATGTGAAAGGAACCTCGCCTCTTAATCTTCTGTACACCGCTTCCTTTTCTATAAAGAGCAATTCGACCAGCTTGCATACCAATACGGAATTCTTGGGAATTCTTTTTTTGATTTCATTCATCAAAGCATTTTGTACTTGGTCGTTAATCATAAATATTCAAGTTAAATTGTAAAAAAAATCCAATATAAAGCGTACAAAGTTAGTAAAAAATTAAAAATAAGTCAACACATTCTTTTTTTATAATCTTCATATCCGAAATCGCGGTAAATCTCAAGGCTATTGTCTGTCTTCCTCAAGCACAGTACAGGATGTGGAATTCCATTGAACATTGTTGTTTTAACAATTGTGTAATGAATCATATCCTCAAAAACGATTTTGTCGCCGATTTTTAATTCTTTATCGAACGACCAATCTCCCATATAGTCGCCGCTCAGGCAGGAATTTCCCCCCAGGCGGTAAGTCGGCTTGCCTTTCACCGGTTCCTGACAGGCTCCGCGAACCGTCGGCTTGTAGGGCATTTCCAAACAATCGGGCATGTGGCAGGTAAACGACACGTTGAGAATGGCGGTTTTAATGCCTCGGTTTTCTACAATATCTACTACGGAGGAGACCAATACGCCGGTTTGCCAGACGAAAGCGGCGCCAGGTTCCAAGATAATTTTCAAATTCGGATATTTCTTTTTGAAATCCGACAAAAGTTTGATTAGATGTTCCGTGTCATAATTTTTCCGTGTTATCAGGTGACCGCCGCCCATATTCAGCCACTTGATTTGAGGGAGTAAGTCGCCAAATTTGGCTTCGACCTGTGTCAAGGTATTTTCCAATGCGTAGGATGATGATTCACAAAGTGTATGAAAATGCAGACCTTCTACGCCTTCGGGCAAATATTCCCCTAATTCTTCTCTGATAATTCCCAGCCGGGAGCCGGGAGCCGCCGGGTTATACAAATCGGTTTCTATTTCCGAATATTCGGGATTGATGCGCAATCCGCAGGAAATCTTGTCCGGATTAGCTAAAATGTCCTTGTAAAAACGCCGGAACTGCGAAAGCGAATTAAACGTGATATGTGAACTGCAAGCCATGATAAGTGGAAAATCTTTTTCCGTATACGCCGGCGAATAAGTGTGTGCTTTGCTACCCATTTCGTCTAAAGCCAATTGCGCCTCCCATGGGGAACTGGCAGTGGAGCGCCGGATGTATTCTTTGATAATCGGGAACGCTTTCCATAAGGCAAACGCTTTAAAAGCCAAAATAATATCAACATCTGCCCTGTCTTTGACGGAACGGATTAAAGCGAGATTCTTACGCAGGAGGGATTCTTCCATGACATAAGCAGGCGAAGGTATTTCCGAAAAATCAATCATGCTGCAAAGATAAGAATTCTTTGTTAAATATGAACTTTTTAGTGTATCGTGCCGTGGCAAACGAATAAAAACCGCAATCAAACCATTTGGTTACAAACTTTTTGGTTACAAACCATTTGGTTATATTAAAAAAGTTGATTATCTTTGTTGAAAATTTATATGAATTATGCAAAAGATGCCTTTTATTTTTGGTAAATCAACTGATTTTGAAAACTTTACAGACAGAGAAGAAGAAGTTTCACGGCTGATTTGTAATTTCAAATCGTTGGTAAATACGACGATAATTTCGCCGCGACGTTGGGGAAAAACCTCATTGGTTGAAAATGCCGCTCATAAAATAAGGACAGAAAACAACAAAATAAAAGTTTGTTTACTTGACATTTTTAATGTTCGTAGCGAAGCGGAATTTTACGAACATTTTGCGAAGGAAATTTTGAAAGCCACAGCAAGTAAATGGGAAGAAATGGCTGCCAATGCGAAAGAATTTCTGTCCCAACTTTTGCCAAAAATCACCTTTTCACCTGATTCTCAGGCAGAAATTTCGTTTGGTATAGGTTGGGAAGCCTTGCAAAAAAGTCCGGACGACATTCTCAATCTCGCTGAAAATATCGCTATCTCGAAGAAAATCAAGGTTATAGTATGTATTGACGAGTTTCAGTCGATTGGTGATTTCCCCGACAATCCGGCATTTCAACGAAAACTTCGTTCGCATTGGCAGCATCACCATAATGTCGCCTATTGCCTTTATGGCAGCAAGCGACACATGCTATTGGACATTTTTTCGAATGTGTCAATGCCATTCTACAAATTTGGCGATATTCTGTTTTTACAAAAAATTGATAACAGCATTTGGGGTGAATTTATAAAAAAACGCTTTGAGGATACAGGTAAAAAAATCTCGCACGAGCAGGCGGAATATTTGGCTCAATTGGTTGACAATCATCCCTATTACGTGCAGCAATTAGCACAACAAGCATGGTTGCGAACAAAAACAGCTTGCTCGAAAGCGATTATTGACAACTCTTTACAAGGTATTAAGAATCAACTTAGTTTGCTGTTTATCGGACAAATAGAAAAGATAACCACAACGCAAATCAATTTTTTGAAAGCGGTGTTGAATGGCGAAACTGCATTCAGTTCGCAAGAAGTGCTGAAAAAATATCGTTTGGGCGCTTCTGCCAATCTAAAAAAAATAAAAAATGCGCTTTTATCCAAGGAAATCATTGATATACAAGGTAAAAAAATAGAAATCTTAGACCCTGTATTTAAGTTGTGGCTGATAGAAGATTACTATTAATCGATTTTAAAAAAGTTTTAGCCAAAAAAATAGCTATAAAATTTGTCATATAAGAACAAATTTGTATCTTTGCACCGCGAAAGAGTGATATATGGTGGTCGTAGCTCAGTCGGTTAGAGCATCAGGTTGTGGTTCTGAGGGTCGTGGGTTCGAATCCCATCTTCCACCCCATACTGTAGAAAGTTAAAGCAAAGTCTTGAAAATAAAAGTTTTCAGGGCTTTTTTTGCTCTCAATGTGAAAAATATGGGGTTTCAGGCAGTTTTACGGGTTAATTTTGGGGACTTTCTAAAAACTTCCCTGTTGTTATCTGAAAATGTGCTATTCGGAGAAAATAGCATTGATATTGCTGCATAAGTTTGGAAAAGGCTACAATAGATAATAAGGAGATTATGGATTTGACGAGGAAGTTTGAAGAAAATTGCTTGATAAAGTGAGCCCAATTCAACAATAATCAATACCTTTGCATAACATCAAGGAAAAAACTATATGCACTTGTTCCAACATACCATTCTTAAAAAACAAATTGCTTCCCGCATCGAAAAAATTCAGGAAGCGTACAAGTTGTATGCCGCTTATTTCCTGAACCCTGCTATTCAAGAAAATATCCGTAACAGCAAAGAAGAACAATTTCAGGAAGGATTTTTACGGGAACTTTTTGTGAAAATATTGGGTTATACGCTCAATCCCGAACCCGATTACAACCTGATTACCGAAAAGAAAAATGAAACCAATTCCAAAAAGGCGGACGGAGCCATACTTATCAATGGCGAAGTAAAAGCGGTTATCGAACTGAAAGACCACAAAACCACCGACCTGAAACAGGTGGAAACGCAAGCCTTCGGTTACAAGAACAACAACCGCAAAACTTCGTATGTGATTATTTCCAATTTCGAGAAATTGCGGTTTTACATTGACAATACGATTGATTTTGTTGAATTTAACCTGTTTAATCTTACATTTGATGCGAGGACAGGGGCAAGCCCTGTCCCTACGGATGATTTTGCCGTTTTGTGGATTTGTCTGGCTTACGAAAATATTGCCAAAGACTTGCCAAAGCAACTGAAAAACGAATCGGTCAACAACGAAGACCGGATTACCAAACAGCTGTACAAAGATTATTCTGCCTTCAAACAAGAACTGTATGCGGATATTGTCGCCAACCAACAAGGGGGCTTGCCCCCTTGCCACTATGACCAATTGACGTTATTCAAAAAAACGCAGAAACTGTTAGACCGT
>JAITQA010000042.1 GCA_031289145.1 Dysgonamonadaceae bacterium | reverse complement strand
GAAAAACAAAATTAATTGCTAAATGGGACAAAAAGTAAATCCGATAAGTAATCGTTTGGGAATCATCCGCGGATGGGATTCGAATTGGTACGGAGGCAATAATTATGGCGATACTTTGTACGAGGACAGCAAAATCCGTAAATATTTGAATGCCCGTCTCGCCAAAGCAAGTGTATCTCGCATTGTTATTGAACGTACATTGAAATTGGTTACCATTACCGTATGCACGGCTCGTCCGGGTATCATTATTGGTAAGGGTGGTCAGGAAGTAGATAAACTGAAAGAAGAATTGAAAAAGATAACCGATAAGGAAATCCAGATCAATATCTTTGAGGTGAAAAGACCTGAATTGGACGCAGTGATTGTAGCAAACAATATTGCCCGTCAACTGGAAGGCAAGATGGCTTACCGTCGCGCTATCAAAACCGCTATCGCATCAACCATGCGGATGGGTGCGGAAGGGGTCAAGGTTCAAATATCCGGCCGTTTGAATGGCGCTGAAATGGCGCGTTCCGAAATGTATAAGGAAGGAAGAACGCCTTTGCATACTTTGCGTGCAGATATTGACTACGCTTTGGGCGAAGCATTGACCAAGGTAGGTTTGTTAGGCATTAAAGTATGGATTTGCCGTGGCGAAATCTATGGCAAGAGAGACCTTTCTCCTCAGTTTACCAGTTCGAAAGAATCCGGTAATCGCAATGACAGAGGCGAAAGAGGCAACTATGACAGAGGTGGCCACGAAAGAGGAGGCGGTCATGACAGAGGCGGCCGCGACAGAGGCGACAGGAGAAATAATAATCGCCGTTCCAGAGAGAAAAAATAATTGTAAATGAGAATTATAAATTATAAATTATAAATTATGAATTAGCTAACGATGCTGATTTTTAATTCATAGATCATAACTCATAATTCATAATTAAAAAGAAAGATGTTACAACCGAAAAAAACAAAGTTCAGAAGGTCGCAAAAAGGCCGGATGAAAGGCAATGCCCAGAGAGGCAATCAACTGGCTTTCGGTTCTTTTGGTATAAAAACCTTACAATCCAAATGGATTACAGGACGCCAGATTGAAGCTGCGCGTATAGCGGTAACCCGTTATATGCAACGTCAAGGTCAGGTTTGGGTGCGGATTTTTCCCGACAAACCAATTACCAAAAAACCGGCAGAAGTACGTATGGGTAAAGGAAAAGGAGCTCCGGAAGGATTCGTAGCGCCGGTTACGCCGGGAAGAATTCTTTTCGAAATCGAAGGTGTATCGTTTGAAGTGGCAAAAGAAGCTTTGAGACTTGCTGCTCAAAAACTTCCGGTAACTACGAAGTTTGTCGTAAGACATGATTATGATTTTAACAACGAAAATGTGTAGTCCGTTATGAAAATTGCAGAAATCAGAGATTTATCTACTCAAGAACTGAAAGAGCGATTAGAGGTTGAAACAAAAGCTTATGAGCAGAAAAAAATCAACCATAGCATCTCTCCTTTAGATAATCCGGCTGTGATAACACGGTCACGCAAAGAGATTGCGCGTATGAAAACAGAGTTACGCCAACGGGAATTAAATAACAAATAAACGAGCAACTGAATGGAAACCAGAAATTTAAGAAAAGAAAGAGTTGGGGTTGTTTCCAGTAATAAAATGGATAAATCCATTACTGTTGCTGTGAAATGGAAAGAAAAACACCCTATCTACGGGAAATTCGTGAACAAAACGAAAAAATTCCATGCTCATGACGAAAAAAATGAATGCAGTATCGGCGATACGGTAAAAATCATGGAGACTCGTCCCCTGAGCAAAACTAAGAGATGGCGTTTAGTGGAAATCATTGAAAAAGCGAAATAATTATGATACAACAAGAGTCAAGACTTACGGTAGCCGATAATTCGGGCGCGAAAGAAGTACTTTGTATCCGTGTATTAGGCGGAACAAGAAGACGTTATGCTTCTGTTGGGGATATAATTGTCGTAGCTGTTAAACATGTTATCCCTTCGAGTGATGTTAAAAAAGGTGCAGTATCCAAAGCGATTATTGTACGCACGAAAAAAGAAATACGCCGTGCCGACGGTTCTTACATCCGCTTTGACGACAATGCTTGTGTATTGTTGAACAATGCCGGTGAAATCCGCGGAAGCCGTATTTTCGGGCCTGTAGCCCGTGAACTTCGTGCTGTTAATATGAAAATCGTTTCTTTAGCGCCGGAAGTTTTATAGTAATTAATTTAATAAGAAATGAGTAAATTACATATTAAAAAAGGCGATACGGTTTATGTGAATGCCGGTGAAGACAAAGGAAAAACAGGGCGTGTACTGAAAGTATACATTGAAAAACAACGCGCTTTGGTTGAAGGTATCCACATGGTAACGAAAGCTACCAAACCGAATGCAAAGAGTCCTCAGGGAGGATTCCAGAAAAAAGAAGCTCCGGTTCATATTTCAAATCTGAACGTGTTGGATCCCAAAACGGGAAAACCGACTCGCATCGGACGCAGAGAAGGGGCAAAGGGAGTGTTGGTTCGTTATGCTAAAAAATCAGGGGAGGAAATTAAATAATGAGCAATACAGCAAATCTAAAAAAAGAATATCAGGAAAGGATTGTACCCGCGTTAATTAAGGAATTCAACTATAGTTCCGTTATGCAAGTTCCTGTGTTAAAGAAAATTGTGATTAATCAAGGATTGGGTGCAGCTGTGGCCGACAAAAAATTGGTCGATGTAGCCGTTCAAGAACTGACCACAATAACCGGCCAAAAAGCCGTAGCAACAGTTTCTAAAAAAGATATTTCGAATTTCAAACTGCGTAAAAAAATGCCGATCGGGGCAATGGTGACCCTGCGTCGCGAACAGATGTACGAATTTCTCGAACGTTTGGTGCGTGTCGCTTTACCACGTATCCGTGACTTCAAAGGTATTGAAAGCAAGTTGGATGGAAGAGGTAACTATACCCTTGGTATTCAGGAACAAATTATTTTTCCTGAAATAAATATCGATAATATAACGAAAATATTGGGAATGAATATTACTTTTGTGACTTCTGCGCAAACAGATGAAGAAGGTTACGCCCTTTTGAGAGAGTTCGGCTTGCCGTTTAAGAATATTAAAAAAGATTAAATTATGGCTAAAGAATCAATGAAAGCCCGTGAGGTAAAGCGTGCAAAATTAGTTGCCAAATACGCTGAGAAAAGAGCGCAATTGAAAAAAGAAGGCAATTATGATGCATTACAGGCATTGCCTAAAAATGCGTCGCCGGTACGTTTGCACAACCGCTGCAAAATAACAGGCCGTCCGAAAGGATATCTTCGCCAATTTGGCGTTTCTCGTATCCAATTTCGTGAAATGGCTTCAGCAGGCTTAATCCCGGGTTTGAAAAAGGCGAGCTGGTAAAAAATAACTGGTTTATAAGTAAGCAGCGTCTCTGCATGAGAAAAATGAGCAGGAAGAAGATTGACTATTTTCTTCCTGCTTGTCGTATTCAACCTGTATCTGTAAACGAGCTGTAGCGATTGGGTTGTCAATTCACTCCTCTCCCCGATAGCTTTTGGGCGACATGCCTGCCAATCGCTTGAAATACTTCCCAAAAAACGACTGATTGGCGAAGTTCAGCTCATCACTGATTTGTTGTATCGTCATATTCGTCGATTTGAGCAGTGATTTGGCTTCCAGCAACACATAGTCGGTTATCCATTCAAACGCCGATTTGCCGGTTGTTTCCTTGATGGCGGCAGATAAATATTTGGGCGCCACGCACAACTTGTCGGCATAAAAACCCACCTCGCGCGAATCCTTGTAATGTTGCAGCACCAAACGGTAAAACGAATTGAACAGTTCATCCTTTTTGTTTGTGGGGGCGGCATTTCCTTGTCGCAACTGGTCGACGTCGTTGATGCCGTAGAAAAAAGCCTGCGACAGCAAGCGTACCATTTCCAAACGGTGCGGGTTACGGATTTGTCGCACAACCCTCTTAAGTATATGATAGTAGTCCGATA
>JAITQA010000036.1 GCA_031289145.1 Dysgonamonadaceae bacterium | reverse complement strand
GATGTTCCCTGAAAGAATGGTTGATAAAATCCCTGAAAATTTGTGTTTCAAAACTTCCTATCCGGTAACTCAAAAAGATAAGAACGTCCATGTTGTAGTACAGACATTGCCTTTCAATTCCTTTGTAAGTATATCTGTAATTGTATGTACATTCTTCTTGCCAAAGAAGATGACTCTTGAAAATGCTACGAAGATTGGCTTCTACTTTTTGAGGACAGCAGTTGAAAAGCATCGAGATTTCATATTTGCTTATCCATAAGGTATTGTTTACCAA
Organism: Dysgonamonadaceae bacterium; assembly: GCA_031289145.1. Classification (GTDB taxonomy): domain Bacteria; phylum Bacteroidota; class Bacteroidia; order Bacteroidales; family Azobacteroidaceae; genus Azobacteroides. The sequence continues at coordinate 4,534 of JAITQA010000036.1, read as the reverse complement.
TTCGGCTTCTACCGAAGGCGTTTTGCCTTCTTCATTGATGATTTTAATACTTCCCTTTTCCATGACTGTATGCTTTATTAATTAGACTGTTGATTTGATTTCTTCGTTTGCAAGTTCATTTTCCGTAAGAGTAAAACTATCACTTTGATTTGTCAGATTATTAAGAAAATAATCCATCAAAAATACATAAAAATCACGAAACGTTTTAGGCTTGTTTTCCATGCTTCCCACATCCGACACAAACGACTGTTTTTCAATGTTGGAAAGTTTGTTCCATACCTTTGCGGTAAGGTTTTCCCAAACAGTGTCGGATGCCTTTCCAATAGAAATTTTAAGCGATTTGAGGATGTTGTCAATAGGCACTTCTTTTTCCTGATTTGATGAAAATTGCAGTTTCATATCCAACTTTTTAACGTTTCCCGCAAACGCACCCATTTCATGACTGACCTTTTTCTCTGTAACGCGGGCGTAAATCTGCGTTGTCTGAATATTGGCGTGTCCCAACATTTTACTCACGCTTTCGATGGATACCCCTTTCGTTAAAGTCAGTGTCGCAAATGTGTGCCGGGCAAGGTGAGACGATACATTTTTACTGATGCCGCACAACTGCGCTATTTTTTTCAGTAAGATGTTATAATTCACGATGTCGAAAACCGGAATCGCCAAATCGCCTTCCGCTTTTCCCTTGTATTTTTCCAAAATCACTTTTGGAATATTCAGTATGGGAATATTGTATTCCGTATCGGTCTTTTTGCGTTTGCCCTTTATCCACAACTTACCATCAAATGAGAATTGAATATGACTGTTCGTTAGGTGTTTAACGTCGGCATATGCCAATCCGGTAAACGCACAGAAAATAAAAATGTCGCGGGCTTTTTCCAATCGTTTGTCTTCAAATTGAAAATCAATCATCGCTTCCAATTCCGACTGCGTTAAATAGCCTCTGTCCACTTTTTGCCATTGAAGTTTAAACTCTTTGAATGGATTTCTGTAAATCCACTCCTTATTCAAAGCCATTTCGATGATATGTCGGAACTTTTTCATCACCAAAACGACCGTGTTTTTTGAATACTCATGTATCGTAAGAAGATAAATCTCAAAATCGCTAAGAAACTGATGATTCACTTCCTTGACGGGAATGTCGTGCAGATTGTATTTGTACAGAATAAAATCCGAAACGATTTGACGTACAGTGCAATATCTGTCATAAGTAGATTTGCTTAGATTAACGTCAATCTGCAATTCCCTCTCCCTGTTGTGGTAGTCGAACAATTCCAGCACGGTTTGATGCTTGGCTTCGATACCCAGAAAGACATTTTTGACTTTCTCGGCAGTAACGTAATTATCCCGTTCCTGCAATTCCCTATATATCTTGTATATAGTCGATTTCGTATTATCAACAAGGGCGTTGGTTTTGACAGCTTCCGCCGTTCGCCCTGTTGCCTTACCCGTTTCCACATCCCAATATTTGGGGTTTACATCGCACTTCATACCGAAACGCGCTTCTTTTCCATCAACGGTAATCCGGCAATAAAGCGGAATCAGTCTGTTGGCTTTCTGTTTGTCTCTTTTAAGGAAGAAGAGTACCTTGAATGTGCTTCGCATAACTCAAAATTTTAAATTACAAAATTACTCTATTAATCTCAATTTGAGTTTTATGCAACATGGACAATATCAGACTGTTATCAGCCAATTTTGGACAGTTTCAACCCTCTTTTGTCTGCCTTTTCGAGGGGGTACGATTTGGGTTGCAAACTATGTCCGTTCATGTCTCTTTTACGCCTGTATCCAAAGTCCAAAACAACAGAAAAAGAAGCTTATCTATTTGTGAATATGCCTTTTGTCTTATCTCCGTCTTACTTTGTCTGCATAGCCTGTTTGGGGCTATAAGTCCTGCCGGGACAAAGATTTTTTTACTTGACCGAAGGGGATAAGCAGTTAATATTATTTCGTGGTAGCTCCAAAGAACAAGGGTGGAAAGTCTATTGACCCTCCACCCTTTTTTACCGGACGGTAATGATACTCTTATTTCACAAAATGTCTGCTATTCCAGCGGATTGAACGTACCGCCATCCCATCCCTGGGTCTGTTTCAACTTGGAATTGGTAATCAAATCGTCGTTGTGGATAGGAGAGAAATAGTAATTATCCTTGAAGTCTATCGTGTATTGCGTGTCGGCAATGTCGATTTCATCTTCAAAATAAGTTCCATAATCGGTATCAAAATTAATGCCGTCTCTTATCTCCTTGAAATCGTCGGGGTTTATTCCGTCTTTCAGTTTCGCAAAACGTCCATGGCGCCTCGTCCCGTTCAATTCGGTAGTAAACAGCTTGTGACGACGCAAATCCCAATAGCGTTTCCCTTCAAAAGCAAACTCTATTTTCCGTTCCAACAGAATAGCGGCAGTCAGTTCCGTTTGCGCCATGCCGGCTTTCAGTCCGTAGAGGCCGTCGCTTCCGGCTTGGATACCGGCTCGTTGACGGATTTGCTTGAGTATGCCGTAGGCTTCGTCCGAATTATTCAGCGCTGCGGCACATTCGGCGAAGTTCATCATCACTTCGGCATAACGTATCTCAATCCAGTCGCCGCTGTTGCGGTCGCTGTGGGCTTGGTCCGCCGTATATTCCTCGTGAACGGCTTTCCGGCAGTACATGTGGGTTGTTGATGGGGTTTCTTCCATGTCGTTCCCGCTGTAAGTCCACTGTATGCGGCCGGCATTGCCGTACAAGCCCCATTTGCTGCTGTTCCACACGATGGTAGCGGCAAAGCGAGGGTCGCGGTTTTTCCAATACAGGACGTCGTTATACGCCGGATTGGTCGTATCGGCAGGTTTTCCGTCAATCATGGGGAACGCACTTGCCAACTCCCAAGTGGCACGATTGCCCGCCGGGACATTCAAAGCAATGCCGGTCTCCTTCGGGCGGGAGCTTGCATCCCAGGAATGCGCCAGATGCGGGTATTCGTAGCGTTTGACGAAGACCGCTTCCTTGTTCATTTCGACGAAAAAGATGTCTTTGAACGTTTCATACAAATCGTAACCGTTCGCCTTTAAGAGGGTTACGGCTTCCTTATTGGCGTTGTAGGCTGCTTGCCAGCGGTCTTGCTGATTGTTTGGGTTGAGATAGGGACTTGCCCAATACAACAGTACCCGTCCTTTCAAGGCAAGGGCGGCGGCTTTTGAGATGCGACCGAGATCGGCGCCTGTCCATTGATAAGGAAAATCGGCAACAGCGATTGCGGCGTCCAAATCCTGCACAATCAGTTGAAAACATTCGGAGGTTTTTGTTCGTTCGACAAACAAGTCGTCACTCACATTCTGACTCTGCATAACCATCGGAACGCCTCCAAAGTCGCGCACAAGGTCGAAATAAACCCACGCCCGGATGACCAAAGCCTGGGCTTTCAATACATCGCGGGTGGCGGCATCGAACGCAGCCGTTTCTACATCTTCCAGAAAAACATTGATTTTCCGGATTTGAGCATAACTATCCGACCATTTACGTGAGTTGTTGCTGGTCTTCGTCCCAAAAAGTTCTTCATTGCTGTCCGACACCGGCCCGGACTCATCGCAATTGGCTGCGTTGCCGCTCCATCCCGGTACATTGTCGCGGTGGAGTTTATCCAGATAGGCAGTCGCGTATTTGACGTTGCCCCAAACTTCATTATCGGTGATTGAATTTAAATCACGCTTGTCCATCACATCCGAGCAACCGATGCACAGTAAAAAGACTAAACCTGTTACTATATTTTTATTCATGACTGTATATTTATTGTGTTAAAAACTAAGATTTATTCCGAACGAGTGACTTTTCATCACCGGATAGCGCCGCCAGTTGTCGGCTACGTTGCCAAACTCGGGGTCAAATTCCTTTACATGGTCTTCCATCAGCAATAAATTGGCTCCCACATAAAATATCTTCAGCTGAGAAACGCCAAGTGACGACAGGAAAGATTTCGGAACCGCGTAAGACAAGTTTACATGCTTGAGCCTGAGAAACGAACCATCCCTTTGCCAGAAAGTAGAAGCAGGATAGTTTTTTGAATTGGGCTTTTCGGCACGCGGATATTTGGCGTCCGTATTGTCGGGCGTCCAGTGGTCGTCCCATTCAATGGAGTTTATCTTGGCCGCCCGTGCATTTTGGTCGCGGTAGTTAATAAACAAGTCGTTGCCGCTTACACCCTGGAAGAATAAATCCAGCGCCAGCCCTTTCCATTCCCCGCCTACGGCAAAGCCGTACACAATCGGCGGCGTGGAGTGGTTGATTGTCCAATCCTGGTCTTCATCGGTGATCTTGCCGTCCGGTTCGTCGCCGGTGACGCCGCGGATGTCCTTATAATTTATCATTCCCAATTCCGGTTTTTCTCCCCGAATGGTATAGTCGGGATATTTGGCAAGCAAAGCGTCCAGCTCCGCCTGCGTACGGATAATATCGGTATAGATAAAGCCTCTTGCGCGATCGGTATTGTATCCGATTTCGGAACGATAGGCGGGAAGGTTTTCCGCTTCATCTTTTTTGATGATTTTGTTGACGGC
>JAITQA010000034.1 GCA_031289145.1 Dysgonamonadaceae bacterium | reverse complement strand
ATTTTTTTCATTCCATTAGAAATGAATCGCTCGGTAGAAAAGATAACAGATACAATGAGGTGGCTTACGATATGCTTTTGGCAAGGGTGCGTTTCAAGTAGAGCAAGTGATAGAAGTGGCGATTTTTGCCAAGTTGGGTTAAAATATCTCATCTCCCAAGGCGAAACAGCTATAAAGTCCCAAGAAATCACATAACAATTTTACAGTGAAAACCCTTTCGATGTTCCACCCGAATAGGTTCCGCCTGAATTATAGCCGTTCATCGTAGTCCCGCCGCTGATGCTACCACCGGAAAGCAATGTGTATGAGCCGCTGACAAGACGTGGGTCGGAGAAAGTAACAGTTACGGTTGTGCCTGTCGTTGCGCCTGCAATCACGGGAATATTGAACAGCAGGAGCGTTTCGCCTGCCGCGTTTTTGATACTGATAGCGCTGCCTGCCGCACCTTGAATACGTACGGAACGTTGTTGTCCCGACGGAGTAGTCATTGCATTACCGCCCTGCGTACCGACGATTATACCGCCGTTGACCTGAAAATTGCGCTCGGCGTCAAACGATTCGCCGTCGCCGCGTACGCCGTTGGCAATCGTCAGTCCACCATTAACGGTAAGCGGTCCGTTGCTGTCTATCGCATCCTGTCCCGAAGCGGCGCAGAAGATATTTCCACCGTTGATGACAATCGCTGTCGCGGCATTGATACAGTCGTCATACGTGTGAATATCAATATTTCCACCGTTGATGGTCAGCGTGCTTTTGCTTTCAAGACCTTCGCCGCCTTCGGTTTTTTGCGTACAGTTGATATAAACCGAGCCGCTATTGATGACCATATTTCCTTCGCATTTGACGGCTTTCGGGTTGGCGTAGTCCGTACCGTTATCTCCAAAACCTCCGCCACCGGGACGTCCGCCCTGTCCGCCGCCCGAACTTCCCGAAACAAGGAACCGTTCGCCCGACGTGCTGACTGTCAGCATAAGGTCGGCATTGTTGGCGCCCTGATTGCCGATGGTTATTGTTCCGTCGGCATTGACGCCTTTACCGCCTGTTCCCGAACTGCGGCAAGTGATGTTTCCACCCGACAGCAAGATGTTTTGGTTGCTTTTTATGCAAGTTGCTGTATATGAATCCGGCGAGCCTGTTTCGGCTGTATAAACCTTTCCGGCTCCGGCGGTTGTGATGTTGAGAACGCCGCCGCGAATCACGACGTCGCCATCAGCAGATATACCCCTTCCTCCATCGGAAGTTTGACGGCTTTCGATGTGAATTGTTCCGCCTGTAATGTTTATATTTTGGTCGCTTTTGATAGCCGTACAGTAGGATGGGTCATAGCCGCTTCCTACCGCTTCGAGTACCGTGACGCCCGAAGTAACAATAGAAATATCGCCGCTGTTGATGGCAATATCCGCCTTGCTGCTGATTCCTTTCGACTGTGCGCCCGACACGGTCATTTCAATGCTGCCACCTCCGACAGTTATTCCCGCATCGGCTTTGATGCCTTTCGTATCGTCGGCAGCGGAAGTAATTTTGATGTTTCCGCCGGTGAAGACGGCCGTACCGCTGCCCGCATCAATACCATCGCCCGAGGCTGTGATATTCAACGAGCCGCCCGACTGTACAAATCCGACTTCGGCATGGAATCCGTCGGAAGCCGCCGCTGTAACGCTGATATCGCCGCCGCGTACCGTTATATTCTGCTTGCTGCTCGCGATTGCGTGTTTTGCCGCGCCGTTGATGATAAGCCTGCCATAGCCTTCAAATTCAAGCGAGCCGCTTTTGCTAATCAAGGTAGCGTTTTCTTCATTGGACGAATTGTCGGACAGAATGCTGTTGCCTTTCAGTTCTACAATGGTTATGCCTTCATTTTTTGTAATCTGAATGGGCGGGAGCTTCGATGCAGAGGCAATCACCGCACTGTTCAACGTAATGCGGAGCGTGTTGGGCGCGGTCGCATTGTTCTGGATTTTGAGCGAGCCTCCGGAGGTCGAGCCGGAAACATAAAATTCGACAAGTTCGGCTGAAGAAGAAGCGATTGTAACGTCCGCCCCGCTTTTTGTCGCGGTAACGCTACCATCGGAAGGAAGATTGCCGATAGTTGCATCCTTGTCCGAATAAACGATATTTATAGCGTTTGTGTTTATAACAATTGTTTGTAAAATAATATTTTGAGCCGTCAGATTTGCGTTATTTACAGTTACCCCGGCAAGTATTCCTGTTTCGTATCCGTCGAGGGTTATGATAATGTTGTATGCGCCTGCTGGAATCTCTCCGATTGAATAAGCGCCTGATACATCTGTCGTTATTGCTTGTCCTACATTCGTATTATCGCTTGCCTTTTTGACCTGTACCGAAGCGCCTGCCGCCGCGTTGCCGTCGGGTTTGGTAACAACGCCGCCGATACTGTACGTTGGAACGGTAATTTTTTGAAGTACAAGGTCTTTTTCTGTTATATCGGCAGTAACGATATTCACATTTTCAATCGTGCCGGTTTCATAACCGTTTAGTGTTGCAATAATTTTGTAACTTCCTGCGCTTACGCCTGTGACGATGTATTCGCCGGCAGCATTGGTCGGCGATTGTCCCGCATCGCTGTTATCGGACGTTTTCACGAGCATGACGGAAGCATTGGCAGCCGCGCCTCCATCCGATTTTGATACTGTACCACTGACGTTATAGGTCTGTGGCGCCTCTTCCGTTGGGTCGTCGCTATTGCAGGCTGAATGCGTCAATAAGAAAACCAGTATTACCGGAAATAAAAACAATCTTTTTGCAGAAAAACACTTTTTCATTTTTTTTATTTTTAAACTATTTATTAGCACTACCTTCCGAACCCCTGATTCATCCCGCCGGGTCTTTCTCTGAAACCTCCACTGCCTTCGGGCAGGCGAGACCCTGCTGGGGGTACTCTCCTGAAGATGAAATCGTTTCGTTTTTCCAGAAAAACCCGATATTGTTCTTCCGACAATATTTTCCGGATTTTCTTATTCGATTTTTCGATTCGTTTTTCAATTTTTGAGTCTATTTTGTCCATTTCTTTTTGCATCTTTTTTCTGTCCTTTTCACTTTTTTCGGGGGATTGCCGGTCTTTTTCCAAGAGTTCGCGCTTCTTTTGATGCAATTTAAAAGTATCTTTCTGTTCTTTCGCCAGAATATTTCCAACATCGACACGCTGTTCAAGTGTTATATCAGGAATTGGAGGAAACGAATCAAGCCTCAACTCTTCCGCTCCGTCTCTTGCTTCATTCCGTTGACTCATACCCGGCGGAGGTCCCTGTCGATTGCCGCCGCCCATTCCTATGCCTCTTTGCGGTGATTGCGCATGCAAACAAACACTTGTAAAAATCAACCATAGAATAAAATGCCATTTGTTCATATTCTGTTATTTTTTATGTAATTATTCATCTTCGCTCTCATTTACCTGAAACCGTACAATTGGATTATACTTCGTTCATATCTCAACGCATTTATCGGGTCTAAGGTAGGTAGAAAATAAGGACAAAACAAATAGTTATTGTGAACTGACGAAATATTGGGGTGAACGACAAATTAGGTTCTATTTGTTTATTAAAAGATTTATTTCTCTTAAAATCATTGCTTCGGAGATATTATCAGCGGTAACTATATTTTGTAAATGACTATCCGTAAAATGTCCTATTGTGTATTCCATCCCGTTAGGGATGGCTCGCTCGGTAGAAGTTTTCTACCGAGCGATGCAATCCTGCCGGATTGCGTTAGGACGCTTTGCAGATAGGTGGAACGCTTACCAAAATGCTCGAAGAACTTGAACTTTGCGATTTTATCTGTTCATATCACGGTTTCGGCAAACAAAAACGTGATAAATTATATCAACTGATTGATTTTTACTCACTTTTTTTACTTGAATTTTATCAAAAACAAACCAACAAGCGATGAAAATTATTGGACAAACATTATTGACAATGCTGCCCACCGTGCTTGGAGCGGATATGCTTTTGAACAACTTTGCCTGATGCACACGCCGTCGATGAATTTACTATTACCAAAGATATAAACGACGATTTGTGAAAAAAGCGGTCCGTATTTATGGAAGAAACCAAAACCAGAAAAACCGTACATATCACATTTATAACTACTTACGGAGTGAAATACAACGAATACAAAGGTAATATCCAAAGTGAAGTTACAATGGATGACTTGTTTATGAGGTGAACGACAACACGCATACACAACCCCGCCGACAAAAATGCCGACGTGGAAAATCTTCTCATTTTAGCGTTTATGCCTGCACAAACAGCTGCAACACACCAATGATAATCGCTATTAAACCGATAACTCTCTGATAGGGCGCCAATTTGTTCACAATACCGGTGGAAGACTTTTTGAGCAAATTAATTCCCAAAACAATTCCCATAAGTAAACCGGTAACGCCTCCCGAAAACCACAGAATCCAGTAAAGATTAAGGGATTGAAAGTATAACAGCGAACTGACTATGCCCATAATTCCCCAGATGAGCAAAAGAATACCTGCCCAACTCAGCGTTTTAGCATATTTTTCGCGTTTTTCGCGCCCAATAAATGAAGGGGACAAAACAAGCACCCCAAAAATAATGTTAATAATTCCAAACAACATAATTATTCTATTTTTAATTAGTAAATAAAGCACAAAAGTAGTGGGTATTATCACAATATTTCTTGCCATTTGGCAAGAAATGACAATTGCGGCTATTATTTACCTGCAATTTCCTTTCTGATTCTACTCAACGACGTATCCGTAATGCCCAAAAATGTGGCAATATGCTTTAATGAAGCGTTTTGGAAAATATCCGGTTTTTCTTTCATCAATCTGGCATAACGGTCTTTAGCCTGATCGGTAATCATTGAGATATTACGTTCTTTTAAGGCAAAATAACTTCCTACGAGCGTTGCTCTGCCTTGTTCCCGAAATGATTCAATGCTGTGAAACAGTGTTTGAAACGTCTCAAAATCCAATTCCCAACAAACACAATCTTTGGTAGCCTGAAAATATTCCCGCATGGGACGGCGTAACATGAACGAAACCCAATCAATCACAATATCACCCGGCGAATAAAAATTTGTAGTAATATCATTTCCTTCAGTATCAATGGCGTAAGAACGGATAAATCCGCTTTCTAAAAACCAGTAAACGTTAGCTGTTTTTCCTGCTTCCGCTAAAAA
>JAITQA010000051.1 GCA_031289145.1 Dysgonamonadaceae bacterium | reverse complement strand
CGTTCCACGCGGAGCGAAAGCGTTTCAAGTCCCTGAATCAGCAGGAAAGAATTGAACGGACTGATCGTATTTCCCCAGTCGCGCAATCCTTCTACGCGGGCGCGAGTATTGAAAGCGATGTTGCCGAAAGGCCCATCGGCGCCGAATACATCCCAGAATACCAAGCCATGATAACTGTCTGACGGATTGGTAAATGTCGGAAATTTTCCGTTGCCCCAGTTGAATGTACCGCTATCCACAATCACCCCACCGAGTGAAGTGCCGTGTCCGCCAATCCATTTGGTTGCCGATTCTACCACAACAGATGCACCGTGATCTATCGGACGGAACAAGTAACCGCCTGCGCCGAAAGTATTATCGACAATCAGCGGAATATCATGTGCGGCGGCAATTGCTGCTATTGCGTCGAAATCAGGAATATTCAGTTCCGGGTTTCCGATGGTTTCTAAATAAATTGCTTTTGTATTTTTGTCGATTCGTTTCTCGAAAGAAGCCGGTTCGTCGTCCGGAGTGAAACGGGCTTCAATGCCCAATCGTTTGAACTGCGACTTAAACTGATTGTAAGTTCCGCCGTAAAGGTGTGAAGTAGTCACGAAATTATCACCCACTTGCAGAATATTGTTCAACGCAATAAACTGCGCCGACTGTCCTGTCGAAGTAGCTAAGCCTGTTACACCACCTTCGAGCGCCGCCACACGCTTTTCGAAAACGTCAGTGGTCGGGTTTTGCAAACGGGTATAAATATTACCGAACTTGCGCAAACCGAAAAGGTCTGCTCCGTCTTTTGCATCTTCAAACACATAAGATGATGTTTGATAAATAGGTACGGCTCTTGCGTGAGTTGTTTTATCCACTTCCTGTCCGGCATGTACCTGTAATGTTTCAAATTTTAATTTGTTTGTAGACATAATCTTAAAAATTGTTTATATTCTCCTGTTCATTATTTTATTTCACAAAGATAAGGCAAATAAGGGAAACAAAAATACCAATTATGTGGTATTTTAATAAAATTCTTGCTTTTTTTTGTATTCTATGCTTTTATTTAAAGTTCTTATCTTATCTTTGTAAGCGGAATTTTAAACATATCAATCATGAAAGAAAAAGTCGAAAATTTGACCCAACTCTTTGCAGCTTTCTCTAAAGACGCTGCATTGCAGGCAGACAATGGCAACAAAGCTGCCGGGACTCGCGCGAGAAAAGTTTCTCTCGCTATCGAAAAAGCTTTGAAGGAATTCCGTAAGGTTTCCATCGAAGCTGCAAAGTAAATTCAATTTATTTTGGAAGAAACGGGATTAAGAAATAAAAACTTAATCCCGTTTTCATTGAGCGAGGATAATACCGATCAGTCTACACGGCTCATGATTAGTTTCCCGTGTATTACGCCTTTCAGGGAAATCAATTCATCGGAAAATTTGGTCAGTTTTTGGGCGATTCCGTCTACGGCGATGATTTCTATACACCGTTTATTGTTTCCGAAAAATCGTTGCACAGACAGTATCAGGTCGGCATTGGCCTGCTGTAGTGCAAGTAAAAGATTTGCGATCTCGCGTTTTTGCGGGTCGTACACTAAAACAACAGCACCGGCGACGTGGTGGTTGCACAACCATTTCTTTTCCACGATATTTTTTTCAATCAGTGCGCGGATTGCCTGTGAGCGGTTTGCATACGAATTGTCCTGCACAAAACCATCCAAAGCTTCGAGCAAATCCTGTTCCAATGAAACGCCAAAACGAATTACAGCCATCTTTTTAAGTTATTAATAAAGCAAAAACCAACTATTTAACTATTCCAAAATTTCCAACTTGCAAAGGCTTGCAAGAGTAACATTTCCAACCCGTTTTTAACGGTAGCGCCGTGCGCTTTCCCTTTTTTCATGAACAAGGTTTCATCGGGATTATACAGCAAATCATACAAAAGATGATTTGCAGTCAGCAATTCGTAGGGGATATTTGGACATTCATCTACGTGAGGCCACATTCCTACGGGCGTACAATTGACAATGAGCGTGTTGACATCCATGATATCAGCATCCAATTCTTCGTACGTCAGCGTTGTTGGCGATTTTTTCTCACGGGAAACGTAAGTCGCAATAATTCCCAATTGTTTCAATCCATAGAAAACAGCTTTCGCCGAACCACCTGTTCCAAGTATGATCGCCCTTTGGTGGCGGGCTTGTAACAGCGGTTCGATTGATTCTTTAAAGCCGATGATATCGGAATTGAAGCCGTATAGTTTTATTTTATTCTTTTTACGTTCTACTTTTATTACATTAACCGCACCTATCAGTTGGACATTTTCACTCAGTTGGTCTAAATAAGGTATTACTTGTTCTTTGTAAGGAATTGTAACATTCAAACCTTTGAGTTGCGTGTGAATTTTAAAGATGGGCATTAATTCCTTGATTGAATCAATTTCAAAATTAATATATTCGGCATCAATATTTTCAGCCAAAAATTTTTCATTAAAATAACTTCTTGAAAAAGAGTGTTTTAATGGATATCCTATTAATCCGTATTGTTCCATTTTTATTTTTTCAGGTATGTTTCCACATTATTTCTGATTCGTTCGGAAACGTCTCTGATATCCGATTTCACAAATTTTTCACCTGTAATGCTTTCATACAGTTCTATATATCTATCAGAAACGCTCTCGCAATAGGCTGGAGTCATTTCTGGCGCTTTTTGTCCTTCTTTCCCTTGAAAACCATTTTCCATCAACCATTTGCGGACAAATTCCTTAGACAGTTGTTTTTGTTCTTCTCCGCTATCAAAAAGCACCTGATAGGTAGCTTCGTAAAAGTAGCGGGAAGAATCGGGCGTATGGATTTCATCTATCAAATAGATTTTGCCGTCTTTTTTCCCAAATTCATATTTGGTATCGACAAGAATCAGTCCTTTTTGTTTGGCTATTTCGGTTCCCCGGCGGAACAAAGCCTGTGTATATTTTTCCAGCGATTCATAATCTTCCTTGCCAACCAAACCTTGCGCAATGATTTCTTCTTTTGAAATGTTTTCATCGTGGCCTTCGTCGGCTTTGGTGGTTGGCGTGATGATGGGAATCGGGAATTTTTCATTCTCTCTCATTCCATCGGGTAAAGCAATACCGCAAAGACTGCGGCAGCCTGCTTTGTATTCCCGCCAAGCGCTTCCGGTGAGATAGCCGCGGATGACCATTTCTACCTTGAAAGGTTCGCAACGCAAACCTACCGTTACCATCGGGTCGGGAGTGGCTAATTTCCAGTTGTCGATAATATCCGAAGTTGCCGTTAAGAATTTGGCTGCAATCTGGTTCAGGACTTGTCCTTTATAAGGAATTCCCTGTGGCAGGATTACATCAAAAGCCGAAATACGGTCTGTCGCTATCATCACTAACAGATTTTCACCGATGGAATAAACATCCCGCACTTTTCCATGGTAAACATGCGTTTGACCGGGAAAATTAAAATTTGTAGTCACTAAAGTATTGTTCATTTTCTATCAGGTGTTAATTTATTCTCTTTTTCATACGCTTCTACAATCCGTTGCACCAATTTGTGACGGACAATGTCTTTTTTATCAAAAACAATTTGTGCGATTCCCGGAATCCGTTTCAATACCTTCAAGGCGTGAATCAATCCGGAAATTTGCGAAGGCGGCAGGTCAATCTGGGTGATGTCGCCCGTGATAATCATTTTTGCATTCATGCCCATGCGAGTCAGGAACATTTTTATTTGCGGAATGCTTGTGTTCTGGGCTTCGTCCAGGATAACGACAGCATCGCTCAAGGTACGTCCGCGCATAAAAGCCAAAGGTGCAATCTGTATCACTTTGTTTTCCATGTATTCTTTCAGTTTGGCAGCCGGAATCATATCTTCCAAGGCATCATACAAAGGCTGGAGATAAGGGTCGATTTTATCTTTCATATCTCCCGGTAAAAAACCTAATTTTTCCCCGGCTTCTACAGCCGGCCTGCTCAGAATAATTTTACGAACCTCTTTGTTTTTTAACGCTCTGACAGCCAATGCTATTGCGGTATAAGTTTTACCCGAACCGGCCGGTCCGATGGCAAATAACATATCATTCTCGTCAAAAGATGCAACTAATTTTTGTTGATTTTCCGACCTTGCTTGAATCGGGCGACCATTGATTCCGTAAATAATCAGGTTATCCTGTTTTAAAAGCGCATCGGAATAATCATTTTTTCCTTTGGTGATGTCTATAATCGCTTTCTCATTCAACAAGTTAAATTTCCGGCAATGATTTTCCATTTCCCTGACTTTTTCTTCAAATCCGGCCAATTCCGTTTCATCGCCCATCACTTTTATAACATTTCCCCTCGCAATAATACGCAATTTTGGATATAATGATTTGATTAACAGTATATTGGAGTTGTTCGTTCCAAAAAAAATGACAGGGTCCGTTCCATCTAAAATAATGATTCTTTCTATCATCCGGATTGTTCTTTTCGAATGTTATTGCCACACAGACACAATGACGACTGCAAATTACAGGATAAGATTTTCAAAATTCCGCATTTTTGGGCGTCCTTGGGAAAGGAATCACATCGCGAATATTTCCCATTCCTGTGATAAACAGTACCAAACGTTCAAAACCCAGGCCAAATCCGGCATGCGGCGCCGTACCGAATTTGCGGGTATCAATATACCACCACAAGCTGTCCATAGACATATTCAGCTCTTTGATACGATTTAGTAACTTTTCGTAATCGGCTTCCCGTTCCGAACCGCCGATTATTTCTCCGATTTTCGGAAACAGGACATCCATGCCCCGCACTGTTTTCCCGTCGTCGTTTTGTTTCATGTAGAAAGACTTGATTTCTTTCGGGTAATCGGTCAGGATAACCGGGCATTTGAAATGTTCTTCCACCAGGTATCGTTCATGTTCCGATTGCAAATCGGCTCCCCAATAGACAGGAAAATCAAATTTTTTCCCGCTTTTTTCGAGGATTTCCACGCCTTCGGTATAGGTTAGACGGACAAACCGATTGTCAAGCACAAAATTCAGACGGTCGAGTAACTCGTTGTCATACATTTTGTTCAAGAACTCAATATCATCCTTGCAATGTTCCATAGCATACGAAATCACATATTTCAGGAAATCTTCGGCCAAGTTCATATTGTCGTTGATATCATTGAAAGCCACTTCCGGTTCAATCATCCAGAATTCGGCCAGATGGCGAGGTGTATTTGAATTTTCCGCTCTGAAAGTAGGCCCGAAAGTATAAATTCCACCCAGCGCCATGGCGCCCAATTCACCTTCTAACTGACCTGAAACCGTCAGATTGGTATGACGTCCGAAGAAATCCTGCGAATAATCGATTTTTTGGTCTTCCGTCAGCGGCGCCTTGTTCATATCAAGCATCGTCACTTGGAACATGGACCCGGCGCCTTCTGCATCGGATGCGGTAATAATCGGTGTATGAAAATAATAGAAACCTTGCTTGTTGAAGTAATCATGAATAGCGAATGCCAGGTGGTGACGTATCCTGAAAATAGCGCCGAATGTATTGGTACGCGGGCGCAGATAGGCTATTTCCCTCAAAAATTCCAAGGAATGACCTTTCTTTTGCAAGGGATAAGTAGCAGGGTCGGCTTTGCCGTAAATCTCAATATCCTGCGCCTGTATTTCAGCCGTTTGGCCTTGTCCCTGCGATTCAACCAACAAACCGTTCACGGCGATGCAAGCGCCGGTAGTTATCCCTTTCAGCAATTCCTCGTCAAACCGCACCAGGTCGATAACAATCTGGATACTGTGGATAGTGGAACCATCATTCAAAGCGATGAATGCTACTTGCTTATTGCCCCTTCGGGTACGTACCCAGCCTTTCACGCACACTGTTTCCCCGAATTCGGTTTTGTTCAATAATTCAACAATTCTTGTTCTCTTAATTTCCATATAATGTTATTCAGTTAATTAATCAAAAGCGCCCATGCGAAGCATGGATACTTCTTTTTCATTCAGGTATCGCCATTGACCGCGTTTCAGATTTTTCTTGGTCAGACCGGCAAAATAGACCCTGTCCAACCGCATAACGTGGTAGCCTAATGCTTCGAACATACGGCGTACTACCCGGTTACGGCCTGAGTGGATTTCTATTCCCACTTGGTCTTTATCGGTTTCCGTCACATAGCTCACGGCATCTGCATGAATTTCTCCATCTTCCAATTCCACGCCTTCGGCAAATTTTTGCATATCGTCTACACTTACGTTTTTATCCAGCCAGACATGATAGATTTTTTTCTTCAGGAATTTCGGGTGGGTCAACTTGGAAGCCAAATCGCCATCGTTGGTCAACAACAAAACGCCGGTTGTGTTTCTGTCGAGTCGACCGACAGGAAAAATTCTTTCCTGACAAGCGGTTTTTACCAAGTCCATTACGGTCAATCTTTCCTGAGGATCATCGGCGGTTGTCACGCAATTCTTTGGTTTGTTGAGGAGTACATAAATTTTTTGCTCCAGTTTAACTGTTTCATTGTGGAATGAAACAGCATCGCTACGTTTCACTTTCGTACCCAATTCAGAAACGGTTTCTCCGTTCACTTTTACCAAACCGGCCTGAATAAATTCGTCGGCTTCCCGTCTTGAACAAACGCCGGCATTGGCTAAGTATTTGTTTAAACGGAGTGGTTCGTTCGGGTCAAAATTTTCTTCCCTGTACTTCAATTGCTTTCTAAGGCTGTACTTCGCATCCGGATTGTAAGACATTCTGTTACTTCCCGGCCTGTTCCTGTTGGGTGCAGCATTGCGATTCGGGTAATTGTTGTAAGACCACGGCTGCTGCTGTTGTTGTTGGTACCCTCCCGAATGGGAATTGTTGTAATTTCCACCCGGCCTGCTGTAATTGGTGTTTCTTGTTGGGATCGGCACTTCTCCTACACGCGGTCTTCTTTTCTTTACGTTTGGATTTGCGTCTCCCGAATCCTGCGATCTGTTTTCGTAATTCCGGGTTTGATTATCATAGTTCCGCTGCTGGTTGTTATCGTATGGTCTTTGATAGTTCTCATACGAACGCTGCTGCGGTCTGGGATAATAATTGCCGTTTTCACGCCGATCCTGATTGTTTCCCCAATTGTTGTTGTAGTTTCCTCCCTGACGGTCGTAGTTTCCTGCTCCCTGACGGTCGTAGCTGTTGTTGTACCTCTGGCGGTCATAATTTCCGCCCGGACGGTCATAATTACCACCTTGTCTTTCAAAGTTACCACCCTGGCGATTGTAATTTCCGGGTTTGTTTCCGTAACTTGTACGATTGTAAGATTGATAAGGCCTTCTTTCTCTGTTTTGACCATCCTCACTTTGCCCATTATCGTAATAACGATTACGCGGCTTCCATTCTTCGTTTTCTGTAGTCATTGTTTTGACAAATTTAGTTTGTTGTTTTTAATTGTAAACCTCACGGTTCTTTTTACTCTCATTTATAATAAATTAAATCCCAGTATAGTTCAGAGGAGTGATGGTTTTAAGTTCATACTTTACCTCTTCGCTAACATCGAGTGTGTTAATAAATTCTTCTATTAATTGTTCTGTTATTTGTTTATTTGTTCGTGTCAATGCCTTGAGCGCTTCGTATGGCTCAGGATATGCTTCTCGCCTTAAAATCGTTTGTATGCCTTCTGCTACGACAGCCCATGCATTCTCCAAATCCCTGCTGATAGCTTGCTCGTTCAGCAACAATTTTCCCAAGCCCTTTTGAATGCTCTGAAAAGAAATCAAAGTATGAGCCAATGGAACACCTATATTCCGCAACACGGTCGAATCCGTCAAGTCTCTCTGCAGTCGGGAAACCGGTAGTTTTACCGCCAGATGCTCAAACAACGCATTAGCAATTCCCAGATTACCTTCTGCGTTTTCAAAATCAATAGGATTCACTTTATGCGGCATGGCCGAAGACCCTATTTCTCCTTCTTTAATCTTTTGTTTGAAATACTCCATTGATATGTACAGCCAGAAATCCTTGACCATGTCCGTCAATATCGTATTTATTCTTTTCATTCCGTCAAATATTGCACTTAAATTATCATAATTTGATATTTGAGTGGTATATTCTTCTCTTTCGAGGCCTAAATTTCCGGCAAAACTGTTTCCGAATGTTTTCCAGTCTATTGCAGGATAGGCCACATGATGGGCATTAAAATTTCCGGTTGCGCCACCGAATTTTGCCGAAACGGGCGCCAACTTCAAAAGCCGGATTTGTTGCGTTAAGCGGCTCACAAATACTTGAATTTCTTTCCCTAAACGAGTAGGGGAAGCCGGTTGTCCATGCGTTTTTGCAAGCATCGGGACTGTAGCCCATTCCTCAGCGTAGTGCTTTAAACGTTCAAGTATCTCTTCCAAAGCGGGATAATATACTTTTTCCAAAGCATCTTTCAGTGATAAAGGCACAGCTGTATTGTTGATATCCTGAGAGGTTAATCCGAAATGAATAAACTCTTTATATCCGTTCAAACCCAATTTGTCAAATGCTTCTTTAATGAAATATTCCACTGCTTTGACATCGTGATTGGTTATCTTTTCTATTTCTTTTATCCGGCATGCATCTTCCAAAGAAAAACTTGCATAAATATCCCGTAAACGGCAAAAAACCTCCGGATTATTTGCGCCTGTCAATTGGGGTAACGGAATTTGACACAAGGATATAAAATATTCTATTTCAACCAGAACCCTGTATTTGAACAAAGCATATTCCGAAAAAAAAGCCGATAGAACCAATGTTTTACCATGGTATCTACCATCAACGGGAGATATCGCTGTCAGTGTGCTTGATTTCATAAATAACGAAAAACTGCGATGCATACATTAAAAATCGGTTGCAAAGATAATAAATTTTTTAATAATAAAACGGTAATAAGGCAGAAAATAAAGTATTTGTTATAAAAATCGGCTTGTAGTGAAAAAAATACAATAAAATATGCTATTTGGAATAAAATAATTAATAACTTTGCTGCCTATTTTTGAAAATAACTATTTTTTAGATAAAATTATTTTAAATTTATGAGCAAAGAAGGCCCAGTAAAAATTAAATTCTACTGTGGAGAAAATATTCCATTGGAGTTACACAAAGTACGTATTGTACAGAAACTAAATTTAGTTCCCATTGAACGTCGTTTGGAAGCGTTGTATGAAGGCGGATTCAATACTTTTCGTTTGAGTACCAGGGATGTATTTTTGGACATGCTGACCGATAGCGGAACAAATGCAATGAGTGATATGCAGTTATCCGCCATGATGCATGCAGATGACGCTTATGCGGGTTCGCAGAGTTTTTTTCGTTTACATACCGCGGTCAAGGAGGTATTGAAAAAAGAATACCTGCTTCCCGTCCATCAGGGACGCGCTGCTGAAAACATTCTGGCAAAGGCGTATATAAAGAAAAAAGGGGATTTGATTCCGATGAATTACCATTTCACTACCGCATTGGCGCATATTACACAATATGGAGGGCGGATTGTAGAATTACTCTATGATGAAGCGTATAACATTCAATCAAGTCATCCTTTCAAAGGGAATCTGAATGTAGAAAAATTAGAAGAAGTGATAAAAGAGACGGGAGTGGAAAATATCCCGTTTATCCGAATGGAGGCTTCTACCAACTTGATTGGCGGTCAACCTTTCTCTATTGCCAATATGCGTGCAGTACGAGCGATTGCAGATAAATACGGAATTCGTATCGTGTTGGATGCAAGTTTATTGGGAGAAAATGCCTATCTGGTTATTCAGCGTGAGCCGGAATTCAGGGATGCATCTATGGCCGAAGTGATTGGCATTATGACCGGTTTGTCGGATATTGTTTACTTCTCGGCGCGTAAACTAAGTTCTTCCCGTGGTGGCGGTATTTGTACGAGTGACCTGAAAATTTACAGAGAATTGGAGAGTCTTGTTCCTCTTTTTGAAGGTTTCCTTACGTATGGCGGTATTTCTGTCCGTGAGATTGAATCGATGGCTGTAGGCTTGTATGAAACCTTGGATGAAACGATGATTTCACAAAGTCCCGATTTTATTGCGTATTTGGTAAACACATTGATGGCAAACGGGGTTCCGATGGTAACGCCTCCGGGCGTTCTGGGTGCGCATGTCAATGCGATGCAGGTTTGTTCCCACATTCCGCAAACGCAGTATCCGGCAGGTAGTCTGGCTGCGGCATTTTTCCTGGTTTCAGGTGTGCGGGGCATGGAGCGCGGTTCCATCTCCAATCAACGCGACGAAGAAGGCAATGAAACTTATGCCGATATGGAATTATTGCGTTTGGCAGTTCCCCGCAGGGTTTTCACGCTTTCGCAAATCAAATATGTGGCAGACCGTATGATTTGGTTGAACGAAAACCGACATTTAATCGGCGGTTTACGTTTTATCTACGAACCGGCTGTGTTGCGGTTCTTTATGGGAGGCTTGGAACCTGTATCCGATTGGCCGCAAAAATTGATTGCCAAGTTTAAGGAAGATTTCGGAGATAGCTTGTAAAATCGCTTTTCTCAGATGAGCATACAAAACAGAGAGGGTTTGCCATAAAGCAAACCCTCTCTGTTTTTGTATTATTGACCGGAATTTATTCCGATACGACTTCGAACGGAATTTCTACAGAAACTTCCTTGTGAAGTTTGACCAAAGCCTTGTAAGAACCCACTTCTTTAACCGGTTCTTTGAGGATAATGGTTTTTCTGTCCACTTCAAAACCTTTTTTAGCCAGTTCGTCCGCAATCTGGATATTGGTAACCGAACCGAAAATAGTGCCGGTAGAACTTGTTTTTGCGCCTATAGTCAGCGAAACACCTTCCAATTGGGTAGCCAGAACTTGAGCGTTCGTTTTGACTTTTTCCAATTTATGGGCGCGTTGACGCAGATTTTCGGCCAGTACTTTCTTCGCCGATTCGGAAGCGATAACTGCTTTCTTTTGCGGAATCAGATAATTTCTTCCGTAACCGCTTTTAACGGTAACAATATCATCCTTGTAACCAAGGTTGGTAACGTCTTCTAATAATATTATTTGCATGATTATTTCCTCCTTATTAATTATTTCATTAAATCGGTTACATACGGAAGCAAGGCCAAGTGACGGGCACGCTTCACGGCTTGTGATATCCTGTGCTGGAACTTCAAAGAAGTACCTGTAATGCGACGCGGAAGGATTTTTCCTTGTTCATTCAGGAATTTCTTCAAAAAATCCGGGTCTTTATAATCGATAAACTTAATGCCGTTCTTTTTGAAACGACAATATTTTTTCTTTTTAACATCAACCGTAGGGGGTGTTAAATAACGAATTTCTGAGTTGTTGTTTGTTGCCATGATTTAGTTCTCCTTTACTGATTCTTTAGTTTTGTTTCTTCTTTTAGCTGCATAAGCTGCAAAATCCTTATCCTGACGGAAAGTCAGAAAACGAAGTACTCTTTCATCGCGGCGGAACTGAGTTTCCAACTTTGCAATAGTTGCCGGTTCTGCCGTGAATTCAATCAGCGTGTAGAATCCGGTTGTCTTCTTCTGAATTGAGTAGGCTAATTTGCGCAATCCCCAATTCTCTTCATTCACAATCTCAGCCCCTTCAGCTGTAAGAATGCCTTTGAATTTTTCGACCGCTTCCTTCATCTGTGCATCAGACAAAACGGGAGTCAAAATGAAAACGGTTTCGTAATTGTTCATTGATTTTTAATTATTAAAATTAGTATGTTTGTAAATTGAGGCACAAAGGTAATGCTTTTATTTTAAATGACAATGCTTTAACAGATAATTTTTTTGATAATCCGTTTTCGCTTGGAAATAACATGAATATTATGTACCTTCGCAGCAAAAATACAGTTAACAATAGAATGAAGCAATGACATTAAGCAATCAATTACCTGATTATCCACTTTTTATTGAAAGAATCCGCCGTGCTCCGGACAGGGGTTTTCACCTGAATGAACCCCAAACGGAATTAGCTCTAAAAAATGCACTTCGGTATATACCTTCCGAACTCCATGCACAATTAGCGCCTGAATTTCTGGATGAGTTGCGGACAAATGGCCGGATTTACGGATATCGTTATCGTCCGCAAGGAGATATACGTCCTCAACCCATCGATGCCTATAAAGGCAATTGTATCGAAGGGAAAGCTTTTCAAGTGATGATAGACAACAACCTCTGTTTCGATATCGCGCTGTATCCTTACGAATTGGTCACCTACGGAGAAACCGGACAGGTCTGCCAGAACTGGATGCAATACCGGCTCATCAAACAATATTTACAAGTGATGACACGCGAACAAACCCTGGTAGTCGAATCGGGACACCCGCTCGGACTTTTCAAATCACATCCCAATGCGCCTCGCGTCATCATTACCAACTCAATGATGGTAGGTATGTATGATAACCGATCCGATTGGGAAATTGCCGCTCAAATGGGCGTGGCCAACTATGGCCAAATGACGGCCGGTGGCTGGATGTACATCGGTCCGCAAGGCATCGTACACGGTACATTCAATACCTTGCTGAATGCAGGTCGGCTGAAATTAGGCATTCCTCCCGACGGTGACCTGAAAGGAAAACTTTTTGTCTCTTCAGGATTGGGTGGAATGAGTGGAGCACAACCTAAAGCGGCCGAAATAGCCGGTGCTGTAGCCATTATCGCAGAAGTGGATATTTCCCGGATTGAGACTCGCCGAAAGCAAGGATGGGTGCAAACCGTCACGGATAATCCACAAGAGGCTTTTGAATGTGCTGCGACCTATAAGCAGGAAAAGAAACCCTATTCCATTGCTTTCCACGGGAATATCATTACTTTGTTGGAATATGCAGAGACACATGCCATAGCGATAGATTTACTTTCCGACCAAACATCTTGTCATGCGGTTTACGAAGGTGGATATTGTCCGGCCGGAATTTCTTTCGAAGCGCGTACCCGTTTACTAAAGGAAGACCGAAACGAATTTCGCCGTTTGGCGGATATTTCATTGAAGCGGCATTTTGAAGTTATCCGGAAGTTAGTCGCAAAGGGAACGTATTTCTTCGATTATGGAAATTCTTTTATGAAAGCTATTTACGACGCAGGCGTCAAAGCCATTTCCCGAAACGGAACCGACGAAAAAGACGGTTTTATCTGGCCGTCTTATGTGGAAGACATCATGGGGCCGGAATTATTCGATTATGGTTACGGACCTTTCCGTTGGGTGTGTCTGAGTGGCAAGCATGAAGACCTGATACAGACCGATCACGCCGCCATGGCTTGTATCGACCGGGAACGCAGGGGGCAAGACCGCGACAATTATAACTGGATCCGCGATGCGGAAAAGAACCGTCTGGTAGTTGGAACGCAGGCGCGTATTCTCTATTCCGATGCAGAAGGTCGTCTGAAAATCGCCTTGCGTTTCAACGAGATGGTCAGGAATGGCGAAACCGGCCCCATCATGTTGGGACGCGACCACCATGATGTGAGTGGAACCGATTCTCCTTTCCGGGAAACAGCCAATATCAAAGACGGCAGCAATGTGATGGCCGATATGGCCGTGCAATGTTTTGCCGGAAACGCCGCAAGAGGAATGAGTTTGATAGCCTTGCATAACGGCGGTGGCGTCGGTATCGGGAAAGCTGTCAACGGCGGTTTCGGAATGGTATTGGACGGTAGCGAACGAGTCGATGAAATTCTTCAAACGGCCATGCTGTGGGATGTGATGGGCGGTGTTGCCCGCCGGTCCTGGGCGCGTAATGAACACGCTATGGAAACTTGCCATATCTTTAACGAAAAATACGGCAAAGACTATCATATCACCATGCCCTATTTAACACCCTGACAATTAGCATATCAGCACATTGTCACATTAGCATATCAGCACATTAATTTACATTATGAATAAAATTATCGAATGTGTCCCGAATTTCAGTGAGGGGCGCGACTTAAAAAAAGTAGAACGGATTGTCGACGCTTTCCGTGCGAAAGAAAATATCAAGTTATTGGATTACAGCAACGACACAGACCATAACCGGATGGTTATCACCGCTATCGGAGAGCCGACAGCCATGAAGACAGCGGTTATTGAAGCCGTAGGAATTGCTGTCAAAGAAATCGACTTGACCCGGCATACGGGGCAACATCCCCGGATGGGTGCTGTCGATGTTATCCCATTCATTCCCATCAAAGGATTGGATATCACAGAGGCCGACGCTTTGGCGAAAGACGTGGCGCAGGCCATAGCCGAACAATACGCGCTTCCGGTTTTCCTGTACGAAAAGTCGGCATCGGCGGAGCATCGGCAGAACTTGGCAGCAGTCAGAAAAGGTGAATTTGAAGGTTTGACGGAAAAAATGAAATTGCCGGAATGGCAACCGGATTTTGGCCCCGGTGAACGGCATCCGACTGCCGGAGCTGTCGCTGTAGGTGCACGTATGCCGCTGATTGCTTTCAATGTGAACCTGAATACCCATGATTTCGCGATTGCCGATACAATTGCCAAAAAAGTACGTTTCATCGGTGGCGGTCTGCGGTTTTGCAAAGCAATGGGCGTAGAACTGAAAGAACAAAATCGGGTGCAGGTTTCAATGAACTTGACGGATTTTACCAAAACGGCTATTTATCAGGCCGTTGAAATGATTCGTTTCGAAGCCCAACGCTACGGCGTTACGATTGCCGGTTGCGAACTCATCGGCTTGGTTCCTTTGCAAGCGGTGGTAGATACGGCGTCTTATTATTTAGGATTGGAAAATTTTTCCATGAAGCAGATATTGGAATCGCATCTAATGGAATGATATTTGTTTATGAACAATTATATCATTAATAATATTACGCAGTTGGTCACCTGTTCCGGTTTCTCGGCCAAGCATGGTCGGTCAATGTCCGATTTGGGCATTATCGAAAACGGAATGGTGGTTATTTCCGACGGGCTTATTACGTATGTCGGTCATGCTGCGGATAGCTTCCCGGTCGACAATCCGGATGCGTATGAAATCATCGACGCGACCGGTAAGGCCGTTCTACCCGGATTTATCGACTCCCATACCCATCTCGTTTTCGGCGGATACAGGGAAGAAGAGTTTTCGTGGCGCATGAAAGGCGACAGCTATATGTCTATCATGAACCGGGGCGGAGGCATTTACAATACGGTTCGCGCCACACGGGAAGCCTCGTTTGATACCCTAAAATCGGCAGCGAAAGTCCGTTTGGATAAAATGTCGGCAATGGGTGTCACTACGGTCGAAGCGAAAAGCGGTTACGGCTTAGACAAAGCAACCGAACTCAAACAACTCCGGGTACTGAAAGCGCTCAATGCCGAACACCCGGTGGATATTGTTACCACCTACTTGGGCGCTCATGCCATACCGACTGAATACCAAGGCGATGAAAAAGCCTATATCGACTTTATGCTTCGGGACGTAATGCCGGTCATTCGCGAAGAGGATTTAGCGGAATGTTGCGATATTTTCTGCGAGAAAGGCGTTTTCAGCACGGAGGAATCGCATCGTTTCTTGTTAGCAGCCAAAGAGATGGGATTTCAACTGAAAATCCATGCCGATGAAATCGTGCATACAGGAGGCGCAACAGTAGCCGCGGCAGTCGGTGCATTATCTGCCGACCATCTGTTACAAGCATCCGAAAATGGCATTCGGGCTTTAGCGAATAGCGAAACGGTTGCAACTTTATTGCCCTGCACGGCTTTTTCGTTGAGAGAAGACTATGCCAAAGGCCGGCAGATGATTGATGCCGGTTGTGCAGTAGCTTTGGCAACCGACTATAATCCGGGCAGTTGCTTTACGGCTTCTATTCCGTTGACAATTGCCTTGGCTTGTATTTACATGAAACTGTCGCCGGAAGAGGCCCTTACTGCACTGACTATCAATGCGGCTGCGGCGGTGGGACGAGCCGGTTCCATCGGAAGTATTGATGTCGGGAAAAAGGGAGATATTATTATGCTGGAATATTTGACGTATAAATTTCTACCCTATCATGTGGGGATGAATTGTGTGGAGAGAACGATAAAGAGTTGATGAAAAACTATATAAATTGAGAAAATTTATCTTTTGTTAAAAATGAATTGCAGCCCTTGAGCGGTATAAGATTTAAATTTAGTATCAGAAGAAATAAGTGATATTTTATCAGTAATTGCCTGGGCAATAATAACATGGTCGTTGGGGTCTTTATGGCCTTTCAATATTCCTAATCTTGCGTATGCCGCTAAGTGGTATTTATTTAATGGTTTTATTTCTATTCCGTAATTTTCAATTGCTTGCAATAAATAACCCGCAGATTTGTAGTAATTATCCTTTATATCTCCTGTTTTATATAAATGAAGCAATTCTTTGACAGCAATAGGACTTACATAAAATGTATTCGAATAATCGTTTAGAATATCAACAACATGCTTGTCTATTTCATCGTTTTCATTTAATAGAATGAAAATCAATATATTTGTATCCAAATAATACCGCATCTGTATTATTTCAAAACGGCTCTCATATTGATTATTTTACCTTTGTCATTTCCCCTGTCTAACCAATACTGACCAATTTTAGATAATCTTTTCGTTTTCTTTTCTTCTTTTGCCGTTAGTGTTTTTTTGGGGGCAACTATTTCTTTTTGTTCCATGACTGTGTTATTGTTTGATGTGTAATTTTACACGTCAAAAGTAAGCAATTTTTTTAGAATAGCAAAAAAATTACTGAACTTTTCATACATACATAAATGTGTTGATGTGACAATGTGCTGATGAGTCGTTTTGATTTGGATTTCCGACAAAAAAAAACTACTTTTGCCTTGGATTTTCAACAATCAAGTTAACAGTAAACAATTAATAATTTATTAAGAATGAAACTATTATCCGAATTACCGATTAAAGCGTTTTTATTAGTTACTGCCGGTGATGACCCTGTTCCCGGTGGGGGAAGCGTATCCGCTTTGTGCGGCGCTTTGAGTTCAGCCTTGGGTCAAATGGTTGCCAATCTTACCATTGGACGTAAAAAATACGCCGATGTGGAAGACAGCATGAAGGAGATGGCTGCTGTTTTCAACACATATTTAACCGAATTTGCAACAGCTATTGATGCTGATTCGGATGCTTACGATGCTGTTTTTTCAGCTTACAAGCTGCCCAAAGAAACCGATGAAGAAAAATCCTTGCGTACGCAAAAAATTCAGGAAGCGACTAAAATAGCGGCTGAAGTGCCTTTGCAAGTGGCGCAAAAAGCCTGTAAACTAATGGATTTTATTGGTATTGTAGCGAAAACAGGAAATCAGAATGCCGTCACCGATGCTTGTGTAGCGATGATGTGTGCGAGAACGGCGGTTTTAGGCGCTTTACTCAATGTACGCATCAATCTGACGTCACTCCATGATACGGAATATGTGGATACCTTGCAGAAAGAGGCCAATTCATTAGAGGGAAAAGCAATCGAAAAAGAGCAGAAATTACTGACTTGGGTACAAACCGTTATGAGTTGAAAATAGCGCTTAGGAGTTGCTATTTCATAGCAACTCCTAAGATTACCGCATGCCACCCTTTACTTCCACTTTTTTGCTGGCATCCAGATTTTCGTTCCGGAAATTCACCTTGTCTACTACATTTTCAGCTAAATAGCGAAAAGCCATAGCTGTAATGCCTGTTTCAAGCAGCGCTACGGGTTTTCCCGCATCACCTCCTTCACAAATGCTTTGTACGATAGGTATTTGTCCCAATAAAGGCAACTGTAACGCTTCGGCTAAATTTTTTCCGCCATCTTTCCCGAAAATATAATACTTATTTTCGGGCAATTCGGCCGGAGTGAACCAGGCCATATTCTCTATCAAACCTAAGACGGGTACGTTTACTTTTTCACCCATAAACATATTAATTCCTTTTCTGGCATCAGCCAGCGCTACTTCCTGCGGCGTAGTTACCACAACTGCCCCGGTCACGGCAAGTGTCTGCACAATGGTAAGATGAATATCGCTTGTACCCGGAGGCAGGTCTATGATAAAATAATCCAGTTCACCCCAATTGGCATCGGTAATCAACTGTTTCAAAGCATTGCCGGCCATCGTTCCTCGCCAAACCAAAGCATCATCTCTATTTACGAAAAAGCCAATGGAAAGCATTTTTACACCATATTTATCTACCGGAACAATCATTTCCTTTTCACCCACTTTTTCTAAGCACGGATGTGCATCTTCCACGCCAAACATTTTAGGAATAGAAGGCCCAAAAACATCGGCATCCAACAGTCCGGTTTTATAACCCAATTGCGCCAAGGAAACGGCTAAATTGGCCGATACCGTACTTTTCCCCACACCGCCTTTGCCGGAAAAGACGGCTATGATATTTCTTACTCCCGGTAACAGTTTGGGCGCTTCTGTTTTTTGCAACTGTTTCGACTTTACAAGGATATTTCCCTTTATATCAATAGTTTCATCTACATAAGTCAAGATAGCCGTTTCGGCGGCTTTGACTACCGATTTGATAAAAGGGTCGTTAGGTTTTTCAAAAAGCATCGAAAAATGCACTTGATTGCCTTCAATGCGGATATCGTCTGCTATCATCCCCATTTCGACAATACTTTTGCCTGTTCCCGGATACCGCACTTTTTCAAGTGCATCTACAATTAATTTTGGATATAAATTCATCATTTTTAGTTTAAATGGGCTAAGCCCAATCCTATTCAATTCTTAACTCTATGGAAGCTTCTGTAAGCATCCTTTTCGATTTCAATTTCCGGTTCGATGTATAGCTCCCTTGGCTCGCAAACGAAACGGATATACTTGATATTTAGCCCTCTATCCAACCATTGCTGTTCGTAAAAAGTTCGAATAGAAAGGATTTCATCGGACAAAGCGCTATGGTACAAATCAGCGGTTGCTATCGCTACCGGAAAATGATTGATTTTGACCATTTCGCGCGTATAGGTAAACATGAAATTGCTGTCTGTCTTCAAATGAATGATGCCGTCCGGTTTTAAAATCTTGCGGTAAAGCTGTATAAAACGAGTGGAAGTCATTCGTTTGTTCACCTTATTCATCTGCGGGTCAGGAAAAGTAATCCATATTTCGGAAACTTCACCGGGCGCGAAAAAAGAATCAATCAGTTCGATATGTGTGCGCAAAAAAGCCACATTCGACATTTTGTCGTCTAAGGAGCGTTTCGCGCCGCTCCACATTCTGGCGCCTTTGATATCCACTCCTATAAAATTCTTTTCCGGAAAAAGTTTTCCTAATTCCACGGTGTATTCACCTTTTCCACACCCCAATTCTAAAATGACAGGATGTGCATTTTTGAAAAAAGACGCATTCCATTTTCCTTTCATTTCAAATCCCGTTTCTCTTAATACAGAAAAAGGATACTGAAACACATGCGGATAGAGACTCATATCCTCGAATTTTCGTAATTTATTCTTCCCCACAAATTTTAACTTTTATTAATCTGCAAAGATACACAATGTATGAAATATTGTCTAACTTTGTCGTGTTATATTTTACGAAAAATTTTTAAATCTGTTTATTTGTATCTTGTTTAGAATAATTATGCAAGGAATGATTCGAAATATCCGGGTTGCATTTCTTTTTTTGTTTTTCCATTTTTGCGTTATTCTCTTTGCGCAAGAAACGGATTTCTACAAAAGCATGCTCAGAGAATCCTTGAAAACGGATATCTATTCGGACGTGATGAACTATTCTTTCCCGGACACGCTCTCCTACAAAAAAGAGGCAATGTCTGCTATCAATAAACACATCTTTTTCAATACCACTTCTAATCATTCATTGGATTTATTGTTTCCAACTGATAACAATCGTTTCTCGACAGAGAAGAAACTGAAAATTTCCCCTTATCTGACAATGCCGTATACCAATCAGCAAAATTATAATTCCAAGGCAACCGAAATAACCAGCAAGGCGATAAGCAATGTAGGAAACCGTCTGCCCGGTGCTACTATTACGATAAATCCGATTGCATTAGTAATTTTCCTGATGCAAACAGGTATTCTGCCGGATGAGCCTTCTGTCCCGACTGTAGATAAGCGGAAAAAGAAACTCAAAACAATCACGCAAGACGTATATCACATTGATGATGACTATTAACCGTCTTATTTACGGCTTCTCCGCATGAACAATAAAACAATTGAAATCAAAAATCTGGCGATTGGTTACCGGACAAAAAAACAGGTAAAACAGGTTGCTGAAAATCTCAACGCAACGATTCACAGCGGAGAATTGACCTGCTTGCTGGGCGCCAACGGTGTGGGAAAATCTACTTTATTGCGCACGCTGTCCGGATTTCAACCGAAACTATCGGGTGAAATTTTTATTCACAACCAAAAAATTGATAGTTATTCCGGGAAAGCCTTGTCCCGGATTATCGGAATCGTTCTGACGGAGCGAACGGACGTTCGGGATATGTCGGTCACCGAATTAGTCGGATTAGGGAGAAGTCCTCACACCGGTTTTTGGGGAAAATTGAATGCGTCGGATGAAACCATTGTACAGGCAACGCTATCGCTGATAAAAATAGAAAATTTAGCAGACCGACCGGTACAGACCTTGAGCGATGGAGAAAGGCAAAAAGTGATGATTGCCAAAGCTTTAGCTCAGGAGACTCCGGTTATTTTCTTGGATGAACCTACCGCTTTCCTCGATTTTCAAAGCAAAGTCGAAATTATGCGCCTCTTGCACCGCCTGACCCGCCTGACCGGAAAAACTATTTTTCTCTCTACCCACGATTTGGAATTGGCGCTGCAAATTGCGGATAAACTCTGGCTTATAGATAAGGAAAAAGGCCTTACAATAGGCGCTCCCGATGAACTCAAAAAAAACGGCAGTTTAGAAAATTTTTTTCGGTGCGAAGGCGTCATTTTTGACCCGTTAAGCGGTTTATTTCTGATAAATAAGGATGATTCATTATTTTAATCCCGGACACGAAACGGCAATATTGAATGGTTCCCCATTTTACCACCCTTCGGACAAGGTGGCAAAAATGCAGGAAGACCTGGCTTCCCTGCCGGCTTGGTATGCGGATGCAGAGGATTATATCTTGTTGCCTTACGGAAAGATAGTCTCAGCCGATTTAATCCGCAATTGCCAAAATTATAAAGCAGACGGTTTAGTCAATTACGAAGACGCAAGCCAAAGCAATCCTGAAAAGATAAAAAGTGAGCGCGTAGCATTGTGGGGGATTTCACCGCAAAGTATTTATTTTTTCGAAAAATTAAACAAGCAATATGGCTTACAACTGAAAATTCCCGAATGGAAGCCTGAATACCGTTTTTTAGGAAGCCGTCATGCCTCCCATAAAGTTCTTACGCATATAATCAATACGATTCCTGAAATAGAAAAAGATATCCTGCCACAATTCTTTTCCGGTATAACCGAAATGGAAAATCATCATATCAAAAGCAAGCAAAAACACTTGGTCAAATCGCCCTACTCTTCTTCCGGACGCGGATTGGTCTGGCTTCCTCCCGGAATAGTAGCCCGCTCCGAAAAACAAATCATCAGCGGGATGCTGAAACGGCAATCCTGTGTGTCCCTTGAAAAAACCTTGGATAAGCAATTGGATTTTTCCATGCATTTTGAAATTAACGCGAAAAATGAAACCGGATTCATTGGCTATTCTGTTTTTCAAACCAATTCCAAAGGCGCTTACGAGAAAAGTTTTTTATCCAATCAACATACATTGGAACAGCAAATTACACAATTTATCAATCCGGACTTATTGTACAAAGTACACAAAGCCCTAAGAGATGCGCTGCAAGAAATATATGCACCCCATTACAATGGAAATATCGGCGTCGATATGATGGTGTATCGGTCAGGCGAGAGATACAAATTACACCCATGTGTCGAAATCAACATGCGAAAAAGTATGGGATTGTTGGCTATCCGTCTTTTTGAAAGTCATTTACACCCTGATACCAATGGTGAATTTTTGGTCGAGTACCAAGCCCAACCGGATGTTATCCGTCAAAAACATTCGACACTACAAGCCGGGTATCCACTTGTTTCCGAAAACGGTTTAATCAAAAAAGGCTATCTGAACCTTTGTCCGGTTACAGAAACAAGTAATTACCATGCCTATATATGTATGTATTAACCGCATTTAGAGTTTCCGCAGTTGGTACAAGTCAGACAACCTTCCTGATAAACCAAGGATTCCTGTCCGCAACTCGGACATTTTTTTCCTTTGGCCTGGGAGCCTTCCTGGATGTATTTTTTCAGCGCCCTTTCCACCCCGTTTTTCCATGTATTGATGGACTCATCTTTCAATTCCAATCCCTCAATCAACTTAATTACCTGGTCTACCGGCATTGAATAACGCAACACACCGGAAATTAATTTGGCGTAATTCCAGTATTCCGGATTAAATTTGGCGTTCAATCCCTCAATGGTTGTCTTGTATCCGCGTCGGTTCGTAAATTGAAAATCATAACGTTTGTTACCGTTTTCATCCACATTTTTGACAATAGTTCCTCCCGTCACATTTTTCGGCAGGAATATACCTTCATCTTCATCGTTGATACCGGTGAATATTTCGTATGGACGATCGTTTAATAATCCGACAAAGGCAATCCATTTTTCTTTGTTATTCTGAAACTTCACGATGTCTGCTTCCAGTTCGCGCGGGCGTTTGGCCACAATCACCGGCGGTTCGATACAATCTTTGTCTTTCTTTTTTTCATCGGCTGCCAAAAGGACGCCGCTTCTCGAACCGTCGCGATAAACCGTACAACCTTTGCAACCCGATTTCCAAGCCTCAATATAGAGTTGGTTGACCAAATCTTCTCCTACATCGTTCGGTAAATTAATCGTGACGCTTATCGAATGGTCGACCCATTTTTGCACCTTACCCTGCATCCGTACTTTCTGCAACCAGTCAACATCATTGGAAGTCGCTTTGTTATAAGGTGATTTTTCAATCAGGGAATCGGTTTCTTCCTGGGTATAACGTTTCACAGTAGAATAACCGTTCGCTTCCATCCAATTCACAAATTTATGATGAAAAACAATGTATTCTTCCCACGAGTCGCCTATTTCATCCACAAAATCCACTTTTACGGATGAATCGTTCGGATTCACTTTCCGCCTCCGTTTATAGACCGGAAGGAAAACAGGTTCGATACCCGATGTGGTCTGGGTCATCAGCGAAGTGGTGCCGGTGGGCGCAATCGTCAGACAAGCAATATTACGCCGTCCATAAACTTTCATATCTTCTATCAGTTTCGGGTCGGCTTCCTGCAAACGTTTGATAAAAGGATGGTTCTCTTCCCTTTGGGCATTGAAAATCTCAAAAGCCCCCCGCTCTTTGGCCAACTGTACAGAAGAACCGTAAGCGGCCAAAGCCAAGGTTTTCTGTATCTCTTCGGCAAAAGCAGTCGCTTCTTCCGTACCATAACGATAACCCAAAGCGGCCAACATATCGCCTTCGGCCGTTATACCGACGCCGGTACGTCTCCCCAACAGGGTTTTACGACGGATTTTCTGCCACAACATCCTTTCGGCATGTTTTACTTCGTCCGTTTCGGGGTCTGTATCTATCTTGCGCAATATGGCATCAATTTTTTCGGTTTCCAAATCAATAATATCATCCATAATCCTTTGTGCCATAGCTACATGGCTTGTAAACAAATCGAAATCAAAAACGGCGTCCGGCCGGAAAGGATTTGTTACGTATGAATACAGATTGATAGCCAACAAACGACAACTGTCGTAGGGACACAAAGGTATTTCTCCGCAAGGATTCGTGGAAACAGTGCGGAAACCCAGGTCAGCATAACAGTCCGGCAACGACTCTCTTATAATGGTATCCCAAAACAGGACGCCCGGTTCCGCAGATTTCCATGCATTGTGAATGATTTTCCCCCAAAGCGCTTTGGCATCTATATCCTTGCTGTATTCCGAATCGACCGAATCAATCGGATATTGCTGAATAAAAGGCCGGTCATTGATTACCGAGTCCATAAATTCGTCTGTTATTTTAACGGAAACATTGGCGCCGGTTACTTTTCCCTCCGTCATTTTTGCATCTATAAACGATTCAGCATCAGGATGTTTAATAGAAACACTCAACATCAGTGCACCCCGGCGACCATCCTGAGCTACTTCACGTGTCGAATTGGAATAGCGCTCCATGAAAGGAACCAAACCTGTGGAAGTCAATGCAGAATTCTTAACCGGCGAACCTTTCGGCCGGATGTGCGACAAATCATGCCCGACACCTCCACGCCGTTTCATCAGTTGTACCTGCTCTTCATCAACACGAATAACAGCCCCGTAGGAATCGGCAGACCCATCCAGGCCAATAACAAAACAATTTGACAATGAGGCTATCTGAAACTGATTTCCTATCCCTGTCATCGGACTTCCCTGGGGAACAATGTATCTGAAATGGTCGAAAAGATCAAACAATTCTTGTTCCGAAAAAGCGTTCGGGTATTTCTTTTCAATACGGCCAATCTCTTTGGAAAGTCGCCTGTGCATATCAGCAGGCGTTCTTTCATAAATATTACCGAACGCATCTTTGAGCGCATATTTGTTGACAAATACTTTTGCAGCCAATTCATCGCCGCAAAAATAATCTAAAGAAGCTCTATAAGCTTCATCAAAAGAATAGCTTTCACTGTTCATAATTCAAATACTATTTTAGGATTTTTCTTAAAAATTTTCAAAGCGTAAAATTACTATTAAAAAACAAAACTACCAAATTATTTCAACAAATATTTTCATAAAAAACACAGAAGTTTTCCAAAATAAAATCTATACCTCTAATAATCAACATATTATTTTTTTATAAATTAGAAAAAGTTTTCCAAAATAAAATATTTACTTAGAAACTGCTTTTCTTTTTTTAAAATTATATCCTTCAGATTAAGACTGTAGATTTTCTTTTTTTATTAGTTTTTATCAAGTTCCCTTTCGTATATTGTGAAATCCCAAGTTCAGGCTTCCTATACTGTCGTAGATTAAACTGCTCCTATTTCATAGATTAATTACAGTTTGGCACCGGTTAATTTCATTCCATAAAGATTTTTTTGTACTTTTGTTCCTCAATATTACCTGATAATGAAACCAACAATATTGTTTTTTCTTTTATGCCTGTGTATTTGTCCCGTACAATCACAGGAAAGTTATATGTTC
Organism: Dysgonamonadaceae bacterium; assembly: GCA_031289145.1. Taxonomy (GTDB): domain Bacteria; phylum Bacteroidota; class Bacteroidia; order Bacteroidales; family Azobacteroidaceae; genus Azobacteroides. The sequence continues at coordinate 41,840 of JAITQA010000051.1, read as the reverse complement.
CGTTTGCTATTGAAAGATAAAGGGAATACGCCCTTTTCTGTGGACAAGCCGGACGACTTTCTTTCTCAAAAGGCCATCGAAAGGCGAATCAGGCAAAAACTAACTGTCGACAGCATCGACCTGCCTGTCTCTCCGGAATATTTTGAGGTCATAAAAAACACAGGGGCGGCAATCCGAACTTACAGCAAATGGGTTAAGACCATTGTCGTACAACTCACGGATTCGTGTATTGCTTCCAAATTACGGGAACTTCCGTTCGTTGATGAGGCGTATTGTGTTTGGAAAGGTATTTTGCCAAAGCCGCTTGCCCTCATGAATCATCCGAATGAAACAAAAAGAAAATCCGCACACTCCGGTATATCCGAAGTAACTACAAAAGAAGGAACAACAGGCCTTACATCAGAAAATGATTACGGATCCGGTTTTGATCAGATCCGCTTGAACAACGGCCATTTATTGCACAACGCCGGTTTCAGGGGAAAAGGCGTCAGCATTGCCGTAGTTGATGAAGGTTTTATGAATGTCGACCGTGTCTCATTTTTTGATCAAAACAGGTTAATAGCTGTAAAAAGTTTCAACCATGAAACAAGCGATCCCTTGCGTTCAGGCTTGGATCACGGTACAAAAGTGCTATCTTGCCTGTTGTCGGATAAACCGGGAGAGATGACAGGCACCGCTCCGGAAGCCGATTATTACCTGTTCCGGTCGGAAACCAATCAGGAAGAATATCCGGTGGAAGAGGATTATTGGATAGCCGCATTAGAATATGCCGATAGTTTAGGCATTGATATAATGACTACATCTTTAGGTTATTTCAATTTCAACGATGCTTCGATGAACCATTCCTTTTCTCAATTAGACGGCAAAACCATTCCGATGAGCCGGGCGGCTTCCTTGAGCGCCTCAAGAGGGATGTTACTGTTTGTTGCCGCCGGAAATGAAGGAAACAAACAATGGAAATACATAACGGTACCGGGAGATGCTGCAAATGTGATTACGGTGGGAAGCATCATGCGCGATTCTACACTTTCCGCTTTTTCTTCTACGGGTTATACTGCCGACAACAGGATAAAGCCCGATTTGGTGGCCATGGGCTCCGCTGTCAGTGTCGTTTCAAGTGACGGATATATTATCCAATCAAACGGAACTTCTTTTGCTACGCCTATTTTGGCCGGATTGGGAGCTTGCCTGTGGGAAGCTTTCCCTGACTTGACCGCTTTCGAAATGATAAAACTGCTGCAAACATCCGGCAACCGTTATCTTCAACCGGATTCTTTGTTCGGATATGGAATTGCCGACGTCTTTAAAGCCTATACCCAGCTCAAAAACGAAACAAAAAAACCGGAAAATATAAAAAGACAAACATTTGTATATGTATTGAATGACCGTTTATACATCAATACCGGTAATACCGCAAAATACGAAACGTATATTTACACCGGCGTCGGCATTCGCCTGCTATCCGCCTCCAATTCACCGGAGTCTATTGATATATCATCCTTACCTAAAGGATTTTATATTGCTTACATAAAGACAGAAAACAAACCGTACATACAGAAATTTGTAAAAAAATAGCCCGTGAACTACCTGAGCCTTTCGCAACTCAACGAATTAGTCAGACAAGCGGTTAAAAGCGCCGTTTCTGAAACTTATTGGATAATGGCCGAAACCTCAGATGTTCGCATAAATGGCGCCAACCGGCATTGTTACTTGGAATTTGTGGAAAAAAATCCGCACACCAACGCAATTATTGCCCGGTCCAAAGGCTATATCTGGGCAAATACTTTTGAGTCGTTGAAATCTTATTTTGAACAGAAAACAGGACGTGAGTTCGGCTCCGGACTAAAAGTTTTGGTACAGGTTTCGGTGGAATTTCATCCGGTTTTTGGTTTCGGTTTAAATGTTTGGGACATTGACCCGGACTATACTTTGGGCGATTTGCAAGCACAACGACGCGCCATTCTGAAACGCTTGGAAGAAGAAGGTGTTCTTTCTTTGAACAAAGAATTGGTACTGGAGTGTTTACCGCAACGAATAGCCGTGATTTCTTCTCCGACTGCTGCCGGGTACGAAGATTTTCTCAAGCATTTATCCAATAACCGGCAAAAAATTGTTTTCTATCCCCGGCTTTTCCCCGCGCTCATGCAAGGCGAACAAACCGGAACTTCTATCATTGCAGCTTTGGATAAAATATTTGAATACAAAAACTTATTCGATGTGGTAGTTATTATCCGGGGCGGTGGCGCGACTTCCGACCTGGCATCTTTCGATTCTTACGATTTGGCCGCTAACTGCGCTCAATTTCCCTTACCCATTGTTACCGGAATCGGACACGAACGGGACGATACGGTTTTGGATTTTGTTTCTTTTTATCGGGCAAAAACACCTACAGCCGTAGCCGATTTCCTTATTGACCGGATGGAAGAAACATTGAACGAATTAATGGATTGTCAAGAAAATATAACAGACAGGGCGCAATCAATCCTATCGAATGCTTCCGAACGTTTGCTGGCTCAGGCTTCTTATTTGCCGCTTCTTACCAACAGACTGATTGAAAAGGAAAAATCGGCATTAGAAATAAGTTATTTCAAAATACGCAATGCAAGCATGCAAAAATTGACCCAACAGGATGCCCTACTGAAAGGAAAAGAAGCCTTTTTAAAACTATCTTCTCCCGAATATATCCTTGCCAAAGGGTATTCTATTACACTCAAAAACGGAAAGGTCGTAAAATCCGCACAAGAATTACAGACCGGCGACCGTATCGAAACCGTTTTGTCAAAAGGAAAAATAAGCAGTACCGTCAGGGATAGTTATTTCAATTCCAAATAACACCAGAGCGGATAGTGATCGGAATTTCTCAGCTTCCCGACCGTACAATTATAGGATTTGATATTCTTACCGTATAAAATATAATCAATCCGAAACAAGAAACGGTATTTGTTGTAAGTGATACCCAAGCCAAAACCACTATCCACAAAAGCATCACGGAGTTTTCCCTTAATTTTATGGCGGGCGTATGAAATGGGAGTATCATTAAAATCCCCACAAACAATGATATACGGATTTTTATCCTTTGCGATAATGTCGGCAATCAGTTGAGCCTGAAGCGCCCTGATTTTGTAGGCCGGCGAAAGTCGTTTCGTCATCGTTTTCGTGAAAACATCCAAAGACTGTGTGCCGATATCCTGGGTCATCTGATAATAATCATTCCTTTCTTCTTCAGATAATTTATTGGACTCCAAATGATTATTAATCAACGTAACCTTTTTGCCGCGAATAGCCAATTCGGTGACGAATGAACCGTTGTAGGCGCTTTCGTAAGGCACTTTCCGGGTCGAAAGGATAGGAAATTTAGAGAAAATAGCCAAGCCGAGAATTTCACTTTGATAGGGAAAGTGCAAGTGATGAAAATAATGGTAAGGGTAATTTTTCATTGCTGCCAGGATATCTTTTTCTTTCAGAAATCCGGAAGTATTTATAGCCGCACCATACTCTTGGAGGCAAACAACATCAGCATCGGCATCTTTGATGTATTGCAGAATTTTATTGGGATGATCAGGTGTGTCACGCTTGATGGATTCAAACCTCATCACATTGTATGTCAAAAACTTGAATGAATTTTCAGGAATTTCTTTTGTCTTCAGATGTAGCGGAAAATAAGTATGAATAGAAGGAAAGCATGCCAATAATACCAAAAAATTCAAACCCATCATTCGCCAGTTTTTAAAAAACAGCCACACACACAACAGCAGTATATTCCCCAATAAAATAAAAGGGAAGAACAAACCCAAATAAGGAAAAATAAGCGACCTGTAAGGCGAAACATAGTCTGAATAAGCCGCTGCAAGCAAAACAAGAAGCGTAAGCACATTCAGGAGACCTAAAAATCGCCAAAAGAAACGCATCACCGGTTTCATCCGCTTATTTTTTGCCGGCTTCGAAGAGCTTTTTCTTTTCGTCTTCCGATAAACTGTCATAGCCTGAGTATTTAATTTTATCAAGTATCCTATCTATCTCTCTGGTTTCATTTGCTTTGCGAGCATTATACGCCCAATCTGTTTCCGAACGTTTGTGTATATTTATCTTAGGTGGCTTTTTTTTGAAAAGACCGGTTAATTTATTTTTGAATGTCTGTAGATAGTTACTGCGGTTATTTCCCCAATTCCCACCATGTTTTCGCCAATATAAAATAAGGATAATACCGAATAACATCCCACCCAAATGGGCAAAATGTGCCACATTATCGCCCGTCCGATTGGAAAAGCCCAAATATAACTCAAGTAAACCGTAACCAATTACCATGTATTTGGCCTTAATAGGTACCGGAATAAACATGAGATACAAGGGTACATTTGGAAAAATCATCCCGAACGCCAGCAAGATACCGAAAACCGCCCCTGACGCCCCTATTATCGGCACAGGAGAATAAAAAGAAATCAATGCCTGAATAATACCGGCGCCGATACCGGTCACTAAATAATAGATAAGGAACCTTTTTTGTCCCCAGTACGACTCCAAAACACGTCCGAACATATACAAGGCAAACATGTTAAAAAACAGATGCCAAAAATCGACATGCGTAAACATGTAGGTAACCAACTGATAAATATAAAAATAGCCGGAAGCAAAGCCATGCAATCCCAAAATATTGAACAGATATATTCCGCTATATTGCAACACAAAGCAGGCCAACCAGACAATAGCATTGATAATCAGTAGATTTCTGGTTACTGCCGGAATATTGCCAAGAAAACTGTTGTTTTGATAATAAGACATCGTTATATTAATTTTTCAAACTGCAAAAGTAAAAGAAATTCTTATTCAACACAAATAATTAGCAGCTATATTTATTTATTAATGATTATTAACTACTATAATTTGTGCACCGTAAAAAAGATTCATATATTTGTAAATAAAATCAAAATACATCCGGAAAACGATGCATTTGCAGCCTTTGTACAGAGATTCTCTATTTTGTGGCACGAATTTTGCAAGCATATTTTCCGAAAGTGATTAGAGTAAGAATTTACAGATGAATAAAGAGGCAAAAATATATGTTGCAGGACATACCGGTTTAGTTGGTTCTGCCATACTAAAAAATTTACAGTCAAAAGGATATACGAATTTCTTATTGAGAAATTTGTCTGAATTGGATTTGACTGACCAGCTTGCTGTTTTCCGATTTTTTGAACAAGAAAAACCGGAGTATGTTATACTCGCGGCCGCAAAAGTGGGCGGAATTGTCGCCAATAATACTTACAGGGCGCAATTCATCTATGAAAATATCCAGATTCAAAACAATGTTATCCACGCATCCTGGCTGAACAAGGTAAAAAAGTTGTTGTTTCTGGGTTCTACTTGTATTTATCCAAGAGAAGCGCCTCAGCCGATGGTCGAAGATTGCCTGCTAAGTTCTCCTTTAGAATATACCAACGAGCCTTATGCGATTGCAAAAATAGCCGGAATAAAAATGTGTGAAAGTTATAATCTACAATATGGCGCCAATTTTATTGCGGTCATGCCCACAAATTTATACGGACCGAACGATAATTTTGATTTGGAAAAATCGCATGTGTTACCGGCGATTTTACGAAAAACACATCTGGCTAAAAGTCTTATGAACAACGATTTTGATGCAATACGAAAAGATTTTGACCGCCTTCCGGTAGAAGGTGTTTCCGGAAAAGATACGGACGAAGCCATTCTTTCCTGCTTGGATAAATATGGTGTAAAGAAAGAAAGTGTGGAAATATGGGGAACAGGTTTGCCCATGCGCGAATTTTTATGGAGTGAAGATATGGCAGACGCCTGCGTTTTTGTGATGGAAAATGTTAATTTTGCAGATTTGAAACCGCAAGACAAGGAAATCCGAAACACACACATCAATATCGGCAGCGGTAAAGAAATATCCATCAAAGATTTGACTGCATTAATCGCCCAAACATTGGATTATCGGGGAAAATTTGTTTTTAATGCCGACAAACCAGACGGAACCTTACGCAAACTGACGGACCCATCCAAATTGCACCGATTGGGTTGGAAACACAAAATTGAGATTGAAGAAGGTATTAAAAAATTATATGATTGGTATTTATGGGAAAAGTAGCGTTGATTACCGGGATAACCGGACAAGACGGAGCCTATTTATCGGAATACCTGATTAAAAAGGGATATATGGTACACGGTATTAAAAGAAGGTCTTCCTTATTCAATACGGACAGGATAGACCATTTGTACCAGGACCCGCATCAGGAAAACCGGAATTTGATTTTGCATTACGGCGATATGACCGATTCGATGAATATAACCCGGATTATTGGAGAAATCCAACCGGACGAAATATACAACATGGCCGCACAAAGCCATGTAAAAGTTAGTTTCGATACACCGGAATATACGGCTAATGTAGATGGACTGGGAACTTTACGGGTACTGGAATCCGTCCGGCTGTTAAATCTGGTCGAAAAAACACGCATATACCAGGCTTCAACCTCTGAATTATACGGTTTGGTTCAGGAAATACCTCAAAAAGAAACTACGCCCTTTTATCCCAGAAGTCCTTATGCCGTAGCTAAATTATATGCGTATTGGATCACGGTCAATTACAGGGAAGCATACAAAATGTTCGCTTGCAACGGTATTCTGTTTAATCACGAATCGCCTTTGCGAGGTGAAACTTTTGTAACCAGAAAAATAACACGGGCGGTATCCCGAATTGCACTAAGCATCCAGAAAGATGTTTACATGGGCAATCTATCCAGCAAAAGAGATTGGGGACATGCCAAAGATTATATAAAAGCAATGTACCTGATCCTACAGCAAGATGCACCCGATGATTATGTGATTGCTACGGGTATCACAACGACTATCCGGGATTTTATCAAAAAGGCTTTCGCTGAAATAGGTATTACAGTGGGATTTACCGGACAGGGGGTCGACGAAACAGGTAAGATAGAGGAGATTAATGCCACTATTTTTGCGGACAAAATCGGTGAATCGTTTTTAGCTGACATTCAGAAACGGAAAGGAGAAGATATCGTGAAAATTGATCCGAAATATTTTCGCCCTACGGAAGTAGAATTACTCATCGGCGATGCGACAAAAGCCCGCACAAAACTCTCATGGGAGCCTCATTATGATTTGGATATGCTGATTAAAGACATGATGCAAAATGATGTCAAAGAAATGAAAAAAGAAGCTTATCTGAAAAGTGCAGGATACAGAATATTAAATTATTTTGAATAAAAATCAGGAATAATGATTAGTCTAAATTAGCTTATTACAATTTCAAAATATGACAATAATACGCTTTTTTTGCAAAATTCATGTTTTTTTTTGCTTAGGTTAATAATTATTTCTATATTTGAGGCGGATTTTATTATACAAGTATTTTATATTTAAAATTATCAATAAAGTGTTTAAAAAATTAAATTTTATGAAAACAAAAATCTTTCTAATTTCTTTGTTATTGGGTTTCGTTTGCTATACTTTTGCGCAAGAAGCTCTGGTTTACGAAAGTAAAACCCCGGGTTACTTGACAGCGTTTAAGCATAGCAATGCAGCCGACAATTGGTTTATCAGTATTGGCGCCGGTGCGCAGACATTATTCGGAGATAATGATGCAAAAGCAAACTTCACCGACCGCATTACCTTTATTCCGACAGTCGCTGTAGGAAAATGGTTTACCCCGATTTGGGGTGTACGTTTGAAAGGTCAGGGTGGTACCGTTCATGGATTTGAATATGATGGAGCTTATATGCAACATCTCGGATACTACAACGTCCATTTGGATGCTATGTGGAATCTGGCGAACTATTGGGGCGTTTATTCTCCGACAAAGGCTTTCAGCTTCATCCCTTATTTGGGTTTGGGTTACGGCCACAAAAATCAAATTGACAATGATGTAGTTCCACCGGTAGTTATTGGAAATAGTGATGTGCAATATCATCGCTATTCTACTGTGCTTTCGGTAAATCCGGGTATCCAATTTGGATTTCGTTTATCCGAACGTTTAAATCTGGACTTTGATTTGGGTGCAGCTGTTGTTCCCGACTATTTCGACAGAGTAGTTCACAAAGCTGAAAATGAGGCTATTATCTCTGCTACGGGAGGACTGACATTCAAATTAGGTAAAACAACTTTTGATGTGGTTGAGCCGATAGATTACGCGTTGATTAATGAGTTGAATGGAAAAATCAATTCTCTTCGCGCAGAAAACGACCAATTGTCAAAACGTCCGGTTTCTTGTCCGGAATGTCCTGAAGTAGCGCCTGTTACAAACGTTACAGAAATCAATTATGTTCCGAACGTAGTATTCTTCCGTTTGAATAGCTCTCAAATAGATGCTAATCAACAAATCAGCGTTTATAATACGTCTGAATTCGTTAAGAATACCGGCGAAAAGATCAAAGTAATTGGTTATGCAGATAAAAATACCGGTTCAGCCACGTATAACCTTGGTATTTCGGAAAGACGGGCAAAAGCCGTTGCAAAGGAACTTACGACCAAGTACAGTATTCCTTCCGAAAAAATTACAGTTGAATGGAAAGGTTCAGGAGAACAACCTTATCCGCAAAACAACTGGAACCGTGTTGTTATCATGAGTGCACAATAAACAAGGAAACAATAAAAATGAAAAAGCGTCCAAAATTTGGGCGCTTTTTTTTGTCTATTTCCATAATAAAAACTAACTTTGCATGTTCAAAAAAAAAGATGCAGAAAGATAAGAGTAGATACGGTTTTTTAATCAAGTGGTTTATTGTCGTTGGGGATATAATTGTTTTAAATCTATTATTCCTGGGGGTCTATCAATGGACACATACGTATGAGATAGAGACTTTTAGATCTAAATTGAGAATTATTATTCTCTTACTCAATTTTAGTTATATTTTTGCCATTTACTTTGTGCCGGTTCGAATTTACAAGCCGGTCATGTTTACAGATAAGGTTATCCAGCGTTCGACATCCTTAGTGTCCATGCATCTGATTATATATATTACCTGCCTTTTCTTCCTGAAATTAGAAATGGATATCGTCCCTACCCTTTTCATTTTGTATTATTATTTTGCCTTATATATCATTTTTACGGTCTGGCGGGTTTTTGCCAGAGAATCATTGAAACTTTACAGGAGAAAAGGACGGAATTACAAGCGGGTTATCATTGTCGGCGCCGGCAAAAACGGAATGAACCTGTATGCGGAAATGAAAAAAGAAATCGCTTACGGTTATTCCATTTATGGTTTTTTTGACGATAATATGCTACTAAAAAACACATTGCCGAATTACCTCGGAATGACGCATGAGGTAGAAAATTTCGCCTTGGAAAATAATATTGACGAAATATACTGCACATTACCCAATTCTCAAGATGAGAAAATTATCCGGATATTTAACTTTGCGGAAAAAAATATGATCCGGTTTTATCTGGTACCGGAATTTTCACGTTATGTGAAGAAACGTTTGGATTTGGAAAGCATCGAATCCGTACCGGTGATGGCCGTTCGCTCAGAACCTTTGCAATTCGTACATAATCAAATGATTAAAAGAGCATTTGATATTGTATTTTCTTCCATTTTCCTGATATGTATATTTCCTGTACTTTATGTCATTTTCGGCCTGCTGATTAAGTTGTCTTCATCCGGACCGGTTATTTTCAAACAAAGTAGAACCGGAATATACGGCAAAGATTTTGATTGTTACAAATTTCGTTCTATGCGAATCAATGACGATGCCGATGAAAAACAAGCCGAAAAAGACGATCCCAGAACCACTAAACTCGGACAGTTTTTACGTCGCTCCAATTTAGACGAAATACCTCAGTTTTACAATGTGCTGAAAGGAGATATGAGTGTGGTAGGCCCCCGTCCCCACATGTTAAAACATACGGAATTATATTCCACAATCATAGATAAATATATGGTGCGGCACCTGATTAAACCGGGCATTACCGGTTGGGCGCAAGTAAACGGTTACAGAGGCGAAACTAAGACCATGGAACAAATGGAAGGCCGCGTACGTTACGATGTGTGGTATCTCGAAAACTGGACATTTTTATTGGATGTAAAAATAATATTAGTTACAATTGTGAATATGTTCAAGGGAGAGAAAAACGCCTACTGATGTTTGAAGTTATCACAGCGGAAAATAAAGGGAAATGGAATGAAATAGTCTGTTCGATGAAGCGCTATGACTTCTATCATTTGGCAGAATATCATCTGTTAGACGCTACCGGAACGCCGCTATTGCTTTATTATCGGAATAAAGCAAGCACAGTGGCGCTACCTGTTATCTTGCGCCCAATCGAAGGCACTCCCTACCACGATATCAATTCCGTATACGGGTACGTAGGCCCTTTAACAAATCTCACAAACCCGGATACAAGCGACTATCGGGCTTTTCAACAGGAATTGCGCCATTTTTTCGATACACATTCCATTGTATCTGCCTTTGCACGCATGCATCCGCTTTTTTCCGGACAGGAAAAAATAATAGCTGAAATGGGTGAAATTATCGACACCAATATGACGGTATGCATCAACTTAAAACTACCTGAAGATGAACAAAAAAGACAATATTCCCATTCGTTAAAAAACCGCATCAATCGCCTGAAAAGAAAAAATCTGACTGTGCGAATAAGCAAAAGCCGGGCAGATATTGATTTATTCATAAATACCTACCAAGAAAATATGGAACGTGTCCATGCTTCCAAAATGTATTTTTTTTCAAAAGATTATTTTCATCAATTTATTGAAACCATTCCTTCCGCTTTATTATTGGCTTTTTATGAAGATGAAATAATCGGCGGCTCTTTGTTTACCGAATGTAACGGCATTGTTCAAACCCATTTAAGCGCCAGCCGGAACAAATATCTTTATTTAAGTCCGATGAAATATATTTGGGACTATATCCGAATCATAGCCAAAAAAAAGAATATGGATTACTTGCATCTGGGCGGTGGAGTCGGCGGACAAAATGATTCCTTGTTTGCGTTCAAATCCCAATTTTCAAAACAATACCTTGTTTATAAAACTTGGCGATATATTCATAACCAAGCAATTTATGACGAATTGCTTCATGAAAAATTTGGAAACAATATACCGCCATTATCCTATTTCCCTCTCTACAGAACGCAATAATCATTTCAGGTAAACAAAAACAATCAATTAAATCACTTGCATTAAAAAAAAATCACTACCTTTGTATTGATATGGGAAGAATTGTTGCCATAGATTATGGAAAAAAACGGACAGGGCTTGCTGTTTCCGATCCGATGAGACTGATAGCAGGCGGGTTGACAACTTTACCAAGTCATACGGTTATCGCTTTTTTGAAGCAGTATATACTTGAGAATGAGGTAGATTTGTTTTTATTGGGAGAACCCCGGCAAATGGATTATCAGCCCTCCGAAAATATGGGAAGTGTGTTGAAATTCAAACAGCAACTACAACAATCCATTCCCAACATCGAGATTAAAATGGTCGATGAACGGTTCACTTCCGTTTTAGCACATCAAACCATGCTTATGGGCGGATTGAAGAAAAAAGACCGCCGGAATAAAGCCATGGTGGATGAGTTGAGTGCGACAATTTTATTGCAATCTTATTTAGAAACAATTAGTATTAGTATATGATTTTACCGATATTTTTGTACGGACATCCTGTTTTAAGAAAAGTTACAAAAGATATTCCTTTGGATTATCCGAATTTGAAAACATTGTTGGATAATATGTTTGAAACGATGTATAATGCTGAGGGGGTTGGGCTGGCAGCTCCTCAAATTGGCTTGGAGGATCGTATTTTGGTGATCGATCTCAGCCCTTTGGCGGATGAGGACCCTTCTTTTATGCACTTTAAGAAAGTTTTTATCAATGCCCACATCATTGAAAAAGAGGGAGAAGAAGCATCCATAGAAGAAGGTTGCTTATCCATTCCGACTATTCATGAAAAAGTGTCTCGTAAAAACAGCATCCGAATCCGGTACTTGGACGAAAACCTTCAGCCACACGATGAAGTGTATGAAGGATACAAAGCGAGGGTTATCCAGCATGAGTACGATCACTTGGAAGGAATTATGTTTGTGGATCTTATACCCGGTATAAGAAAACAGATAATCCGGTCGAAACTAAATAAAATAATGAAAGGCGATGTAAATTGTTCCTATAAAATTAAACCTCTTTCAAGAAAATAAGTCTAAAGACAGAGGTGACGGAACAACATCCCGTAATATAACATATACACATGCAATACAGAGCGTTAAAAAGAATCGTTTTCCTATTTTTCTTGTTTTGTGCAGGTTTTGCATTACCTGTGCAATCACAGATTAATACCAACAGAGTGCTTGCCATCGGTAAGAACGCTTTGTATTTTGAAGACTATGTACTTTCTATTCAATACTTTAATCAGGTAATCCGGTCGAAACCTTATTTGGCAGAACCCTATCTTTACCGGGCTATCGCCAAATTAAGTTTAGATGATTACAAAGGCGCAGAGGATGATTTGACATTTTGTATAGAAAGAAATCCTTTTTTATTTTATGCTTACCTGTATAGAGGAATTGCCCGTCAATATCAAAATGACTATGCAAACGCTATCGAAGACTATAACAAAGGACTCGAATCCCGCCCGGAAGACAGGCAAATGCTTATCAACAAAGGAATTGCTTATGTACAGAAAAAAGATTATGACTCGGCGCTTGTCGCTATGGATCGACTGATAAAATACCAGCCGAAATTCACCGAAGCGTACGTAACAAGGGGGTCAATACATGCTGAAAAAGGAGATACAACACAGGCTTTGGTCGACTATACCAAAGCCCTTGAATTGAATAAATATTATGCGCCTACTTACGGACAACGCGCCTTGCTGTATTATCAGCAACAAAAATACCAAGATGCCCTGTCTGATTTAAATGAAGCCATTCGATTGGAACCCAAACAAATAGGATATTACATCAACCGAGGATTGGCTCGTTACAACCTGAATGATTTAAGAGGAACCATGTCGGATTTTGATGCCGTAGTTAATCTGGATTCCCGCAACACAGTAGCCCGATACAACAGAGGGCTTCTTCGTGCGCAGGTAGGTGACAGCCAAGGTGCAATAGAAGATTTTAATATCGCCATCAGCAACGAGCCTGATAATTTTATGGCTATTTACAACCGTGCCATTCTCAACAATGAGACACGCAATTATCGGAATGCCGTTTCGGATTTAGACCGTGTTTTGGAAGAATATCCATACTTTGTGATGGGTTATTATTTCCGTTCTGAAATCAAACGGGAAATGCGCGATGCAAAAGGAGCGGATACAGACTATTGGTATGCGTACAATATGGAACAAACACTCCGAAAAGAAAAAGAAAAAGGAAAAGTTATTACAGGGAAAGGCGTTTTTGACCCACCTGCTCCGGGAGAAGAAGATGCTATTGGCTTTGAAGACGAAAAAACAAGGGAAAGATCGGATCAAAATATTGAGAAATTCAACCGTTTGGTTGTATATGATAAAGAAGAAGAAATAAAATCATCCTATAAAAATGAAATCAGAGGAAGAGTACAGGATAAACATGTGAAAGTAGACTTGATGCCTCAGTTTGTCATCACTTATTATGAAAAACCGGAAGTGATAGACCAAACTGCCTCCCGCTATAATAAAACAATTTCCGACTACAATGCAAAACAAGCGCTGAAGTTGAAGTTAAAAGCAGTGAATGAAGAAGCGGCACTGACAGACCAGCAAGTAGACCTCCATTTTAAATCTATTGATGACTATTCTTTGGCTATTGACAGAAATTCCGACAATATCGACGCCTATTTCGGCCGGGCCATGGATTTTATGGTGCTTCAGGATTTATCGGAAGCGATAGATGATTTCGGCAAAATAATCAAATTAGACCCTAATTTTATATTGGCTTATTTCAACCGCGCTGTGGTCAGGTATAAACAAGTACAGATTGAAAATTATGATAGTAATGATAATGACGCCAATAATTTAACTTTAAATATTCAAACAAAGAAGAATATACAGCTACCCTCTCAATCAGTTATCAATACGCCCATTAAATCCGGCATGGATAATACCCAAGGCGGCGTCATTGATAATAAACGGAAATTCGATTATGACCAGATTATGCGGGATTATGCAACAGTTATAGAATTGGACCCTAATTTTATTTACGCCTATTTCAATAGAGGCAATATCCGGTGTGCGCAAAAAGATTTCCGCACGGCATTGATTGACTACGATGAAGCCATCAAAAGAAATCCTGATTTTGCAGAAGCCTATTTCAACAGAGGCTTGACACGCTTGTACATAGGCGATACCAACCAAGGCATTGCCGATTTAAGTAAAGCCGGAGAATTGGGAATTGTAGACGCTTACAGTATTATCAAGAAAATGACTGCTGATTAAACATTTCGCATGCGGGTTTCAGTCCAATTTCAGTACTGCCAAAAAAGCTTTTTGCGGCACTTCCACGTTGCCGACCTGTTTCATCCGTTTTTTACCTTCTTTTTGCTTTTCGAGCAGTTTCCGTTTACGGGAAATATCTCCGCCGTAACATTTGGCGGTAACATCTTTCCGGACAGCCTTGATGGTCTCGCGTGCAATAATTTTCGCTCCGATAGCGGCCTGTATGGCAACATCAAATTGCTGACGGGGAATTAATTCTTTCAGTTTTTCGCACATCCTCCGCCCGAATGTAACCGCATTATCCACATGCGTCAGGGTAGATAAGGCATCTACCTGTTCTCCATTTAAAAGAATATCTAATTTAATTAATCTCGAAGGACGATAATCGTGCATGTGGTAATCGAAAGAGGCGTAACCTTTGGAAATACTTTTCAGCTTATCATAAAAATCAATGACAATTTCTCCGAGAGGCAAATCGTAAATAATTTCGATACGGTCGCCGGAAATATAATCCTGCCGCACCAAAATACCGCGTTTCCCCAGACAAAGTGTCATAATCGGTCCGATGTAATTGGTAGTGGTAATAACGGAAGCCCGGATAAAAGGTTCCTCAATATGGTCAATCAAGGTGAGGTCGGGCAATCCGGCCGGATTGTGCACTTCTTTACAATCGCCTTGTTTGTCATAAACCTTATAAGACACATTGGGGACCGTGGTAATCACATCCATATTAAATTCGCGGTCGAGACGTTCCTGTATGATTTCCATGTGCAGTAAGCCCAAGAAGCCGCATCGAAATCCAAAGCCAAGTGCGACGGACGATTCCGGCTGAAAAGTCAGGGAAGCATCATTCAGTTGTAATTTTTCAAGAGAAGAGCGAAGATTTTCAAAATCTTCCGTTTCAATCGGATACAATCCGGCAAAAACCATAGGCTTCACCTCTTCAAAACCGTCGATAGCTTTGTCGCAAGGACGTTTGACGTGTGTAATCGTATCCCCTACTTTCACCTCTTTCGAAGCTTTGATACCGGAAATAATATAGCCGACATCCCCACATTTGACTTCATCACGAGGCGACATATCTAATTTCAGGATACCCACCTCATCGGCTTCGTATTCTTTCCCTGTAGCAACAAATTTCACCAAGTCACCTTTTCGGATGGTACCGTTGAGAATTTTATAATACGCAATTATTCCACGGAAAGCATTGAAAACCGAGTCAAAAATCAAAGCCTGCAATGGCGCTTCCGAATCGCCTTTCGGAGCGGGAATATTTTCGACAATGGTATCCAGCAGTTCGTAAACGCCTTCGCCTGTTTTTCCGCTTGTGTGAAGAATGTCTTTCCGGTCACAACCGAGCAATTCTATAATCTGGTCTTCTACTTCTTCAGGCATTGCCTGCGGTAAATCTATCTTGTTCAGCACGGGAATAATTTCCAAATCGTTTTCCAAAGCCATATAAAGATTGGAAATAGTTTGTGCCTGAATACCTTGTGCCGCATCGACAATCAACAAAGCGCCTTCACAAGCGGCTATTGAGCGGGATACTTCGTAAGAGAAATCCACGTGCCCCGGCGTATCAATCAAGTTTAATATATAATCCTTACCTTTAGAATGGTATTTCATTTGTATGGCATGGCTCTTGATGGTAATGCCGCGTTCGCGTTCCAAATCCATATTATCCAACACCTGCGCTTGCATCTCCTTACCGGCAACGGTCTGTGTGTATTCCAATAAGCGATCGGCCAAAGTACTTTTACCATGGTCGATATGCGCTATGATACAAAAATTCCGAATATTATCCATCTTTTTATTTTGTCGCAAAGATACTCCAAATTCTTTAAAAGACAAAAAGGCCCACTTCTCAATGGACCTTTTTATTCAGTTTTTTATAGGCATTAGTCTTTTAAGGCAAAAAGATTGTTTTAGGTTATCGGGTACAAAATAATAGTTTTTTTTTCATCCCACCAAAAAAAAAAACATATTATATAACATATTTTTAAAAGTTTTTAGCTTTAATTTGGGTATTTCATTAAATAATCAACTGTCAATCAATTATATAAGAAATATTAATTGTCGAAAAAAAACTTTAATTATTTTGTTAATTCCGCTATCTTTTTGTATAATTCTTCTAAAGAGAGGGCTCTTTCGATGATATTTCCCTCCGGATCTATCAAAATTGTCAAAGGAATATATTGCACGGCATAAGATTTTGCGCCTTGCGAATTCCAAAAATCACAATCCGACATTTGGGGCCAGGTAATATTTAATTCTTTAATGCCTTCTATCCAGTTGTTTTTATCTCTGTCCAAAGAATAGCCCACTATTTCAACATTTTTATCTTTGAATGTAGCATATAAATCGACTAATGCTGGCATTTCTTTTCGGCAATCAGGGCACCAGGACGCCCAAAAATCAAGTATTACATATTTTCCTTTTCCGGCATAGTCCGACAGTTTGATTGCATTATCTTCAGGATTTTTAGATACAATATCCGTAAAGACATGCCCTACTTGGGAATTTTTCATAGCAGCAAGTCGATTGATCGCGTTTTTACAGGCTTCCGTTTCTTTGAAGACGGTATCCTCTATACTATTGACAACCGATTCCAATTGGGTCTGATTCAATCGCCTCACCCATTTGGTTTCTGTAAAGACCTGTTGCGCAAAAGCGGTATTGATATAATTTTCGAAAAAAGAAGCATAAACTTTTTTCGCATCTTCAAACAAAATTTCCGCCTCTTTTTCCAAAGAATCCTTCAAGGCAGGCGTTAAGTTTCCCTCTTTTTCCAATTGATCGTACTGGTTTACAAAATCATTATAAACCTTTTCTGCATCCGTACAAGACTGATATGCAGTCTCCGGATCTGCTTTTTTGTTGGTATTACAAGCTGTTCCTGTAACTAAAAGTACCAATAATAAATAAACTAATTTCTTCATACAAATATAATTTTTATGTGACATAAATCTCACTACTTTACCTGAAACGAAAAGGCCAAAGCCGGTATACCGGTCGGCAAATTACCGGGAAGCGTCACTTCCACGGCGTCTCCCGATTTTCGCCATTTCACCGTTTTATGTGTTTGCAATAACAGCATTTTTGAAGATTTTACCGGCTCGTTACCTTTCCAGGAGACAGTTGTCGGCAAGGGTTTTCCCTCTTCCAAGCAAACAACAGCATAGATTGTTTTGCCGTCTTTACTTTTTGTGAACCAAGTATTGCCGTCATAATAAACGGCTGCATTGCGCGTATTGTAGATAGCTTCGCCGTTTTTTTTCAGCCATTGTCCTATTTCATGCAGCCGGAGGGTGACTTCTTCCGGTAAACTGCCATCGGCTTTCGGACCAATTCCCAACAAGAGGTTTCCGCCCTTGGCAACAATCTCCACCAAGGAATGAATCACCTTCGCCGGCGATTTATAATCGTCTTCGGGCGTGAATCCCCAGTCATCTCCCAATGGGATACAACTCTCCCATGGATTGTTTAATTGTTGCTGAGGGATTCCGCGTTCCGGCGTCTGGTAATTTTCATATTTTCCGGGAACAGTACGGTCTACAATCAACAAATCCTTTTGATAACTGCGTGCCATTCGGGCTATTTCCGGCATATCAATATTGTTTCGCACCCAGCCACCATCCAGCCACAGGATATCTACAGTTCCATAATCTCCATTCACTAATTCTTCTATCTGATTGTATACGAATTTTTTAAATACATTCCATCGCCAAGGAAATTTTTCGATACTGTAATTTTGACGCCGGTTAGGTGTGGCGTATCTGTCCCACCAATAATATTGCGAATGCCAATCCGGCTTCGAAAAATAAGCGCCAATCATATAATTTTCTTTGCGGAAAGCATCGAAAACTTCTTTGGCCACATTGCGCCGCGGATCGCCTTTAAAAGCACCGTTCATTATCGAAAAATCCGTATATTTCGTATCATACAAACAAAAGCCGTCATGGTGTTTGGTGGTGAAAACCAAGTAATTCATCCCGGCATTTTTGCCTGCCTTCGCCCATGATGCGGGATCAAATTTTACCGGCTTGAATGTATCAATAGTCGACCAATAGCGGCGTTTGTAATCGTCATACCGAATCGTGCTATCGCGCGGAATCCAATCTTCCTGTTCCGAACATATCGACCAGGATTCAACAATACCCAATTCTGCATACAAGCCCCAATGGATAATCATACCGAATTTCAAATCCTGCCATTCGGCTAATTTGGATAACACGTCCGGCTCTTCCGGCCAAACATAGGAAGCGGATTGTTCATGTACTTGTGCAATCAACGGCAAGAAAGCCTGTAGACAGATGCTGAAAAATAGTAGCGTCTTTCTCATAAAATTAATTTGAAAACAAGTACAAATGTACGTTTTTCAAATTAGAAACCAAAATTTAAGCTAAACAAGATATACTATTATCTGTTTTTTTTCGTTATATTTCCGTAATTAAATAATTATATCAGTGAACAAACTACATAAAAATACGTCAAATGTCCCGGATATTTTCCGGATTTTAAAAATTTGTATATGAAAAATAAATTGTTGCTATTACTTTTCTCGGTTATTTTTTTGTATTCCTGCAAATCGGTACCGACTCCTATCACCTACCTCGAAAATGTGGAAAGCGGGAATGATATTGCTAATTTTCAACTAAATAAGCTAAATTCGGAACGGGTGATTGGCGCTGATAATATTATGAGTATCGTGGTTTCTACCGCAAACATAACGGACGCCATGGTTCTTGAGCAATTCAATCTCGTTCCTTTAACTTCAGAGAAAATAGGAATTTCAGGAAATTCAACCTCCTCAATCGAATCTCCATTTCAACCATACATAGTTGATAAAAAGGGATATATAAATTATCCCGTCTTTGGGCAAATAAAGGCAGGGGGATTGACGGTTACCGAATTACGGGATTTGCTGATTGAAAAATTATCCACTCATCTTTCCCAACCTGTAGTTACGGTAGAAATATTGAATAATAAAGTAAAAGTCATGGGAGAAGTCTTTAAACCGGGTGTATATGAAGTAATAGACAACAGTGGTTTTTCTATTTTTGACGCCCTCGCAGCTGCCAGCGACATCACAATATCCGGCGATAAAAAGCATGTAAAGTTACTGAGGGAAAATAATGGAGAGATGGAATTGGCTGTGCTTGATCTGACATCAACCGCTATTTTTTCTTCTCCTTATTATTATTTGAAAAACAATGATATCATCATTGTCGACCCCAACGTTATACGGAAGAAAGACAGTACTTATGGAATGGCTGATAATTACCGTTTATCAGTCATTTCAACCGTTATAGGCGTTGTGTCCTTAATTACATCAGCCGCCATTACAATCGTAACGATAAACTCTCGAAAGAATTGATTTTTCGACTAAAATGAATATACATTTATGAGTAAAGAAAGCAAAAGCGAGAAAGAGCAAGTGATAGACTTCTTACTGAATTGTCTGAAGAATTGGTACTATTTTGTTATCAGCATGGTGATATGTACGGCAATTGCCGTAATATACCTCAAAATAACAACGCCGGTGATGAAAATTGCCGCGAAAGTAAGTCTGCGCGAGGATGATTCGCCGGTTGGCGGAAGTATATCCAAAACCTCCTCTTTGATGAGCGCATTCGGTATGAGTGCGGGCGGATTGAATGTGATGGACGAATCCAATAAGATTGTATCGCACGGTTATCTGAAAAAGATGATTCGTAGCCTGGATTTGAACAAAGTATATGTACAAACAAAGTTTTTCGGATTAAGCAAACAGGATTTGTACGACCAATCGCCGATTATCCTTTCTGTCGAACCCGCTTTATCGGATACAACCGAAATTGTGGAATTCAAACTGAAAACAAAAAAAGAGCAAACTCAGGTAAAGGTAAAATGGCGAAATAAAGTAGTTGGGCGTTATGAAATCCATTCTTTCCCGTCAACCATTGAAACGCCTGTCGGGAAATTCACTTTTTCTCAATCGGTGTGGTTTGATAGTTATAAAAAACCGTTCAGTTTGAATATCACCTTGACAAGCCACGACTTTATGTCGCAGATTTACAGTAATATTCTGGAGGCTGATTTTGAAAAGAAAAATTCAAATCTCATAGATCTGAATATCATCAATAAAAATGTACCTTTAGGAAAAAGGATTTTGAATGAAATAATCCATGTCTATAATCAGGAATGGATTACGGATAAAAATGAGGTGTCGGATAAAACAATTTCTTTCATTGCAGAGAGATTAGACTCCGTCAAACTGAATTTGAGTCTGGTGGATCAAAGCATCCGGCAATTCAAGGATAGCCATTCCCTGACAGATGTGGAAGCGGATGTCAAATACATTTTCGCCGTTGATGCGGAATTGCAACCTAAACTAATGGAAACGGCTACTCAATTGAAATTGGCAGACATTATTGTCGACTATATCTCCAACGAAGATAATAAATATGAACAGATACCTTTCAGTCTCACCACATTGGACCCGTCCATAGCAGAGGTGATCAATCAATACAACGGAGAATTGATTAAAAGATCGGAAGTGTATCGTAATTCCCCTCTCAAAACCAGCGGCATGTCTTCTTTAGACGAGCAAATCGGCATCCAGCGTAAAAACCTGTTATTATCTTTGAACAACATTAAAAAAGGGATGCAAATTACGGCAGCAGATCTTAAGAAAAAAGAAGACGAGTTGAATGTTCGTCTCGGCGCTATTCCGGTTATAGAACGGGACTATATTGCGTTGAAACGAGAGCAGGAGATTCAACAAACAGTCTATGCTTTTTTGTTGGAAAAAAATTACGAGACGGCTATCAAATCGGTATCGCTTTTGCCGAAGTTAAAAGTGATTGATGAACCTTATGCTTTGATTAAGCCGGTTTCTCCCAGCAAGATGAAAGTGGCAATGATGCTGCTCTTTTTCGGGGCTGTATTCTTTCCGTTTTCGGCAATCTATTTAATACCGTATATCAGAGATTATTTTCGGAAACGAAAAGAAAAATGATCCGGATGATAAAGGAAAAAATACATCGGTTTTTTAGCGAGGGAAATGCACGAACGATTCTGACGAAAAAAAATATCGCCGCTTCTTTTGGAATCAAAGGGATAACAATATTAATTTCATTGATTCTTATCCCTTTGACTATCAACTATGTAAATTCCGATCGAAATGGTATTTGGCAAACGCTCTATTCGATGGTCATGTGGCTCAATTTGTTTGACATCGGTTTAGGAAATGGAATGAGGAACAAATTAGCAGAGGCCAAAGCGAAAGGAGAAACCGAATTAGCAAAAAAATACATCAGCTCAACGTATGCAATCGTTGGCTTGATCTGTGTAGCAATTTTTGCTGTATTCTGTTTTATCAATCCATATTTAGATTGGTTCAGAATTTTAGGTTCAGGAAAAACACTATACCCTTACAGAAGTGAAATTTCAGGTTTAGTTTGGATCATGATGGCTTCTTTTTGCTGTACTTTTATTTTAAATTTAATAAAGTCTATTGTTACAGCAGACCAACGTCCGGCGATCGGTTCTTTTTTAGATTTGCTGGGGCAAATATTAACATTGACCGGAATATATATTTTGTCCAAAACTACTCCGCCTTCTTTGGTTTATTTAGGATGGATTACCGGTTTTGCACCTGTCATTATTTACTTCATAGCCGGTTTTGTCTTGTTCAATACAAGATATAAAGAGTGGAGACCTTCTTTCCGGTATGTCGATTTTAAACTTTCCGGAAATATGATGAATCTTGGAATTAAGTTTTTTATCGCTACGATGGCTGTTATCATGGTTAATCAAACCTTATCGTTCTTAATTTTGAGAATGACCGACCCGGTAGAAGTAACCAATTACAACACAACATTCAGGCTATTCAATATCGCATTTAATATCATGGGTATTGTGCTCATCCCTTATTGGAGTTCGTTTACCGACGCCTATACAAAAAATGATTTCGAATGGATGAAAAAATCCGTTTCACACTTACATCGTTTGTTTGTATTCTTTCTGATTTTCCAAGCTATTCTCCTGATTTTTTCTCCAATAATCTATTATGTATTTGTAAATTATTGGATAACAGAATCGGTGAATTTACTGAAAATACCTTTTTTGATGTCTTTCGCTGTCTGCCTTTCCGTATGCGTATTATGCTGGATGTCTATCTATATGAATCCGCTCAACGGGATCGGAAAAATCAAATTACAGGTATATTCTTCCCTCTTAGAAATGGCGCTACTTATACCTGTTGCGTTGCTATTGGGACATTACTGGGGCGTTATCGGGATTTTGTTGGCTCCTGTCTTCATTTATATTCCCCGAATGATTTGGGCGCCGATACAAGTCAATAAATTAATGAATCAAACGGCTACCGGCCTTTGGAATCAATAAAAGTAAAGTATGGGATTTCTCGCATTGGTCATAATAGCAATTGTATTATATATTCTGAATTATAAACATTTTGCATTTGTCTTCTTTTTCTTTTTCCTGACTTCCGGTTTTAATTTAGTTCCGGAGGAATTGACGGATATAGGATTCATTTCAAAAGGGAGTGATTTCGCTTTTTTTATTCTATCCGGCATCATAATCATTGATAGTTTTTGCATACGTAAGTATTGGAACCCGGATCGTTTAACCGGCTATCTTCTGGTGTTTGGATCCTTTCTTATACTCTGCATTTTTTATAGTAAATGGACAGTTGGCTTAGGTTGGTCGGAAATCATTCGTACCTGCCGCTACCAATTTTTCTGGCTCGCTTATTTTGTTTTCCGAAACATGGAAAAAGCGCAGTTAGAAAAATTACTCCAGTTTTTATTTGATGTAACCGTCGTGCTTTCGGTATTATTCCTTTTACAAATAGTGTTAGATGTTACCATCCTCAACGAGACAGTAAACTATAGATTTGGAATTTTCGGAATGATACTGCCCCGGTACTACAATCAACCGGATATGATTCAATTTTTCACACTGATGGCCATCTATCATAATCCACACAAAGGCTGGTTGAAAGTCTGTACTACAGTCCTATTGGTATTGGCATTGTTGGGTGCATTTCATCGTAGTTTGTTCGGTATGTTTTTAATTACGCTTATGTTGGCTTATGCATTAAAACTTCCTCAATTACAAAAAATCCGATTTCTATCGGTATTGGCTTTCGTGCTGATATGCGGTATTTCTTTTACCGGAATACACTTTATGCGTTCAAGAACTTTTATGGATTTGCAACATATAGCCTCCGGTAATTTTGCTGAAGCAGAAGACATAGATGTAGAGGATTTTCAGAAATCAACATTCACTTTTCGAATAGCCCTTTTGTATGAACGAAACCAATATATAATGAAACAGCCTCAAACCATGTTACTTGGAGTAGGATTGATTCCGGAAGATTCGAATAAGACAAAAATGTTTGATTTTAAGATCGGATTATTGGATGAAATAACTGAGGAAGTGATTCAAACAGAAACCGGAGACATTTCATACGCCAATCTGATTTTCAAGTTAGGCTATATCGGGACGGCTCTATATCTATCACTTTTGATTTATTTAACCGTGTTTTTTTATAAAAAACGAGACAATATATATGGAATGCTATCCTTCCTTTTTTTGATATTTTCCTTTGGCGTTTCTTTCTTTTCCGGAAATTTATTACTTCCGGCCACATATCTGCTACCACTGATAAGTTATGTCATTATTCAAAAAACGGATAGTCATTCGTATCCGGAATATAAATCCTTGTAAAATTATGGACACATTATTGGAAAAGTACACACAACTCAATGATTCTTTTAACAAAAAGAAATTGACTTATCGTTTGGGTGTTGAAGCCGGTTTTTTCTCGGAGTACAACAACATGCTCCTTGCCATGCTTTATTGTTTGGAAAATAAAATCCGGTTTAAACTCTATTCTAAAGATGCAAATTTCAAGTACGAAAAAGGGTGGGCAGATTATTTTTTACCCTTTTGCCAAGAAGACAGTTTTGCCTATCAACGACATAATCCACGGGTTGCCGTTCCCTCAAAAAAATATGACCCACGGGTAATTTTACACCATATACTCAAACCGAAAACCTTCCTGACTTTTGAATTGTGGCCTTTTTTTCGGGATCAGAACAGAGAAAAGCAATACTTCGATATTCCGGAATTGGGCATAGCCGGTAATTTGCAGGATGCTTGCAGTATATTGGTACAGTTGACCTGGAGATACAATGAAGTAACAAAAAAAACGCTTGAAGAAAAGATAAACTCTTTACAACTTCCTGAAAAATACATCGGATTCCATATTCGTTCGGGAGATAAAATAGAAGAAGCAGAATTGTTTAATGTGTCTCAATATGTAGAAAAGGTAAAACAATACACCAACCTAAGGGATGCTTTCCTCTCAACGGATGATTATTCAATCGTTGAAACATTCCGTACACAATTCAAAGATTGGAATATTTATACCTTATGCAAGGAATCTGAAAGAGGTTATTTTCAGAAAGAATTTGAACAAAAAGACCAAAAATTTATGCGCCAGCATCATGAAAATCTATTTGCTTCAATAGATATTTTAAAAAAATCAACCGTTTTCGTTGGGACATTTAGCTCCAATATTGGAATGTATATAGGTATGTGTAAGCAGGATAACGTAATAAGTATAGACTGGGAGAAATGGCAAATAAGGTAGAAAATTCGCAAGCAAATATTAGCAAAATATACAAATGAATGATTCAATAAAAGTATCCATAGTAACACCCTCGTTTAACCAAGGACAATTTATTGAAAAAACCATATTGTCGGTACTGAATCAATCTTACAAAAACATAGAATATATCTTGATTGATGGAGTATCTACCGATAATACTATGGAAATTGTAAATAAATATCGGGATAAAATTGATATTATCATTTCCGAAAAAGACAAAGGTCAGAGTGATGCCATAACCAAAGGCTTCGAACTTTGTACAGGTGAACTTGCCGGATGGATCAATTCCGATGATCTTCTCTACCCCGATTGTGTCGAAAAGATTGTTGGAGTGTATAACGACCATCCGGACGGAAGTATTTTTTATCCTTCTACTTTGGATTTTATTGACAAAGACGGGAAACCGATATTCAAAAGAACACTCAAAATTTCCAATAAAAATTTTCTTTTGAATAATGATTTTTCCATTATCCAACAAGGCTCATTTTACAAAACGGAATATCTGAAAAAGGTGGGATATGTAGATGAAAACATCTATTATTGTATGGATTTGGATTTATGGTTGCGTTTGCTTGATCATGGTCCAATATATTATTATGAAAATATCCCTTTATCGGCTTTTCGGATTTGGGAAGCAACTAAAACTACCCTCGCCGGTCTGCAATTTTTAGCCAACGTAAGTCAAACCTTAGACAAGCATGGTGCAAAAAAAATATCAATAGCAAAAATACGGATATTTTATATGCGCTTTCGCATAATTTTAGGCAAAATAAAACGTTTTATATTTAAAAAGTTTTAATTTTTCTCTATGAAGATTACGCATGTTTTGTGGAGTTTACAATATGGCGGCGCCGAAACAATGTTAGTGGACATTGTCAATCGGCAATGCCTTTTACATGACATTGAGATTGTACTAGTTAACAACGTCATAGATGATGACCTGCTGAAAATGATTGATTCCCGTATAAAAATTACACGGATAAACCGACCGGCACAAAGTAAAAATCCTTATTACCTGTTGAATCTTAATCTCCTGATATTATTTTCGAAAGCAGATATTATTCATTTTCATCAGGATAATCTTATCCGGTATTTGCCGGTTCGTTTACTGAAACACAACTTGTTACTGACCGTTCATTGTGTTCGATTAGATGCGGAGGATGTCCGGAAATACAATTATATTTTTGCAATTACAGACGCCGTACAAGAACATGTATTGCAAACAACCGGAAGGAAAGCAACCCTGGTTCTTAATGGAATTGATGTCCGGAAATTCAATATACAAAAAAGAGAACCGGACGGAATATTCAAGATAGTTCAGATCGGAAGAATAACTCACCTACATAAAGGACAGCATATTACATTACAGGCTTTGCACAATTTGATTACGCAATACAATTACACAAATGTTCATTTGGATATCATAGGGGAAGGTGATTCGGAAACGTATCTAAAAAAATTAACGCAAGAATTGCATATTGAGTCTTTTGTCACATTTCTTGGCAATCGAACCAAAGAATTCGTTCAAACCCATTTATCTTCTTACGATTTATTGGTTCAACCATCTTTGTGGGAAGGATTTGGATTGACAGTCATAGAAGCCATGAGCGCTATGACGCCAACTTTGATATCAAATGTTGATGGCATGCAAACAGCATCCGGCAACGGAACATTTGCTTACACCTTTCAATCCGGTAATGCCGATGATTTTGCCGGAAAACTGAATGAGATCATATATCTTCCCAAGGCTGAAAAAGAAGCATTGGCAGAAAAAGCGTATGATTTTGTTTTAAAAAATTTCGATATTTCTTTAACCGTCGACAATTATTTGAATTACTACGAAACTTTTCTTTTCCAATCCAATAAGAAAAAAAGCCATGAAGATTCTCCTACTTAATCCGATTTTATATACTGCCGATAATTATATAATCCCGAAAGTCAACAGTATAAAGGATTGCATGATTTATTCCTTTGGCTTGGCTTTTCAATCATTGGGGCATACCGTTACGTTGGTCGCTGCCGATGACTATCAACCGGAAACTGTAGAACAATATGATTTCAATATTATTTTCATGCAAACCGGTCTCAAAAAGCTGTTCCATCCGTCGATATTTCCGTTTTTACCACACTTGCCGTCTTTTCTGAGGAAAGAAGGGAAACAATTTGATTTAATCATTTCAAGTGAAGTATTTACAACTGCATCCCTCTTTTCCGTACTATTCTGCAATAAAAACACGCTTATCTGGCAAGAATTAAATGTGCATAACCGGATGTTTCATCAAATTCCATCCAAATTATGGTACAACATAATCGGAAAATTATTTTTCAGAAATACTTTGATTATTCCTCGTTCCGAATCAGCCGGAAATTTTATCAGTCGATTTTGCAACAATGTCTCGCCCATTCCTGTTGATCACGGCGTAAATCTGAAAAAATATATTTTCAGCGACAAAAAAGAAAATCAATTTATTGTTGCAGCCCAACTGATTAAGCGAAAAAATGTAGACTATATTATCCACCAATTTGCCGGATTTGTAGAAACACATCCTCATAAAAACTATCAATTAGCCATTGCAGGCAGAGGAACAGAGGAGGAAAACTTGAAAAAATTAGTGCAGAAGCTATCCCTTGAAAACAGTGTCCATTTTTTAGGTTTTTTGAATCATAGGGAACTGAATGAACAGATAGCACGCTCCATTGCTTTTTTGATAGCAACAAAAAAAGATTTGAATATGGTTTCAATTCCGGAGTCCATTGTTTCCGGAACACCCATTCTCTCGAATACAGTTCCTGCCCTCAGTTTATACATAATAAAAAACAGGCTGGGCATTTGTAAAGACAACTGGGGTATAAACGAATTGGAATCTATGATTACAAATCAGGAAGAGTTTGTTCGGAATTGTATTAGCAAACGAACAGACTTATCATCGGAATATGCTGCTTTAAAAATGATAGGCCTTTTTCAAAATAATTTGTCTTTATGAAAATACTACTTTCTAACAAATTTTATTACAACCGTGGTGGTGATTGCATTTATACCATCAACGTAGAATCCTTGCTTAAAAGCAAAGGACATGAGGTTGCCATTTTTTCCATGCAACATCCGGACAATTTTGATAGTCCGTACAGCAAGTATTTCCCTTCCGAAATCAAATTTTCGCCTTCGCCGCTGAAATTTTTGGAAACCATGCGGCGTCCCTTGGGAAGCAAAGAAGTAAAAACAAAATTTAGCCGTTTACTGGATGATTTTCAACCGGAAATTGTGCATCTCAATAATATCCATTCCCAATTATCTCCACTTATTGCCGAAATAGCCTATAATCGTGGTATAAATGTTGTGTGGACACTTCATGATTATAAGTTACTTTGTCCTCGCTATGACTGCTTGCGTAATGGTAAAGAAACCTGTGATCGGTGCTTTACGGATAAAAAACAGGTCTTGAAGAACCGGTGTATGAAAAATTCCTGTCTGGCAAGTTGCATTGCCTATCAAGAAGCTGAAAAGTGGAAGAAAGAAAAATTAGAAAAATATACGACGCTATTTATTGCTCCAAGTCAATTCATGGCAAATAAAATGATTTCAGGTGGATTCAATCCTAATAAAATCAGTGTTTTGAATAATTTTATTGATCTTGATAAAATAAAAAAAACAGCCTATGAAAAAGAAGACTATTATTGTTATGTCGGAAGATTGTCACCGGAAAAAGGCATTTATACATTGGTCAAAGCCGCTCAACAATTGCCGAATAAATTAGTGATTGTCGGATCCGGGGATTTACAGGACCTTCCCTTGCATGAAAATATAGAATATGCAGGCCGTCTACAATGGCCAAAGGTGAAAGAGATATTGGAAAAGGCCCGTTTTTCTGTTATCCCGTCCGAATGGTATGAAAATAATCCCTTAAGCGTAATTGAATCGCTCTGTCTGGGAACACCTGTTTTGGGCGCAAATATAGGAGGTATTCCTGAGCTGATAAAAGAAAACATAAGCGGAAATTTATTTGAACCGGGAAATATAGCAGCATTAAAAGACAGCATAAAAGAAATGTATCGACAGTCTTTCGATTATTCGGCTATCGCAAAACAAGCGCAATCCACCTATTCCTCGGAAAAATATTACATTGATTTAATGAAATTTTATAACAAATAATAAACGCTGTTATTTTTAAAAATATTTTTTGTACCTTTGTATTCATTGTATTTATTCAATTTAAAAACAATGAAAGCAAAAAACAAAAGTTTTAGCATCGAATCAAAATGAATCGAAATGAAAAATATAGTACAAGGAAGTATCATTACAACATTCCGCTGCAATGCAAAGTGTAATATGTGTAATATTTGGCAGCATCAAACGCGGCCGGAAGAAGAAATTGATTATATCTATTATGAAAAACTTCCAAAAGGATTGCGTATCAATATAACAGGAGGCGAGGCTACAATAAGAAAAGACCTTGATGATATTTTCAGGGTACTGTATCCAAAATCATCCCTGTTGGAACTTAGTACAAATGGGTATCACACAGAAAAAATTGTCGAATTAGCCAATAAGTATCCCAATATTCTCATAAGAGTCAGTTTGGAAGGTTTGCCTACGATAAATGATTCAAAACGAGGAATGAAAAATGGATTTGACCATGCGCTCCGGACAATGCTGGAACTAAAGAAAACCAAATGTAAAAATATTGGTTTTTCTGTCGTTATATCTCCGGATAATTATGGAGACCTTCTTCATCTTTACGATTTGTGTGTAGCATTAAATGTGGAATTGGGAAACTCGGTAGTACACAATTCATGGTATTTCCATAAAGACGATAATGTAATCGTAAGTGAAGACGCATTAAAACAACATGAACGATTTGTAAAAGCCTTGCTTACTTCCAAACGGAGAGGATGGAAAAATAAACTGAAAGATTATGGACGCGCTTTTTTCAATAAGAGTATTCATCTCCGTCTAAGAGGTGAAGAAGCCACTTACAGACCTCCTTGCGGTGCATTAAACGATTTCTTTTTTATTGACCCATGGGGAAATGTCACCCCATGTAATGGTTCGTCGGAAGAGTGGATAATCGGTAATATCAAAGAAGATACCTATGAGAATATAATGAATTCGGAAAAGGCTAAAGAAATTGCAGAAAAAGTAAAGGCTTGCGATAGGAATTGCGCTTTTATCGTAACCGAAAGGCATGATATGAAAAGAAGACCTTGGATTCCTATTCGATGGATACTGAAAAATAAAATAAGAATTGCGCAAGGAAAAGACATTTGCTGGTGAAATGAAACCGCACACAATTATGTATGTATGAAAATAAATGTATTCGGAACAAGAGGCTTTCCGCTTATTCAAGGAGGCGTAGAAAAACATTGTGAATCTTTGTATCCGCTTTTGTCTTCCGAGTACAAAATGGTTGTTTTTCGCCGTAAATGCTATGTTCATTCCGAAAAAACATATCATAACATCCGATTCATAGACCTCCCGTCTACTAAAATAAAAGGAATAGAAACCCTATTGCATTCTTTGCTATCTACCCTCTATTCCTTTTTTCAACGACCGGACATTGTGCATATTCATAACATAGGACCCGCTCTGTTTTCTCCATTGTTGAAACTAAGAGGAATAAAGATTGTTTTAACCTATCATAGTGCAAATTACGAACATGAAAAATGGGGTTTTTTTGCTCGCAACTTATTAAGACTAAGCGAAAAAATAGCGCTGACAACATCCGATGCCATTATTTTTGTCAACAGTATGCAACGACAAAAATACAATCAAAAAATTCTTCAAAAATCGTGTTACATCCCGAATGGCGTAAATATTCCTTTCTTGACGGACAAAACAGATTATTTGGCAACATGGAATTTGCAAAAAAACAAATACATTTTGACAGTTGGGCGAATAACGCAGGAAAAAGGGTTTGATTATCTACTAAGCGCCTTTGATAAAATAGCAAATAAAGATTTCAAATTGGTTATTGCCGGAGGTGTGGAAACAGAAAGTCGCTACTTTCAACAGTTGAAAAAAAATAGTGCTGCCGAAAAAGTAGTTTTTGTGAATTATGTATATGGAGAAGCGCTGGCCCAACTCTACGCGAATGCGGCATTCTTTGTCAATGCCTCTTACAATGAAGGATTTCCAATGGTATTGCTGGAGGCAATGAGCTATAATTTAGCTATATTAGCCAGTGATATTCCGGGAAACAGCGCTTTAAATCTTCCTGAAAATTCCTATTTTACCACAGGAGATGAAAATGAACTATCGGACAAACTCCAGCAGTTGATTGACAAAGAACCGCTAAAAATCAAATACGATATAGAAAATTACAGTTGGGATAAAATAGCCAAACAAACCATCGACATATATAAAAATATACAGCCAAATCAAGCAGCTACTTAATTACCATTATTTTAGAAACCACTCCCTGTTTGCCGTCGGACGTTGCGGCAAAAACGAGATAGATGCCGACTTTAACAATCGCTCCGTTACGGTTTGTGCAATTCCATATAAACCGGCCACCTAAAGATACGCCTTCTTTAATCAGATTCCCTGTTATATCGGTGATTTTAACGGTAGAGTTTTGCATCAAGCCGGTAATCACTACTTGACTATCACTTGCCGGACGTACCGGATTGGGTTCGGCATATACATTTGAATAATCTGTTTTTCCGGCAATCGCTTCACCCATATACGAACATAAACCCTTATCCGTTGCAAAAAAAACCTCTCCGGTTTCTTGGTTGATGGCGATAGCGTTAACTTTGTCTGAAATCAAATGACTGTTTTTAGTGGTAAAATTCTGAACTTGGTATTGACTTGAACCCATGCTGGGCTGTTCTATTACAAAAACGCCGGCATCATCGGTACCTACCCATTTGCGATTGCCTCCGTCAATGGCGATAGAGGAGATTTTCAGACCTTCCAACAGATAGAAGTTTCCGCCGTATACGTCGGTGGAAACAGGTCTGTAACACTCGCCTCTGCCTACTTGATCAGCTGAAGAAAAAGTAATAGGCCCATTGTCGGTTCCCACCCATATCTGTCCGTTAAAATCTTCTTTCATGTCATAAAATCCGGTAGCGCCAACTTCGTGCCCTTGTTGGTCGACAAAGCGGGTTGCATAATAATATTCATCGTCGGTATCGTTTTCGACCGTGTTCTTATCGTCCAAAACAACAATTCCTACCCGGCTTCCACGAAAAATATTCATCCATTTTTTGTTGTCACTACTTATCAGAATCTTGTTGGGGTCGGTAGACGACATGGGCTGACTGTATAAGCTTTTCCATTCTTTTTGGTCGATAAATACGGATAATCCATTCGGTACTCCGCCGTTGACCATATAAAGATTGTTGTTCTTGTCAAATGTTAAGCCATCTACCCGTACATAGCGTTCCTGATTGGACGTAATTTCGTTCGGAAACTGCAAACTGCTGTTGGTGTGGTTGTAAAGATTTACAAACTCATTGTCCTTAAATTCATACAATCCTTCTCCCCAACTGGCCACAAAATAATGACCGGGATCGGCAGGGTCTACCTCAACCGACATAAAGTCCTCACAAGGCAAGCCTGTTTTTTCGCTGATGGCGTCTTCGTCGAAATTATGCCACCTCCCGTTTTCCAAGACCATCAATGTACCCACCGTATTATTTCTGTTTCCTTCGCGCCCTCCTCCTACAACCAATAACTTGCCTGCGGTATACTTCAGAAAGAATGCTTTATTTCGTTTGGGACTGTCCACAATTATGCCGGAGGTATGTAAATCAAATTCAGAAACATCAAGCTGTTTCGTGATTCCCATTACGCCAAGTTTACCGGAAGCCACCCAGTACCGATTACCGGCGCTATTCAGACAATCAATGCCATAAGCATCCATCGCAATATGTGTTTCCTTTTCAAAATCGGAATAAAAATAGAGGGTCTTGTTTTCGGACAACAAAACCAATTGCGCATTCAGTACCTTTATATCCCGTATCGTTTGGTCGTTCAGTACCCGAACCGCACCGTTTGAGTCGATGTAATAAACATGATTCCATTGCATAAAAACCAAACGGTCTTTGAAATAGCCTAATTTTGTTACTGAACTGAGGTATTCGGGCATGGCTGTTTCATCATAATCTTTCCAATTATCCTTATCTAATAAATTAGAAGAAACCAGCGCTTTTTTGATTCCGTTCACGGTCGCTGCATACAGGTAATCACCTTGCCGACAAACAGATTTGGTTGCTGCACCCGTCCTGTAAGTATCTTTTATTTCTTTTCTTTTGACATCAACCGCCACAATTCCGAATGCAGTTGAAATATAAGCATAATCACCTATTATTTCGAGATTATATATCGTCTTATCTTGAATAAAAGTATTATCTTTGATAAAAGAAAGGTTATATACATCGCCTTCTTTCATGAAAATATCAATGTTACCATTGGTATATAGCAGAACTAATGCATTTGCCGACTGACTGTAAGCCATATATTGTATATCAACATCATGTAGCCCTTCTTTACTCGAATAGGTTCTGACCTCCTTATCTTCCGGGTCGTATGAAAGGAGAGAGCCATCGTAAACCGCAAAAACCAAATGCGGCGTTTCAGCAACAATCGTTGCGTTTTGATAAGCCCTGTGAACTTTCCAAGCGCCGGTTTGCGCCTGTACATTCAGTTGGCAGATTACGCCCGACAAAAAGAAAAACAAAATTATCTTATTTCCGCTATTTTTCATCTAAAAAAGTTTTTAATTTTTTAACCGCCTCAGCCCGATGACTGATTTTATTTTTTATATCTGTACCCAATTCCGCAAAAGTCTCGTTATATCCGTTGGGTACAAAAACCGGGTCATAACCAAAACCGGCAGTTCCCCTCGGAGATTCGATTATATTTCCCTCTACAGTACCTTCAAACAAGTATTCATCGCCTTCCATCAGCAAGGCAATTACTGTCCGGAAACGGGCAGAACGGTCTAATTTACCTGACAACTCCGAAAGCGCCTTCAGCATGTTGGCTTTCGAATCTTTTGCCTCGCCTGCATAACGCGCCGAATAAACACCCGGAGCATTATTCAACATTTTTATTTCCAAACCGGTATCATCGGCAAAACAATCGTAGCCGTAATATGCTTTGATATATCTTGCTTTCAAAAGCGCATTACCTTCCAAGGTGGCTGCCGTTTCGGGAATATCCTCGAAACAGCGGATTTCTTGCAAAGACAATACCGAAAAAGAAGCGCCTAATATATCCCGTACTTCTTCCAATTTATGCTTGTTGTTTGTGGCAAAAACAATTTTTTTACTCATAATATTATATTAACGCATATTATATGCAAAAATTATATTATATTTGCCTTATAATGCAGTGTAGCATGCAGAAAAAAATTTTATTCTTCAATCAAATCAGCAATTGGCATATTGTTGTCGCATGGATTATTTATTTTTTCGTCAATGGATTATTTTGCATAAAATACAATCCGATTGATGAAATAAAACCGGTATATTTTATTGTTTTATACCCACTTATTGTATATGGCATATACAGGCTCACCTCTCGAATGAGGTTGCAGCAAAAAAATTTCTTTTTCTATATCTTAGCAATCTTTATCATCTTGTTTGCCGTATTTTTGTTGCTGTATATCAACCGGTGGTCGGTAGAAGTAGACCGCTGGTCGGCGCTGACATTCTGGAGTGAGAACCTGAAAAACGGAAAATTCCCTTACGGAACACCTACCCACATGGGAGGCTATGCTTCTCCTTTCCCGGTCTGGCAATTATTTCATTTCCCTTTTCATTTACTGGGAGATACCGGCTATGGGCAAATTTTCTGCCTGATTTGTTTTTTTATCTTTTTATTTTATTGCCGCACACGGATTAATATCGGCGGATTTGTTCTCCTGTTGGCCTTGTCCCCTGCATTTTGGTGGGAAATAGCCGTCAGAAGCGATTTGCTGTGTAATATGTTATTAGTATTTGTATTCTTAGCCTCTCAGTTTTACTATTCGGCTTACTGGGAGAAGCATAAATACCTTGCCGCTCTGATTACAGGGCTTTTCCTGTGTACAAAAATGTTGGTTTCCATTCCGCTTTTCCTCTATTTCTTTCCAAAATTCCTGCGATACAGGACAAAGGAAAAAATCCTGTTTGCTGTTATTGTCATTGCCGGGTGTGTGCTCCCTTTTATTCCGTTTATGATAGGGGAACACAGTATCCTTAACCATCCGGAATACAATCCGTTTCTGCAACAAACGAGGCAAGGGTCTATCCTGACCATAGTATTGGGTGGCATTCTTATTGTTTTGGCTTCACTCAAGTGGGATAAAATGAAGACTTATTTCTTTTGGGCGGGATTCTTCCTGTTTGCGCTTGTTTTTTCGGTAGGTGTCGGCATCTATTTGAAATACGATAATTTATATTTTGTTGTATTCGAAGATGAATTCGACAAGTCTTATTTCAATGTTTGTCTACCGTTCTTCTTATTCTGTATCTGTGAAATAAAGAAATTTAAATTTACTTACACGGATATTTTAGCATGAAAGGGCATTTTGTTTTTCGCTAATTTTTAACTAAATTACAAGTGAATGTTACGGACTCCGCGAATCTTGCGAATACTTGATGCGGAATGGAAAATATCCAATACTTCAATCCGTTCGTCCGTAATCCGATAAATAATCAGATGTGCGTCAAGAATGATGTTACGGTACATGCGGCTTTTGGTGGCAAGATGGCGACATTCGGGATGACAGGTGTAGTCAATGTTGAGCCTTTCTACAAAATGAGATATGGTAAAGAAATATTTCTTGGCCTGCATAATACCGAATTTTTCGATACTCCATCTCAGGATTTCAATCAAATGTTCTTCGTAATCGTGGGAAGCAATTATTTCTTTTGATGTGTATCCATTGTGAGATATGTTGATGAACTTCTGAAATGGGATAGAACGGACCTTCTTCTATTCGATGAAAATGTTTCCACCACTCCTCCTGCGTGCCGTGAAACGGAACATTGGGATTCCTACCCGCGGACGACGAAGTCCGGACACTCTCGCTTTCATAAGCCACAACAGGTTCATTGACAGTCGCCGACGCATTGTCTTTGGTTTTATACGGTTTTTTGGGCATAACTGAATTGCTTTTATGTATATGCCACAAAGGTACAAAAAGTAATTGAGAATTTCAGTAGCGTTATTCAAGAAAAATTTGTACTTTTGCAACTTGAATAAATTTCATCCATTATGATTCAAAAAATTAACAATTTACGCGCTGATATTCACAATTTGAAAGCCAATAATGCCGAAGAAATTGAAGTATTACGCATCAAATACCTGAGCAAAAAAGGTGAAATAGCTGCCTTGATGAACGATTTCCGTAATGTAGCCGCCGCAGAAAAAAAAGCCATCGGCCAGCATTTGAATGAACTCAAAGAGAAAGCCATAGAAAAAATCGACGAACTGAAAGCAAATTTCGAAAATCAAAGTTCATCGGAAGACAATATTGATTTGAGTCGTACAGCTTATCCGTATCATGTTGGCACAAGACATCCGCTTTCTATTGTGAAACAGGATATTTGTGCTATTTTCGGTCGTTTGGGATTTTCCATTGCAGAAGGTCCGGAAATTGAAGACGATTGGCACGTTTTTTCATCGCTGAACTTTGCCGATGACCACCCGGCACGCGATATGCAAGATACTTTTTTTATCCAGC
Organism: Dysgonamonadaceae bacterium; assembly: GCA_031289145.1. Taxonomy (GTDB): domain Bacteria; phylum Bacteroidota; class Bacteroidia; order Bacteroidales; family Azobacteroidaceae; genus Azobacteroides. Next base: position 5,073 of record JAITQA010000051.1, on the reverse strand, counting down.
ATGGCGCCGACCTTCTGTTGAGGACGCATACCTCCTCGGTTCAGACACGGGTGATGGAGAAAACCCAACCGCCTATCCGCATCATTTGCCCCGGCCGCGTTTACCGAAACGAGGCTATCTCCTACCGTGCTCACTGCTTTTTCCATCAAGTAGAAGCTTTATACATAGATAAAAATGTTTCTTTTGCCGACTTGAAACAAGTCTTGCTGTTTTTCGCCAAAGAAATGTTCGGACAAGATACCAATATTCGCCTGCGTCCGTCTTTTTTCCCGTTCACCGAACCAAGCGCCGAAATGGATATCAGTTGCAATCTCTGTGGCGGTAAAGGTTGCCCTTTCTGCAAACATACCGGATGGGTAGAAATTTTAGGTTGTGGTATGGTAGACCCCAATGTGTTGGAAAACTGCGGAATAGATAGCAAAATTTATTCGGGCTATGCTTTAGGGATGGGAATTGAACGAATCACGAACCTTAAATACCAAGTCAAAGACCTCCGCCTGTTCTCCGAAAATGATGTCCGGTTTTTAAGACAATTTGAAGCGGCGACCTAAAACTTTGTCTTGTCATGACGAAACAGGAAAGATACAAGGGCGTGATTGCATGGTTTCTGCAAAACATGCCGCATCCGGAAACGGAATTACAGTATGGTAGCCCGTTTCAGTTGCTGATTTCGGTAATACTGGCAGCCCAATGCACAGATAAGCGGGTGAATATGGTCACACCCGCACTATTTGAAGCCTATCCGAATCCGGAAGCCCTGGCTGCATCAAATCAAGCTGCTGTTTTCGAATACATCAGGAGCGTTTCTTATCCTAACAACAAGGCCAAGCATTTAGTGGAAATGGCCGGGATGCTCGTAAACGATTTTAAGGGAAAAGTACCTTCTACAGTAGCTGACTTGATGAAATTACCGGGCGTAGGCAAGAAAACCGCTAATGTAGTTGCATCTATTGTATTCAATGTACCTGCTTTAGCCGTTGATACCCATGTTTTCAGGGTTTCCAACCGCATCGGATTGACCGAAAATTCCAAGACGCCTTTGGAAACCGAAAAAGAATTAAACAAATTCATTCCCAAACGCTTGTGGTCTACCGCGCATCACTGGCTCATCCTGCATGGCCGTTATGTATGTATTGCACGCAAACCACATTGCGAAAACTGCGAACTGAAAGTTTTCTGTAAAAGTTATCCTTCTATTACATTTCTTGCTAGATAAAGGCGAAGGTTTTCACTACGAATAAAAAATATCTGTCTGCAATTCAAATTCTTACTAAAATTATTCAAATCTGTTTTTGAAAATTAAAGAAAATGTACTACTTTTGCGCCCGGGTAAGTCCTACACGGTCAGCTCCCTTCAAATCCCCCAGGGCTTGACCGCAGCAAGGGTAGTTGGTTGTAGCGACGCGATGTAGTAAGCTTACCCTTTTTTCTTTATACCGAATATCCTTTTTACTCCTATGTGTATACGATTTTTTATACTCTTTATAATGAGTGCATTGTGCTTTAGTTGTTCCGGTCGTAAAATGTATGATGAACAACATTCCGGATTTGAGATTATCCGGTTCGATCGGGATTTATACCACTACCTTATATATAAAGAACCGGACAGCGTATTGGAGAAACACAAGGAAATCCTGAATCTCTTGGGAGAAAATATTTTCGGCATCGGAAATTCCGATTCTATCGGATTTTATTCCCGACTGAAAACCTATTTCTCCGAGCCGAACCTGCTGAATCTGTACAAAGATGAACAAAATTCATTCAACGATATTTCTGCTGTTGATAAGGAATTATCTCAGGCATTCGGTATCTTTTTCGAACACTTTCCGCAAATTCAACAGCCTAAAATATACTTGCACGTATCCGGTTTATATCAGAACATCATCCTTACAGATAGCATTTTGTCCTTGTCAGCCGATAAATACTTGGGTGCGGATTATCCTTTATACGAAAACTTTTTCTATGATTACCAACGACAACAGATGACCGCCGACCGGATAGCGCCTGATTACCTCATCGGTTTTATGATGGCTAATTTTCCTTTCAAGGGAAATGAAGATATACTGTTAGACAGGATATTGTACGAAGGAAAATTGCGTTATATACTCGCAAAACTCTTACCAAACAGGCAAGCCTGTGAATATGTAGCCTATACGGAAGAACAATATACCTGGTGCAATAACAATGCCGCACAAATATGGAAAACGATTTTAGGAAACCAACACTTATTTTCGGCTAATTATTTAACAACTATTCAATACCTGAGTGAATCGCAGCATACCACGTTTCTTGCGGCCGAATCTCCCGGAAGAGTAGGAATATGGCTGGGCTACAGGATAATCAGCGCTTTTATGGAACGGAATCCCCATACAAGTTTGCAAGAATTGATAGATAGAATTGATTATAATGAGATGCTGAAGCAATCGAAATATAAGCCTTAAATCCATGTATATAAATTATTTTTTATTTTTTTTTTCATGAAAAATAAAAATTTTCAATTAAAATAACTATATTTGCATTCTATACATTCGGTTTTTGATGATACAGAAATACCCTTCCGCATTACTGGAAAATGCAGTTAATGAATTAGCAAAATTACCGGGCATAGGAAGAAAAACGGCCTTGCGCTTGGCGCTTCACACACTAAAGAAATCTCCGGAAGAAGTTTCACTTCTGGGGCAGTCGGTTGTAGATTTACGCAATAAGGTGAACTACTGCCGGGTTTGTCATAATATTTGTGATGAAGAGGTTTGTGAGCTATGCAACAATCCCAACAGAGATTCGACCTTGATTTGTGTCGTCGAAAACATCAAGGAGGTCATGGCGATTGAAAGTACCGGACAATTTCACGGTTTGTATCATGTATTGGGTGGAATAATTTCCCCGATGGATGGTATCGGCCCTAATGATTTGCAAATCACGAGCCTGATTCAACGGACACAAAGCGGCGCAATAAACGAGATTATACTGGCGCTGAGTTCGACAATGGAAGGAGATACGACGAATTTTTATATCTACAGAAAATTAGCCGGGCTAAATGTAAAAATAAGCGTTATCGCGAGAGGTATCTCAGTCGGTGACGAGATTGAATACGCCGACGAAATAACTTTAGGCCGATCAATTCTGAACAGGACAGATTTTAATGACTCATTTAAAATATAATAAATTATGGTAATAGCTGTTGATTTTGATGGAACTATAGTAGAACATGCTTATCCCAAAATTGGGAAAGCGATACCGTTTGCCATCGATGTGTTGAAAAAATTGCAGGAAGAGGAACATCACACACTGATACTTTGGACGGTCAGGGAAGGTGAATTTTTGCAAGAAGCCTTGGACTACTGTAAAAAACAAGGGTTTGAGTTTTTTGCTGCAAACAGGAATTATCCGGAGGAAATCGTAGCGGAAAGTCCACGGAAATTAGCTGCCGATCTGTTTATCGATGATAAAAACCTTGGCGGAATTCCGGATTGGGGCATTATCTACCAAATGATAAAATACGGAACAACCGATTTGCAGGAAATCGCTAATTTATTCCCGGATGCAAACAAACCGGCAAAGAGAAAAAACTTTTTCATCCGTATGGGAGAAGCATGGGACTTGGCGCTTGGAAACAAATACTAAAAATGATGATTCATGCACATTCCGATTGATGAAGAGATAGTGAACAGGGCAATTGCCGGTTTACAGGTTGCGGATTTTGAAAAAGCGACTATTCGGGAAATAGTCGCCATTGCAGGGCAAATTGAAAAAGAAGCCGGACTGGAATTTATCCGGATGGAAATGGGCGTACCCGGACTACCTGCGTCAACGGTAGGAGTAGCAGCGGAAATAGATGCACTTCAAAATGGTGTAGCCTCTATTTACCCCATAATCGATGGCCTCCCGAAACTGAAAGACGAGGCTTCCCGGTTTATTAAAGCCTTTATTGACTTGGCTATCACACCCGAATGTTGCGTTCCTGTTGTCGGCTCCATGCAGGGAACATTCACTTCCTTTCTTATTGCCGGACAATGCGTTCCGGGAAAAGATACCATCCTGTTTATCGACCCGGGCTTCCCTGTTCAAAAGCAACAAGCGGTAGTATTGGGATATAAATTCGAATCTTTCGATGTATACAATTACCGGGGAGAAAAATTAAAAGAAAAATTAAAAGAATACCTTACCAAAGGAAATATTGCATGCATCATTTATTCCAATCCCAATAATCCAGCCTGGATTTGCCTGAAAGAGAATGAATTGCAGATAATCGGGGAGTTGGCTACCGAATACGACGCCATTGTACTGGAAGATTTGGCTTATTTTGCCATGGATTTCCGTAAAGATTTGGCCACACCATTTCAAGCGCCTTTCCAAGCCAGTGTCGGAAAATACACAGACAATTATCTTTTACTTATATCCGGCTCTAAAGCGTTCAGTTACGCAGGTCAACGCATAGGAATTGTCGCCATGTCGGACAAGTTATATCATCGCTCTTTCCCCGGACTGACACAAAGATACGGAGGCGGAACATTCGGCAGGATATTTATACACAGGGCTTTGTATGCTATTTCTTCAGGAACGAGCCATTCCGCACAATATGCTTTAGCTGCCATGTTCAAAGCCGCTTCGGATGGAAAATACAATTTCATAGAAGAGATAAAAGAATATGGAGAAAGGGCCAAAAAGCTGAAAAATATTTTCCTGAAACACGGTTTTGAAATTGTGTATGCCAAAGATTTGGACGAAGAGATAGCCGACGGTTTTTATTTCACTATCCGCTACCCGAAAATGACCGGTGGGGAATTAATGAGAGCGCTGATCCCATTTGGAATCAGCGCCATCTCGTTAACGACCACCGGCAGCAGACAGGAAGGACTCCGTGTCTGCACTTCTTTCATCAAAAATCACCAATACGAACAATTAGATGAAAGATTGGCGGCATTTAAAAACCATTTTTTGTATTAGTAACTACTGTTAAGTAAACTAAAAACGTCGTATCGTCATTGCGAGGGCGAAGCCCGAAGCAATCCGGAGAAAGAGATGTAGTAATTAGATTGCTTCAGCCGTCGGCTTCGCAATGACGGCAAAATA
>JAITQA010000035.1 GCA_031289145.1 Dysgonamonadaceae bacterium | reverse complement strand
GCTAACAGTGAAATAAAAACGGAAAAGCGTGTCAAAATTTTAATAGATGAAATAAAATCAATTCATTACGAAAAATTATACAATCGAAAAGACGAATTGCGGACAACTGTAACAGATTTCTTGGGGAAATTCAGCGAAAACAATATTTTCAAATTCAAAAAACAGATTGCAGGCGAAACAGAGTTGCTTGCTTTTGCCGAAATGCTTGTCGATTTTGTGGAAGAACGAAAAATAGAATGCATTGAAAAAGAGGTAAATGAGCGTTTTTCGCTTATTGTTTCTACAATTGGAACGGAAACCGGAAATTTGCTGGCGGAATCCGGAAAAATTCAATCGCTTGTTACGAAAATAAACAATGATTTTATTGCGAAACGGAGAGAAAATTCCCGCAAGTAAAATGAAACATAGCCTTGTAAATGAAATGGTTGAAAACGGTATTCTGAAAAAACAGATTCAGGGAAGAAGCAAAGCATTGATTTACCTTTCGGAAAGGCAAGCCTTAGACGATTTTTTGCAGAATCATTATGGAATTACCGATTTGCAAAATTATATAAAAACGCTAAAGTCAGATGATTTAACTCGCGCAGATGCTATCGCAGTTGCTTCCGATTCAAAACTAAAATCAGTACGGACGTTCAAAGGTTTTTTGGTTAATTGCAGTGTTCCGATTCAAGCAACAATTGATGGAGAGCATATTATACTTAATCCGGCAAAAGGCACATTTCAATTTATTTACGATTTTGAGAATTTTACAATTCCGCAAGATATTACGGTTGTTGGCATTGAAAATCCGGAAAATTTCAGATATATTGAAAAACAAAAATATCTTTTTGAGAATATAAAACCGCTATTTGTAAGTCGCTATCCCCAAAATCAGAGTAAAGATTTAATAAAATGGCTGCAATTTATTCTAAACAACTATCTACATTTTGGCGATTTTGATTTTGCCGGAATTGGAATTTATTTGAATGAATTTAAAAAATATCTCGGAGATAAAGCCATGTTTTTTGTCCCTGAAAAAATAGAAGAATTGATAAAAAACCATGGCAACAGGAATCTTTATCATATCCAAAGTATCAGATTTTCAGAACAGGAAATTAAAGAAGAAAATTTGACGGAAGTAATGAAACTTATTCACAAATATAAAAAAGGATTGGAACAGGAAATATTGATAAATGATAAATAAGCTTGTGTTTTAGAATATTCAGCAAAATGTTAGTGGGAAATTAAATATTTTACTTCACTTCCGGAAAGTTTCTGCGAATCTGCTTTGTTAAACCGTTTTCATGGATTTATTGAGTGTTGGTATTTTCCACATTTGTATTTCTCAAAATTTTCATGTAAGTTTGCACTGTTTTCCTAAATGAAAATTTTAATAGAGTATATGCCACAAGTAACAACAAATGAAGTAATCGAATGGGCTAAAAATTTTTTACAAAAAGCCGATTCCGAATTAACCCCAGAAGAAGTAAGAGAACAGAAAAAGTTCGCTTCCTTGGTACAAACGCCAGCGTATAAAACATTCCTTTCGAGGATGTTGGACGAATCGTCGCAAATCCGTGACAATGGGAAACTGAATAAACGTGTCCGGGAAATTATCAGTGAATATGGTATTCCCGATTTTTTCAGCCCTTTCGACCGCCTTTTGATTCGGGCTTATATGCTCGGTGGATTTCTATTTCCTTCCATCGCTATGCCGATTTTCAAATCGAAACTCCGCACCGAAACGAGCAAAATCATCATTGCCGAAGAACGCCCCAAGCTGACCACGCACCTCGAAGGCCGTTGGAAAAGCAATATCGGACAGAATGTCAATTTGCTGGGAGAGGTCGTTTTAGGTGATGGAGAGGCTCGACACCGCTACGAGCACTATCTGGAAGCCTTGGAAGAACCGGATATCAATTATATTTCCATCAAATTATCGGGTATTTACGCCCAAATCCATGCTTTAAGTTACGAACAAAACAAGCAGGAACTCTGCGATATGCTCGCTACTGTTTACCGCAAGGCTATCGACAAGCCATACGTCGACCATAACGGAAAAGAGACGCCCAAATTTGTCAATCTTGACATGGAGGAATATAAGGATACGGAACTGACGCTTGATGTATTTATGGACGTTTTGAGCCGTCCCGAATTTAAGAATTACACGGCAGGAATTGTCATTCAGGCTTATTTGCCTGATGCATCCGGTTTTCAGAAACGCTTGCTGGATTTTGCAAAAAAACGATTGGCCGAAGGTGGCGCCCCCTTAAAAATGCGTTTAGTGAAAGGCGCCAACCTGCAAATGGAAAGTATCGTTTCTTCGTTGCGGGGATGGTCGGTTCCGGTCTATCCGACCAAAGTGGAAGTAGATGCCAATTACATGCATATTTTGGACATGGCTTTTCTGCCTGAAAATGCAAAAGCTTTGCGTGTCGGCGTAGCTTCGCACAATTTTTTCAGCATCGCTTATGCCCACCTCTTGGCGGAAAAAAACGGCGTTTCGGAATACGTTACCTTCGAAATGCTGGAAGGCATGGCCAACAACCTGCCTCGTGTTATGCGTAAACTGCAAAAACAAATTATCCTGTATACCCCGGTGGTCAAGGCTAAAAACTTCCTGAATGCAGTTTCTTATTTGGTGCGCCGCTTGGACGAAAATACCGGCAAGGAAAATTTCCTGAGCTACTCGTTCAACCTGAAATTAGACAGTCCGCAGTGGAATTTCCTCGCTAACCAGTTCCTCGAAGCCTACCAATTGAAAGATGCGGTCAATACAAGTCCTTACCGTAAGCAGAACAGGAATCTCCCTCCGGTTCCTTCCCCGATAGAGGGTTTTGTGGAAGTATTCCATAATGAACCCGATACCGATTTGGATTTGCCGCAAAACCGTGAATGGGCCTTGGAAATCTTGAAAAAATGGGAAACCGAAGTCAACCATAGCAACTTTATCATACCTGTTCAAATCGGAGACAAAGAAGTGATTACCGAGAACAAGAAATTATACTGCGACCGGAGCCGAAACGATAGCGTCGTTTTTTGCGAAGCCAATCTTTCCTCCTTGGAACAGGTGCAAAAAATGATTGCAATCGCTGAAGAAGATGCTGCCGGATGGCGGAAAACCCCGCTCAAAAAACGCAAGGAAATTTTGTACCGGGTAGCAGAAAATCTCAGCGCCAAACGGGGTGAGTTGATTGGGTGCATGGCGGCCATCACCGGAAAAACCTTTACCGAAGGTGATGTGGAAGTCTCGGAAGCGATTGATTTCTGTCGCTATTATCCGCTGTCAATGAACGCCTTTGAGGAATTGGAAACCGTATCTTATACACCGAAAGGGATTGTCCTGGTAATTCCGCCCTGGAATTTTCCGCTGGCCATTCCGGTAGGTGGCGTGGCTGCGGCGCTTGCCGGTGGCAACACCGTCATACTGAAACCGGCTACGGTAGCCTTACCGGTTGCCTGGGAATTTGCCAAGTGTTTCTGGAATGCAGGCGTGCCGAAAGAGACGTTGCAAGTCGTTTGCACGGCCGACCGCAGTTCTTTGAATTACTTGACGGCGCATCCGTCGGTCAAACATGTGATTCTGACCGGTGGAACCGATACCGCTTTCCGTTTGTTGGAAAACAGTCCGCGCACGCCCTTGTCCGCCGAAACGGGAGGCAAAAACGCTATCATCATCACCGCTAACGCCGACCAGGACCATGCTATCCTGAATGTGGTTTCTTCGGCATTCAGCAACGCCGGACAAAAATGTTCGGCTTGTTCGCTGCTCTTGTTGGATAAAAAGACTTATAACGATGAGACTTTCAAGTCGAAACTGAAAGACGCCGTTACCAGCCTGCGTACGGGAAGCGTTTGGGATACGATGAATTATGTAGGCCCGATGATTGACAATCATAATGAAAAACTGCTACACGCCATCGAACATTTGGACGAAGGTGAATCGTGGTTGGTCGCCCCGGAGTTTGTAGATGAAAAAAAATACATCCTCAAGCCGACCGTAAAATGGGGCGTAAAACCGGAAAGTTATACCTTTAAGAATGAATTGTTCGCTCCGCTTCTATCGGTCGTTTGCATAGACAGCCCGGAACAAGGTATCGAATATGCCAATTCATCGGAATACGGACTTACAGCCGGTTTGCAGAGCTTGAATGATGCCGAACAAAAACGTTGGAAAAACAGCATCGAAGCCGGTAACCTCTATATCAACCGCGGAATCACAGGCGCCATCGTGCGTCGTCAGCCTTTTGGCGGCATGAAACGTTCGGCTTTCGGCGGTGGTGTCAAAGCCGGCGGCCCAAATTACGTTTCCTGTTTTGTCGAATTTACAGAAACATTGCCGGAAGGAAAAGTTCGTGTGAATACTGCCGAAGAAAACTACCTGAATGTCTGGCAAGACGAGTTTGCACAGGCTAAAGATGTCAGCCATATCTATGGAGAAGAGAATATTTTCCGTTATCTGCCCTTAAAAAGCATGGGATTCCGGGTCAGGGAAAACGATGATATAGCCGATGTAGAATTGGTTTTGACCGCAGCCCGTACCACAAAAACACCTTTAACGGTGAGTATTTCCGAAAACAACGGTAACAAGCAGAAAATCGAAGCCCTGGCTTCCGAATCGGGATGCAAAGTCAAGATTCAGGATGAGCAAGCCTTTATTGATGAAATGGATAAATATGAACGTATCCGTACCTGTTCGCGCGATTTGTCCGATGCTTTCTATCAAAAAGCGGCTAAACTCGGCAAGCACATTGCCAATAACAAACCTTTGGTCGAAGGACGTTTGGAGTTGCTGCATTACCTGAAAGAACAAAGCATTGCTTACGAATACCACCGTTACGGAAGTATTTTCGGGGAAGAAAGGTAAAGTGTTTTAACCGCAGAGGCGCAAAGAACGCAAAGAAAACTTCAAGGAACTGCTAAAAACTGCTTTTAACAGTTCCTTTTATTTATCTTCATTTGCGTTCTTTGCGCCTCTGCGGTTAAATCCGTATCTTATCTTACTGCTTTTTGATTATCTTTTGGACATCTTCGGTCTTAAATTTCCCCAAGAGGCGGATTACCACACATTCATTGTCGCCATCCACGAACATAAGCAGCGATTTAATCAGATCTCCGTCTTTTTGTGCGTAAAACGAAACATTTTCATTCTCTTCCTTTATCTTCATCAAGACTTCGTAGGATTTATTGCCTTTAAGGTAAGCCGAAACTTCTTTTTTCATCAGTTGTTTGGCATCTTTTTGTTTGGAAGTGAAAATATCAATTTGTTCCAATTTGCTGGTAATATTCTTGATATCCACGCCGTTCATTTTCATGGAAGAAGCCATATCCGGCACCATGCTCAAAAGCCCCTTTGTTACTGTAACTTGCGTAATGTCCTTGTGGTCGGATAGCTTGTCGAATAAATCGCTTTGGGCGAAACCCGTCCATGTTGTAAGCAACATGATTACGGTTAATAGACTTTTTGTTTTCATTTTTTGAATGTATTATTAAATGTATGATTGAATTTTTCGTTTGCTTTTTCTATTTTACTATTGGCTAAAGCCAAATGGTCTAATCCTTTGTTGAAATTCTGCGAAACCAGGACCAGGGCTTTTTGTGTTTCTGTAATGGCTATATCCCGTTCCTCAATCCTATTCCCGCTTTGTGCAGCAAGGGGGGCGTCCGGTTTCCTGCCGGATTGAAAATACAGTCCGGCTGTTATCAAAAGTGCGATACCTGCAGCAATTCCGCTTGTCCATAACCGAAGCCGAGCGGCTTTTCGTTTTGAACGAATATCTTCTACAGCCAGCCGGTCAATCAATGCCACTAACTTGGATTCCAGGTCTGCCGGAACCACTATCTTATCGAATAAATCATCCTCTTTCATTTTTCTCCCAATTTTGATAAAGTTCTTTAATTGTTTTTCTCGCTCGTGAAACAATCACCTTGATGTTTCCTTCTTTCAAGCCGGTTCTCCGGATGATTTCCGCATCCGGAAGATTATCCCAGATTTTCATCTGAATTATCTGTTTTTGCTGAAGTGGTAAACGATTCATAATTACCTGAATATGCTCTAATTTATCTCTGTTTTCAAGTTGAACCGATGACGAATCCGCTACAGGAATATTCATTTCATAAATCCGGGATAATGCCGGCCTGGCTTTTTTCAGGAAATCCAAACAGTTGTTTTTCAATAAAGTAACGGCAAAACTTTCAGGATTCAGCAAGGATTCCAATCCATCACGTTTCTGCCACAATTTTATATATGTTTCCTGAACAATATCTTCTGCATCAGCTTGATTCTCAAGATATTTATATGCTATCCCATACAATTTTGCATGATAGGGAATGAATACTTTTTTGAAAACTTCGGCGTTCATTACTGTTTATTTTAATTGATTCATTTGACAACAGAAGATGGTATGCGCAATAATCATCTTTTACTAATAAGACGAATTTTAGCGGAAATGGTAACAAAGATTCGAGAATTTTATAAAATTATTACTACTTTTGTAAAAATATTGACTGAAGATTATGTTGGGATTTTTCAAAAAAAAAATACATAATGGAGCTGATAACGAGATAGATACAGTTTCAGAAGAAGAAATTATCGACGGAAACGGAGAAAACCTTGTCGAAGATGAAAAACCGATAGATAGGCTCGAAATACTTTTCAAATACATAGAGAACGTTCATGCCGAAGACAAGACGGTTGAGTGTAAGATTGCCTTTTTCAAAGACGGATTATTTCTTGCAAGGATAAGAAAAATATATTGTGACCTTCCGCTCCATCTCATGCCTTGGGAATATGGAGACGAGGAATACTGGCGAATCATCGCCCCTTCACTGTGCGGAAAAGTCTTCAAATGCAAGGTAACGGAAGTCACCCGTTTGGAAAATAAACGGATTCAGGTGCAAATTGATGCAAGCGAACACGAATTTCGGGAAGTTGAGTTAGTTGAAAATGCCGAATATACGGGAATCCTGCTGCAAAAGTTGCCCGATGGCCTGTTAATAGATATAGGCGTACAATTCTATTGGAAATACGGCCCATTAGCCGGTATTATTTATGCCTCCGATTTTGAAAGTCCCGAATTGTTCGATGCTTGCGAAGCGGGACAAACGATAAACGTCAGGTATCTTGGAGAAGGGGAAAATTTCTACCGGTTTGCGCCGCTCAGTCCGGATGAACCTTATTCGGAATACATTGGCCGGATTGTTTGGGTCAGGGTTTGTAAAAGCGGAGATGCCGCCATGGGTTATTTGGTGGAAAACAAGTACAAGGCAGCCTTACCGGTGACAAAAGCCGTTTATCCGGACGGGAAAAGAATCCTGAGAAAAATGAGAAACGAATGGAAAGACGGAGATATCATCAATTGCGAAGTTGTTGATTTTAAGCCTAAAAAAGGATTTATCCTCAAATTTGCGGATACCGAAAGTTTGGATGAAAACAGTTGGATAACGGACGAAATAATTGACTATATCGGCAAAAAGGTTGATGTGTATGTCCATAAGGAAAACGGGAAAACCAAGTTGCTGATTGACGACAAATATCCGGCAATAATGACCGGCAAGTATGTAGAAAAACTGCATGAGCTGTACGACGGAGATATTATAGAATGTAAAGTAGGCTCAGTGGATATTTACAAGCGCTTTTTCAGGATAAAATAGATTTTCTATCACTAAAATTGCTGTACAGACATGACGGGTTCGCGATTATCAGGTATGGATACCTCTACCCGTTCTTATCAATTCGTCTAAAGAAATTTTCAATTCAACGGATAATTTAGTCATCTCTTCCAATGTGAAGGAAATATCGCCTCTAAATCTGCGATACAGAGACTCTTTGCTGATATTAAGAAGATTCGCCAGGTAGTTAATCGGTTTGGTATTCGGCGGGATTTTTTCTTTCAATTTTTCAACAATTATTTTTCTAAAATTATCTATATCATATTTTGTTTTTAAAAAGTTAGAAGGAAGCTGTATTGTGTTCGGGTGCTTGGATGCATCTTTTGGATGCGAGTTCCACGTATACAATAAATCACTCGTTATACTTTCGATATATTCCTGTTGTTTTTTTAAAAATATCGCTTGTAATATCTCATTCGATTGTGTAATCAAAACGGAATACTTTTTCAATGATTCAAGCCACTGTTGTTGTATCTTACAAACATTCTGGTCTGTGATTACGGTTGATTTTATGGCAGAAATACAATATTGAGACACCATTTTTTCATTAAACTTGGCACAAATGCAATTCGACTCTATATCCAAGAGGGAAAGATAAAAATAGTATGTGGGACCGGATTCATTTACGTTTTTCTGCATCACTTTTTCGAAAAAATTTACATATTCGGTCAAATCATTCTTCAGAAGCATAACTTCTTCTTCCGAAATAAGTTTGCGATTGTAATAATATCGAACTTCTCTGATTAAATTCAATAATATATCCCGATTTAGAATAACGGTAATTTCATTAATCAGATTGATCCGGGAATTAATCTTTTTATGAATGTCGATTATTTCAGAAGGAAGAACGGTATCTGAAAAACTACTATTAATCGTTGTCTTATGTGATCTATGCATCCATCTGAAATAAAGAAATTTAGTTAAAGTTTCAAATTGAGTCGTAAACATTGAATCAAGTCTTTTCACAGAGATTATCACTGCATTTTTAGCTTGACTGATTCTCTCTATCCACTTGTAGTACTCCATTATCATAGCCAGGAAATTTTCTTCCGGGCTTAATGACATCATTACTTGTAGTTCTGAAGAAATTTGTTCTTCTATATTGCCTCTGATTATTTCATCTATGGAAAAATCTAATTTAAGCGCCAATTTGGCAATTTCATCAAAGGTAAAAAATTTCTCATTATTCAGCCTCCTGTAAGCAGACCCTCTACCTATTCCCAAAATATCTGTTAGATGGTCAACCGGTTTTATACCTTGCGGAATATTTTTCAAAATTTTTGCAATTAATATTTTGTTTAGCTGTCTATCCATCTTTTTGTCACTGATTGCGTATGTTTTTTTTTATTTCATATATTCTTTGCAAAGATATAAATTTTTTTAATACATGTGGTATATTTAAAATATTTGTGTTTTATTGGTTAAAATTACTATCTTTGTCCGGGTATTTTTTTTAATGTATAAGATTATGCGAAAATTTTTGCTTCTACTGTGTTGCGTTCTTTGCCTGCAAGGCATACATGCACAACGTTCATCTCATTTTATTTCTCCTGACCGGCTTTTCAGGGAAGGGAAATATATGTATGATACCAAGAACTATGCCGGTTGTACGGAGAAGTTGCTGGAATACAAGAAGATGGCAACCGGCTCCGACTTGATTCAGGAGGCCGATTTCTTGTTGGCCGCTTCGGGTTTTTATGAGAAAAAAGAATCAGCCGGACTTGAACTGAAATATTATTTGGACAAATATCCGGTCAACCGTCACCGCGATGAGGCTTGTTTCATGATAGGGTCTACCCATTTTTCGGCGAAAGACTACCGTGTGGCCATCTATTGGTTCGGACAGGTGGAATTGGATAATCTTTCTCTCGAACAACAGGAAGATTATGCCTACCGTTTGGGATTCTGCTACCTCGAAGCCAATACCCTGTCGGAGGCTAAACGCTTGTATTCCTTGCTCCGGAGCAACAGTGTAAACTATCGCAATGCCGCTACTTTTTACTTAGCTTACCTCTTTTATACCGAGAATGATTTCAAGCAGGCGCTTCCACTGTTTAACCAAATCAAAGACCAGTCGGACTTCCGGCCGGAAGTTTTGTACTACCTGACCCAGATAAATTTTATGCAAGGCCGGTATTTACAAACTATTAACGAAGGTATAAACTTGCTGAATGCCTATCCGAGCAATAAATTCAATACCGAAATAAACCGTTTGGTTGGTCTTTCCTATTATCATGAAAAGGATTATCCGAAAACAATACAATACCTGCGGCAATACATTGCATCGGCTGAAAAACCTGATTCGGAAGATTTGTATATTTTCGGGTTGACTTATTTTCATCTGAAAGATTACCCAAATGCTATCGAATACCTGAACCGGAGCAATCCGACCAATACCGCACTCGGACAAAACACCTACCTTTATTTAGGTCAGTCATACTTGGGGAAAGGTGATAAAGAGCAGGCATTGATGGCTTTCCAATCCGCTTCCTACATGGATTTCGACCCGCAAATCAAGGAAGCTTCTCTTTACAATTATGCCATGCTGCTGCATCAAAACTCAGTTTCGGCTTTCGGAGAATCGGTTACTGTTTTGGAAAACTTTCTGAACGCCTATCCCCGCTCTATGTATTCCGATAAAGTGAACGATGCCTTGGTCGATGTCTACCTGACTACCAAAAACTACGAAACAGCTTTGGCTTCCATTGCAAAAATCAAAAATCCGGCGAATAAAATCTTGGAAGCCCGGCAAAAAATTTATTTCTATCTGGGAACTGTAAACTATACAAACGGCAATTACGATGAGGCCATAACTAATTTTACCCGTTCCATAGCCGCAGGCGATTATGCCGTGAACGAAAAAAATGAGGCTATTTATTGGCGAGGTGAAACACATTATAAAACAGGTGACTATGCAAAAGCGGCCAATGATTTCCAAGCCTATCTTAATTCGGGAAACAAATCCGGCAACCTGCCCGGCATGGCGCTCTACAACTTAGCTTATTGCGCTTTCAACCGCCAACAATATAAGACAGCTGAAACCGGTTTCCTCCGTTTCATCAATCAGGAAAAATCCGGGACGTCCATCCTGGCTGATGCCTATGCCCGTCTGGGTGACTGTTATTTCTACGACAGACAATTCGATAATGCCGAAAATGCTTACAATAAAGCCGTTTCCACAATGCCTGCCATGGGCGATTACGCCTTGTTCCAAAAAGGATATATCATGGGCTTGCAAAAAAATTATCAGGGAAAAATCGGGCAAATGGACAAGTTGATTACGGATTATCCACAATCGACTTACCTGACCGATGCGCTTTACGAAAAAGGGCGCACGTATGTTTTGATGGAAAATAATAAGGCGGCTATCGAAACTTACCAAAGCCTTTGTACCCGCTTCCCGGAAAGCAGCAACGCGCGTAAAGCCGGATTGCAAATCGGATTGCTCTATTTCAATGACAATCAATCCCAAAATGCAGTTACGGCCTATAAGCAGGTAATCGAAAAATACCCCGGCAGCGAAGAAGCCAAAGTAGCCGTACAAGATTTGAAATCGGTCTATTTCGACTTGAACGACGTGGGCGGATATGCCGATTATGTAAAATCGTTGGGTGGAGCCGCCCGTTTCGATGTCACCGAACAGGATTCCCTGACTTACCTGGCTGCCGAACGGTTTTTTATACGCAACGATAGTAAACAGGCGCAGAAGGCATTGCTCAACTATCTGCAATCTTTCCCTTCCGGCGCTTTCAGTACGAATGCCCACTATTATCTTGGACAAACTTATTACGCCGAAAAACAATATGCCCCGGCCCTGCAGGAATTTGAAAAAGTTCTTCAAGCCGGAAACAACCAATTCACCGAAGAAACCGTCGCCCGTGTAGCGGAACTGCAATTCTCTAACGGAGATTATGCAAGCGCGTTGGCGTCTTTCGAACGCTTGCAAAATACGGCGGAAAACAAGAAAAACCGTGATGCGGGCGCTATGGGCATCGTTCGTTCGGCTACTCAACTCAACAAACCCACAGCTGTAGTGACCGCCGCCAATCTGTTGCTCAAAAGCGAAAACATAGACCCGTCGGTAGCAGAAGAAGCCAAATATTTCAGAGCGAAAGCATTGATGGTATTGAACGAAAAAACATTGGCCGAGAAAGATTTACAGGATTTGTCGGAGGATACGAGAACCGTATTCGGAGCGGAAGCCAAATACTTGTTGGCGCAATATTATTTCGATAACAAGCAAACCGCTAAAGCCAAAGAAATTGTCCGCGATTATATCAAACAGGGAACACCGCATGCCTATTGGCTGGCACGCAGTTTTATCCTGATGTCGGATATTTTCGATTCGGAAGGTGACACATTGCAAGCTCGCCAGTATTTGGAAAGTTTGCAAAACAACTATACAAACAAGGAAGATGATATTCAAAACAAAATCAATAGCCGATTAGAAGCATTATGAGTACAAAAAGATGTATATTTTCAACAATAGCCTTTGCCGTTTGTTTCATGTTTTCCGCACAGGCTCAAATCGTTCGGAATGATTCTCTTCTGAACCGGGAAATGACTTTGGAAAAGGAATACAACCCCACTATCAAGGATGCCGTCAAACTGAACCAACTTCCGGAATTACGGGAACCTCAAGCGCCTAAATCCAAAGTGGAATTTTCGAACTATGCCGTTCCTTATGCGGTGCAGAACGGACTTGTTTACCTGAAGCCACAGGTTTATCTCAGCGATATAAACTATTCTAAATACAGAGGATACCTCACCGCCGGACTCGGTACGCTCATGAATATAGACGCCGATTTGGGCTATCAACTGCTGAACTCCGGTACAGACCATCTGAGTGTTTTTGCCTCTCACCGCTCCGGCAGCAACGATGTCACGAATCTGCAAATCGAAGAAAAACAAAAATTCAAACTCAACGATACTTGGGGTGGAATTGATTTTCTTCATAATTTCGGAACCGTCAAAGTAAGTTTGGATACAAAATATACTTATTCTTCTTTTAATTATTCGGGACTTAGTCATATTATTACGGGTGCTCCGGGTCCGGTACCTTATAGCATAAATACTTTTCCGAATCAGGTAAATAATTTGTTTGAAATGCATGCCGGAATTGCTTCGGAAGAAGCCAATAAGCTGAATTACAAAATCAATGCGGCGTATACCCGTTTCGGTCAAAAATATTACGAAACGACACGTGAACCGGGCAGAAAAGAAAACAGGATTTTGATTGATTGGGATTTTCATAAAAACTTTAATTCAACCATGGGTAGTGGATTTGCCGGTTTCTTCAAAAATTATGCTTATTCTTCTCTATTGGAATGGCTCAAAGAAAGTGATAATTTGGCGCCTTACGGCAATTCAAATTATTCCATCCTTTCCCTGAATCCGTATTTTTATTTGGAAGGTGATAATTTAGACCTCACTTTGGGTGGAAAAGTTGATGTTGAATTTGGTGGACGCAATAAAGTAGTAGGTGCAATTAATTTGTTGTTCAATTATTACCCCAGCGATTATTTCCTGTTTTATGTAAAGACAGACGGCGGTAGAAAAGACAATAGCAATTATGCTTCTTTTTATGAAAACCGTTATGTTTCACCTTATTATCGGGTTTGGGATTCCCGGACGCCTTTGGACGGAACCGTAGGTCTCAAATTTTTACCTGTTTCAACGCTGAGCCTTGCTGTTTTCGGTGGATATAAAATTACCATGGATGAACATTTTTATCTTCATTCAAGCAATTATCCCAGAACAGACGCAATTTCAGGCACCGTATTATATCCCGAATATCAGGACGCCAACACATTCAAATTGGGCGCCGATATAAATTATGCCCTTCCCGACTTCTTTGAAGTGGGTATAAAAGGCGTTTATTATCAATGGGAAATCAAGGAAAAACAGTCTCCGGATAATTATCGTGTATTTGGCGCTTGGCACAAACCCCGTTTTGTCGCCGATTTGCATACCGCTTATCGGTTTCCGTTATTTCCCTTACGGTTCGATTTATCGTATCATGCAGAATATGGGAGAAAATCCTTGGATTATTTAGTGCCGGTTGACGGTGGGATTGTCAAGATGAAAGATATTCATGATTTGTCCCTGAAAGCGACCTATCCTATTACGGATTTTTTCTCGGCTTATTTATCCACAAACAATCTCTTATTCCAAAAATATGACATTTGGTATGGCTATCCGGCACAAAATTTCAACATAATGGGCGGAATAAGTTTTTTGTTTTGATTTTTTATTAACTTTGCAGGCTCAAAATTTTGAATAGAATATGCAAAAAAATCTTGTAATTGTAGAATCGCCGGCTAAAGCTAAAACCATCGAAAAATTCTTAGGTTCCGACTATAAGGTATTATCCAGTTATGGGCATATCCGTGATTTAAAGGATAAAGACTTGGGAGTGGATGTGAATAATGATTTCAAACCGGAATATGTTGTATCTCCCGATAAGGCTGAGTTGGTGAAAACGCTTAAAAAAGCTGCCAAAGAAGCCCAAATGGTTTGGTTGGCGTCTGATGAGGACCGTGAAGGAGAAGCTATCGCATGGCATCTTTATGTCGTGCTCGGCTTAGATAAAAACGATTCTAAAAGGATAGTTTTCCACGAAATTACGAAAAACGCCATCCTGAATGCCATCGAAAATCCGCGGGATATTGATTTAAACCTGGTTGATGCCCAACAGGCACGACGGGTCTTAGACCGTATCGTGGGTTTTGAATTGTCGCCCATTCTCTGGAAAAAAATCATGCCTTCCCTCTCAGCAGGTCGTGTGCAATCGGTGGCCGTCAGATTGATAGTAGAACGTGAACGGGAAATCAACCGGTTCAATTCGGTAGCTTATTTCAAAGTGAATGCCGTTTTTATTCTCCCTGATGGAGGTCAGTTGAAAGCAGAACTCAATAAACGTTTCAACTCGGAACAGGAAGCTTATGCTTTCTTGGAAAGCCTGAAAGACTCCGTATTTACGATTGAAGACATCAATACGCGACCCGGCAAAAAATCGCCGGCGCCGCCTTTCACTACTTCTACCCTGCAACAGGAAGCTTCTCGCAAAATCGGATTCTCTGTGGCCCAGACGATGGCGGTCGCCCAAAAATTATACGAAGCAGGATTGATTACCTACATGCGTACCGATTCGTTGAACCTGTCAACCCTCGCGCTGAATGCCGCAAAAAAAGAAATTGAAGGAGAATTTGGAAACCATTATCTAAGAATACGTCAGTATCAGACAAAAACCAAAGGCGCACAGGAAGCCCACGAGGCTATCCGACCTTCTTACCTGAGCAACCGTACAGTCAAAGCCTCCGCTCAGGAACAAAAACTTTACGAACTCATCTGGAAACGAACCATCGCTTCCCAAATGGCCGATGCCGAGTTGGAACGGACGACCGTCACCATCGGTATCAGCAATCATGCGGGAGAAAAATTCCTGACAACCGGCGAAATCATCAAGTTCGACGGATTCCTGCGGGTCTATATGGAAGACAACGATGATGAAAATCAGGATGAAAATCAGGATGTTATCCTGCCTCCCATGCACTTGAATGAACAGCTGAATTTATCTGAAACAGTTGCGGCAGAAAAACTCACTCAAAAGCCATTCCGTTACACCGAAGCCAGTCTCGTTCGTAAAATGGAGGAATTAGGCATCGGACGTCCTTCTACTTATGCCCCCACGATTTCGACTATTCAACAACGGGGATATGTCATCAAAGGAAATAAGGAAGGTGAAAATCGGCAATTTGTTACGCTGACACTGAGAAATAAATCCATAAGTAAGAAAGTAAAAACCGAAACGGTCGGCGCCGACAAAGCCAAATTATTACCCACCGATTCGGGAATCATTGTCAACGATTTCCTGACGGAAAATTTCCCGAACGTATTGGAATATAATTTTACGGCAAACTTAGAAAAAGAATTTGATAAAGTAGCGGACGGAGAAATGCATTGGACGGATTCGCTCCGCAACTTCTACGACCTGTTTCATCCTATAGTGGTTTCGGTTTCGGCTTCCAAATCGGAATTGAGAGTAGGAGAAAGGCTTTTGGGAACCGACCCGCAATCAGGGAAGCCGATTTCGGTAAAGATAGGCCGGTTTGGGCCTTTTGTGCAAATCGGTTCGGCAGAAGACGAAGAAAAGCCGCGGTTTACATCCTTAGCCAAAGGTCAGTCCATTGAGACCATCACCCTGAAAGAAGCCTTGCAACTCTTCGAATTGCCCCGTACAGTCGGCGAACTGGAGGGGATGACGGTGACGGCCGCCATCGGTCGCTTCGGGCCTTACTTGCGCTACAACAATGCTTTTGTCACGATTCCTAAAGACTACAGTCCGCTTCATATTACGCTTGATGAAGCCGCCAAACTGATTGCCGAAAAACAGGAGAAAGAGGCCAGCAAACAAATCAAATCTTTCCCGGAAGATGAAAAACTGTTTGTTCTCAATGGCAGATACGGTCCTTATATCTCTCATGATAAGGCCAACTACAAAATTCCCAAAGGAATTGTCCCGGCGGATCTCTCGTTTGCGGAAGTGATGGAAATTATCAAAGCGGCGCCTGATAAGACGGCAAAAAGAAAATCAAGCACATCGGTTAAATCGGCAAAAACAAAAACACCGACAGCAAAAGCAACAAAAACAACCGCAGCTAAAAAGAAAACAACAGCTAAAAAGAAATAATGAAACAATTATTGCGAACAATACAATCTATTCACCATCTAAACAAATGTAATTTTCATGAGAAAATATTTTTTTATTTTAAGTTTATTAGTAATGATTTATACAGCTTGTCAAGACAAAAATAAAGCGCTTGATCCCAAAAATCCGTTTGCATCCGAGTTTAATACGCCGTATGGAGTTCCTCCTTTCGACCAAATTGAGCCGGAACATTACAAGCCTGCATTTTTGGCGGGTATAAAACAACAAACGGACGAAATAAAGTCAATCGTGAATAATCCCGAACCGGCCACATTTGAGAATACTGTGGTAGCTTTGGACGAAACCGGAAGTCTCCTGGATAGGGTTTCCAGCGTATTTTCCGCTATTTCAGGCGCAAAAGCGGATAGTGTAATACAGGATATAGAGGAGGAAATTTTGCCGCTACTGACAAAGCACCATTCTGATATTTTTCTGAATGATAAATTGTTCGCCAGAATAAAAACGGTATATGAAGCGATTCCAACTGCCGGTCTGAATGTCGAACAAAAAATGTTAGTGGAAAATTATTATAAAAGTTTTGTTCGGTCGGGAATCTTGTTAGATGAATCTCAGAAAAAAAGATTGCGGGAAATAAATGAAGAACTGTCGTTATTAACCTTTAATTACGGCAAAAATTTATTGGAAGAAACCAATAATTTTTTGTTGGTTATTGATGACCCTGCCGACTTGTCCGGTTTACCGGCCGGTGAGGTGGAAATTGCAAGTCAGACGGCTAAAAAGAAAGGCTTGGATGGTAAGTGGGTTTTTACATTGAGTAAACCGAGTTGGGTGCCTTTCCTCCAATATGCAGACAATCGCACTTTGCGGGAAAAACTCTACAAAGCCATGTATAACAGGGGAAATAACGGTGATGAAAGCGACAACAAAGAAATTATCACGAAAATCGTAAACCTCCGGCTTGAAAAAGCCAATTTGTTGGGCTTCAAATCCCATGCCGATTTTATGTTGGAAGAAACCATGGCGAAAACGCCTGCCAACGCCCTTAAATTATTGGAAGACATTTGGAAATATGCACTTCCTCAGGCAAAAACGGAAAAAGAAGCATTGCAAAAATTAATTGATGAAGAAGGTGGCAATTTCAAATTGGCATCATGGGATTGGTGGTATTACACGGAGAAACTTCGTGCAAAGAAATACGCGCTGAATGAAGAAGAAATAAGACCCTATTTCGTATTGGAAAATGTGCGGGAAGGCGCCTTTGAAACGGCTCACAAATTATATGCTATTAGTTTCAAAGAAATTCAAAATATTCCTGTATATCAGAGAGATGTAAAAGCATTCGAAGTCAATGATGCAGATGGCTCCCTTATCGGAATCATTTATTTAGATTATTTTCCCCGTGAAGAAAAGCGGAACGGCGCCTGGATGGGTAATTTCAGGGAACAATCCGTCAATCAGGGAAATTTTATTCATCCCATTGTGTATAATATCGGTAATTTTGCTTTACCGGCTGGTGATGACCCTTCTCTTTTGACAATCGATCAGGTGGAAACTTTGTTCCACGAGTTCGGACACGCTTTACACGGACTGCTTTCAAAATGCACCTACAAAAGTACCTCCGGCACCAATGTCTACCGCGATTTTGTTGAGTTGCCCTCCCAGATAAACGAACACTGGGCTTTCTATCCCGAAGTCCTGAAATCTTATGCAAAACACTATAAAACCGGTGAAATTATTCCGGACGTTTTGATAGAGAAAATAGAAAAGGCCGGTAATTTCAACCAAGGCTTCACGACTACCGAACTGGTCGCAGCCGCTATTTTAGATATGAAATGGCACACTATCGAAACGCCGTTGACGGTTGATGTGGAAACTTTTGAAAATGAAGTGTTGAACGGAATCGGACTTATTCCTGAAATTATTGCCAGATACAAGAGCACTTATTTCTCCCATATTTTCGATGGCGGTTATTCTGCCGGTTATTACAGCTATCTTTGGTCGGAAGTGTTGGATGCCGACGCTTTCCATGCTTTTATAGAAAAAGGAGATATTTTTGATCCTGAAACCGCTCGTTCTTTCCGTGAAAATATCCTGTCAAGAGGTGGAAGCGAAGACCCCATGGTTTTGTACCGTCGCTTCAGGGGCGCTGATCCTAATCCGGAATACCTGCTTCAGAACAGAGGGTTTATAACAAAGTGATTAATCCTTTGTCATTCGGCAGGGACTATTTTGTGAAAAAATTGCCAAAAAAATTCAAAATGCCATCAGCGTTTACCGGTTTGATTTCAAGCCGGTAAACGTATACTTTATTGATTATCAGAATTTAATAGCGCAGGCGGGTGCGAAGACTGTTAAAACCGCATGTCATTGATGAATTGTACCAATCATTGCACCAAACCTTGCTTGTCGAAGCAATAACCCTATTTTAAGACTTTCATAATTTCTGTCCAGTTCATCTCTGCGAGATGTTCCCTTTACGCCATAAACATCATCTTTTATTTTTGCCAGTTGATGGTAACTTACGTCATCGTAAGTTCTACGTGTAATTATGGGTATTTATTATTTCATGGCAAAAACAGCTTCCAAAATTTATTCTTCGTCATCTTCTTCGAAGCGTCATCTTCTTCGAAGAATCCCGACTTTAAATCCATTTCCGGGTAAATTCCTGACGAATTATCAGCGACTTTTTTGTAAAATACTTCGCGAGAAGCACGTTCCTTGCACATCATACGATCTACTCCCCGTTCGCTGGCTTCAAATTGCAATTTGTTCTCAATTGACATTGAATCTGCAACGGCATCTACATCTTGATTGGCTCCGATATAGACAAAAACCCATCCCAAAGCCTTTAGTTCTTCAACCAAATTTTTTATCATTTTTCCGGAAAAAGAACCTACTGTTAAGTAAATTATATTTTGCCGTCATTGCGAAGCCGACGGCTGAAGCAATCTAATTACTACATCTCTTTCTCCGGATTGCTTCGGGCTTCGCCCTCGCAATGACGATACGACGTTTT
>JAITQA010000023.1 GCA_031289145.1 Dysgonamonadaceae bacterium | reverse complement strand
GAGAATGAGTTTACCAACAATTCGTATTGTATATTCAAAATATCAGGTGGAATAGGATTTGTTTTTGCTTTTGTTATTAGTTGCGCCACGGGGTTAATATCTATTCCTATGGATTTTATACCATGTACTTTGGCTTCAACTAAGGTTGTACCGCAACCCGCAAATACATCTGCAATAGTTCCATTGCCGACAGCATAAGTTTCTATTAACTTCTTTACTATGTTCGGTAAAAATTTTGCAGGATAGCGGTGATAGCCGTGTGTCCACTGTTCAACAGAGCGGACATTTGTAAAACTCCACTCTGGATTAACTGTTATCTTATTTAAATTTGCATATTTCATAAAATATTTTTTATTTTTCAAACACACAATCCAAATGCCACTCCAAAAATTCTCGCTTGGGCAGATACTTCTGCGGCATCTGTAATTTTACTTTTTCAATCGGGGCAAAGTATTTTACGAAATAATCTTTGCCTTTATTTTTCTGCAAAGTTGTCGATAAAAGCACTTCATAATCAGCATTTATGCCAAGCAAACCTTTGTCAAACGCTTTGTCATAAAGCGCAGACAGGCAAATGCCATTTTCTGGATTTAATCGTTCCTGTTCGTTGGCAGCCCACGGGATTATATGACTTGCAAACAGCAAATCAGGTACATCAATACCTGTAATCGCACATTGGCGATTATAGTTTGCCAAAACAATCTGACGGAAAACATTCTGATTGACACGGGTTTTGACTTCACGCAGTTTCGTTTCGCCTTTCAGGTCTTTTATGTCAAAAAGCAAATCATTAAACTTTGTTTCAATAGTTTGGTTTTGCTTTTCGGCTAAAATTCGCTCACTTTCAAAAACCAACGCCTCGCGGTTGTTGGCGAATTCGTCCCAAATCGGCTGGCATTGTTTCTGCCCGCCAATCATTCCTTTCACGCCTCTGTTTTGGTGGTAAGGGTCGCACGAAGCAAAATTTACCAACCGCAACGTAACAGAATTAACCGACCGCCCCATCAGGTTGGCAAGTTCTATGATTTCCGGCGTTTTCTTGTGCATCTTGCCAAACGGCAGTTTTATATACAGATTGAACGCCAAAATCATTTCTTCACGTGTCCATTTTTCACCACTCATACAACTATCTTTTTAAGTTCTTCAATAGTCATTTTAAGACTTCCTGTTTTTTCTGAATACCATTCGTATTTTGAAAAAATTTTCGGCTGCACAATTTCATCATTACAGTTTCGGAAAGTCATTGAGCAAATTTGTTTTACCGCTTTTTCTGAAAATTGCATCGGATACCGTTTGTTTTCAACGATTACAACACCGTTTCCGTCTGTCCCGACTGTCAAAGCGCCGACTTCTACTATAAACGGCGTGTATTCGAGGCAAGGGTATTTAATCGCTGTAATGTACGATTTCAACCTTTCTTCCAATTCTTCTATTGTTTTCTTTATATCCATATTTTTACGATTTTAAGCGGCTAATTTTAATTTTGTAAATGCCGCGCTACGGCTTAAATAGTAATCATTGGGAAAAGATTGCAGGCGGGCGGCTTCGCGTATGGTTATTGAGCGTACATTTTCTATTGTGGGGTTAAGTGTGGGATAAATGTAATAATGTCCATCCATAGCGATATGAGCAACAACGGTATGACTGCAACCATAAGGGTCAACCACTTGGAAACGATTTAAAAATGTTTCCTTGTTTTTGTGGTGTTGCAAGCGAGTAGGAATTTTTGAGTAATCAATTCGCTTTCCCTCTTTTACCCACATATCAATTGCCATTTTATAAATTTCGCGGTCGTCTTCTACTGCTTTGCCCATTCTTGCCCTGCCTGCAACGGAATACGCCTGACAAGGCGGACCACCAACTATAACATCAATCTGTTTATTGCCTTTTAGTTTATCAACCTTTGCGAAAATGTTTTCAATCGTTTTTTTGCCAATTTCGGACTGAATAACGGTGTCAATTACTTCTTGCGGAACTTGTTCCCAAAGTTTACTGCCGTCTTCCTTTTCCTGCTTTTCGTAGAGATATTTTTTGTATTTTTGCAATTGGTTGTTGCTCTTCAAGTAGTGAAAAGCGGCACGAGTTTTTAGCGTATCGCAAGCATAATTATTCATTTCGATATGTGCCAAAGGCATATAACCCGCCCGAATAAAGCCCTCGGACAAGCCACCCGCACCTGCGAATAAATCTATGAAATTCAATAACATATTTTTAAGTAAACTCTACTATACAAAATTACAACTTTTTTATGATATAGCGCCAACTATCCTTATTTATTTTTCTATTTGTTAATCCTATTTTACCAAAACAAACTGAAATACAATAGCTATCGCTATCCGCCTGAACCTGTCTGGGTTTAATATCCGGTCGTAGAAGTTTTGGCGCTACTTTTGGAACTTGTCCGTCCCGAAACGCTAAAGGCGGGTTCGCTCAAAAAGACTAATTCATCTTTATGTCCAACACATAGATTAGTAATCAGCCTTTTCATCGCCGTTTTGTTTTGGCGTGACGACTGCGTTTGAAAATTTTCTTGCTATTTTTTGCCCGAATAGTAGGCTTTTTCCCTTATATGTTGTACTTTTGTAGACCTTTTTCGGAGGGTAGCTTAACAAAAACAACGGTTCAATCATTATTTTATTCTGAAGTTATGTCCGAATTTAAACTCTTTTATCAGAAAGAAGGCGCGATAAAAATAAGCCGCAGCATCGAATTTATCAAACAAATCCGTGAAGAACAGATATTGTGGATTGATTTGAATGATGTGGATGAAGAGATTGAGTCTCAATTGGAGGACTTCCTGAAAATTTACATTCAGGAAGAAGAGGAAATGATTGAAATTGAGACTTCATCGCGTTATATCGAAACACGGGATACCTTGGTTGTCAATACAAATTTCCTGTTGGGCGCCGCTTACGACAAAAATCCGGTATCTTTTATCCTGAAAAATAATATCCTGATATCGGTGCGTAGCGAAGATTTGAGTTCTTTCACGGAAACAGTAAAAAAAATATTTGCCAATCCGGAAAACTATCCGACGGGCTACCACATCTTCCTTTCGCTGTTTGAAACGCGGATTGAATTTGACGCCGACATGATAGAAAACATCACCCAGGAAATCACACACCTGAGTAATACAATCAGGGAAGCAGACGAAGACGCTTTGTTGGAAATAAAAAACCTTCAGGAAAAAACCATGATGTTCCGCGAAAATATCATTGATAAACAACGGGCGGTTTCCAGTATGATGCGCAGCAACTTAGTGCCTCATGATTTGCGCGGGAAGTTAACGATTCTTATCAAAGACATCAACTCCCTGCTGGAACACATCCGTTTTAGTTTCGACCGTCTGGATTATCTTCAGGATACTTTCCTCGGTTTGGTAAACATCGAACAAAACAAGATTATCAAGCTCTTTACCATTGTATCCGTGCTGTTTATGCCGCCTACACTGATAGCCAGCATCTATGGGATGAATTTCGATTTTATGCCGGAACTGCACGTGTGGTGGGCTTATCCGCTCTCACTCTTGCTGATGCTGGTATCTGCCTTCGGTGTTTTCTTTTACTTCAGGAAAAAGAAATACATCTAAATAAATTGTAGTATGAACAAATATATATTTACCAAATGACTTTCTCTGAAATTGTTTCAACCGCCAGTTCCTGGGTCTGGGGTATTCCGATTATTGTCCTTTTAATTGCGACAGGGTTTTATTTCTCCATCAGAACCCGTTTTTTGCAGGTTCGCTATTTCAAGGAGATGATTCAAATGCTATTTCAGGGAAAATCCTCTGCGAACGGCATTTCTTCTTTCCAGTCGTTTGCGCTGGCGCTTTCGGGCCGGGTGGGTACGGGTAATATAGCTGGAGTGGCTACTGCCATTGCTTTAGGCGGACCCGGCGCGGTTTTCTGGATGTGGTTCATTGCTTTTTTCGGAGCAGGTACCGCCTACGTAGAAGCTTCATTGGGGCAGATTTACAAGGAAGAAATCGACGGACATTACAGAGGAGGACCTGCCTACTATATACTGAAAGGGCTTAAAAACAAATATTTTGCAATGGCTTTCGCCCTGACTACCATTATTTCCTTGGGCTTGTTATTGCCTGGTGTACAGTCCAATGCGATTTGTGATGCATTTTATAATTCTTTCCGGATGGAGAAGCCGATCACCGCGGGTATTATCGTTTTCCTGTTAGCCTTGGTTATTTTCGGCGGCGTGAAACGTTTGGCCAAAGTGGCGGAATATGTGACTCCCTTTATGGCTGTTGGTTACGTGCTGGTTGCCTTGGTGATTCTTGCGATAAACCATCAACATATACCGTCCATGTTTGCGCTGATTTTCAAAAGCGCTTTCGGATTGGAGCCTGCTATGAGTGGAGTTGTGGGAGCAGCCATTAGTATGGGTGTAAAACGGGGTGTATTTTCGAATGAGGCCGGGCAAGGAACTGCCCCACATGCCGCTGCGGCCTGTGATGTGCCGCATCCGGCCAAACAAGGTTTGGTGCAAGCCTTTTCGGTTTATGTGGACACGCTGTTGGTCTGTTCCGCAACCGCGCTCATCATTCTGGCGACAGGCATGTACAATGTTTACGATACTGTCGGAAATGTAGTGTTCAGGGGCGGAGGACTACCGCTTTCCGAAACCGGCTACGGGCCGATTTTTACCCAGATGGCGGTAGACACATCTATTCCCGGACTTGGTTCGGCTTTTGTGTCAATCGCGCTTTTCTTTTTCGCTTTTACCACCATTATGAGCTATTATTTCCAGGCGGAAAGCAATGTTTATTTCATTTTCAGGAAAAAACGAACAGCTTTCTATATGATTAATCTGCTGCGGGTTGCCGTTCTTTTCGTAACTTTTTTCACCGCCGTCAATGCGATGACCTTGGCTTGGAATATGGCCGACATTGGCGTGGGTATCATGGCCTGGTTAAACCTGATTGCCTTGATTCTCCTGCAAAAAACAGCGCTGAAAACTTTTTCCGATTTTGAAGAACAGTTCAAATCGGGAATTAAAAAGCCTGTTTTTCATCCGGACAAGTTGGGTATAGAAAATGCGGACGAATGGCATACGGTTAATTATCCTGATAAATCGTAAAATATTTTCAATCAGTTAAATTTTAATGTTTTTTTCTCTGAATGAATCGCAGAATTCAGGTTAGATTGTTATTTGCATTCCGAAATATAATTGTCTCTTTTGATAATACCAATAATCGGAAATCGTTGAATAATCTTCGGAATAGATAGGAAAATCCTGGTTTTTATTGTTGTAAATATTTGACATAGTGACGAATACAGTAAGCCTTTCGTTTCTGATATAAAAGACTTTATTAACAGATATATCAATGGAATTATAATTCCCATTTTTAGCATCGTTCACTGTTCCGTATATAGGTCTATGTCTATCAAAATAATCCAAGTAGAGAGATGATTCTACAGGTGTATAATGAAGGCCCGGCCGAGTCAGATAATTCAGGTTTATGCTCCATAAATTTTTATTCAGATATTTGGCTGAAAATTTTATTATGTAGTTCATATCGTTCTTTGATTTGTATTTCAGGTTGCCTATACTGACATGGGAATTTAGATGAGTATAGGCTCCTGAAACCAAAAAGGAATTAAATGATTTTCCCAAAAACAATTCTATTCCCCAAATATTTCTTTTAAGCGCATTGATTTCATCACTTTCCGATAGCCAATCAAAAGTTTTTTCCTTTTTGTAATATACTGCCGGTTTTATCTGAAATGAATTTATATCAAGATTATATTCAAAAGATAATTGTTTGGCATTTTGTAAATGAAAATCGGTAAGATTATAACTCGGTAAATGATATTTATTATAATTACCTCCGGCAAACATTACAGCTTGTTGATCGGAAATGTTAAATTTTGTGCTTATTTGATACGAACAATAATCCTTTTGATTGTCTATTGTCAAGTTTTTGCGAAAGCCTAAACTGGTGATCAATTTATTGTTTAAGCTGTATTTCAGATATAAAAATGATTCTAAGTTTTTATTATTTAAATCAGTATTTTTTTCATAGCTGGGAAAATCCGATCCTATAGCAAAATAATATTCAGGAAAAACGCTATTCGCTTTGACGGTAGAAATTCCAAATGAAATACCGGCATGTAAGCTAAAATTTCTATAAAAATATTTAGTGTTTAATGAATTATAAAGATAAAAATCGTTTTGATGATTTTCTATTATACTGAATTTATAATCGGTTTTAGCGACATCTATTCCATTATCAAAACGAATAAAGCCAACGCCTGGAATTTTATATTCCAGATTTAATACTTGAAACCACCGTTGCTTTTGCGCTTCATGCTTTCCCTGTTGATTATACATATAACCATCTGCATTGTAATTTTCGCTGATAAAATAATTATAAGTATTTAGTGACAGTCTATCGGTAAACCGGATATTTAAATTTCCACCAATGTCTTTTGTGCTGAATTTATTGAGATAATCAAAATTTCTTCCATTAATATACAAATAAGGTTGAGAGAATTGATAATTTCCATATAGCTGTAAAAAACTTTTGTTTGAAAGTTTTCTGTCTGCAAAGACTCCAATATTAGCTAATGAAGTAGAGAACGATACATTTTCGGATTCCAATTTATTATTAGTTTCTATTTCTACCAAACCTGCAATAGTATTACCATATATCAAAGGAGGATTACCTGAATAAACAGTTTGCGTCTTAATCATTTCCGGATTAAATAAGCTAAAATTGCCCATGCCGTTAATTTGTGAATTTCTGACAGGATTATTAATTGGGACGCCATTCAATAATACGCAAGATTTATCGCCGGAACTCCCTCTTAGTTCAATATTAGCTGTTTCTGAAACGTTCGTTGATGCCGGAAGGATAGCTATTGCTCGTAACGGATCACCGGAAGAAATCGGAGACAAATAAATATCCAATTTTTCCAATCTTTGTACAGAAAATTCTTCAGCTAAACTTTTTTTTGAATACACGGCAATTTCAGGCAGTAAATTTAATTTTTCCTTTAGAATAATAGACTTGATTTCCCCTTCATCTAAATTTTTAATAGGCAATATTTCACTCAAATAACCAAAAAAATGAACCATCAGTGTATCGTTAATCATAGAATGGGGAATTTCCAAGCAAAAAAAGCCGTTCATATTTGCGGTAACTCCAATTGAAGCGTCATTCTTCAAATGTATGGTTGAACCTATCAAAGGAATACCCGCTTTATCTTTCACGTAACCGGATAATTTAGTTGTTTGTGAAAACAAAGATTGAAAACAAAACAAAAAATAAATAAACATTACATAAACCTTGACCATATCGGATAAGAAATAAAAAAGACAAATATTCCCCAAAACATTGTTATAAAAACACACGAAAGTAAAAAGTAAATAATCCGGGAAATATCTATCATACTTTTCCTTTTAATTTTTAAACATTTTATTTCTTTCCAAAATTCTTTAGATTTTTCAAAGGAGTTACCATATAGTCTTTGAATGCCAAATAAATCTTCAAAAATATAATATTCATCAGAACCCGGTATAAAAATATTGTAAGCATCCGGGTACCTGAAATGAAGAAAACTGTCTATCGCATCATCAATATAACCACCTATTGCACAACAATCAATATTTTCAGCTGCTGATGCCAAATGGATGTTCTGTAATATGGCGCCGACATCCATTAAAGCAAATCTAAGTCCTCTGTCCCCATATTTACAAGCTACGCGATTAATAACTGCGCCAAAAATAATTATACCGGAAACAGTAGAAAAATCCCATTCTCCTTTAATTTCCTCAGGGAATGCTTTTAACAGATTTGTCATATAATTCTTTTCCTCTTTCTCAAGAACAAGACAATCAAGGCTTTCATTATGAAGGTTATAAAAATATGTTCCATTCTCAAGCCCCTCTGTATGTAAACTAATATAGTATAAATCTATTGGATATAAAGCGCCTCCCGATGCGATACTCCTGCGTGCTAAATGATGGGAATGATCTTTGAAAATTTCCGTAACAAAATATGAATTGAGTAATACGTTAGACAAATTCTCAAGATTAATAAATTTATTAAATTTTCTTGTGCTCTTTCTTACCAATTGAATATCTCTTAATTTCAGAGCAGTTTCATTGAAAGTCTTTTGCAAAGGAATTTTTTCACACATACCTAATTCTGTAGTATGATTGGCAACCTGTTTTGAATAATACGGTATTTGCATTATTGAACCTATTCGCATTCCCAAATTCATGGAATTATAAGTTGTCATTTTTGAACGTTCAATAAAATCCAAAGATTCTGTATTCAAACCTTGATCATAAAATAAATTATAAATATCCTGTTTCATTTTTTTTTGAATTGTAAAAAAAGATTATCATCAGGAAATAATTTAAGCGCTTTGCGATAAATTATTTTTGCTTCATCAACATTCTTTTCAACATTTATGTAGTAAAGAAACAAATAATAATAAGCCTCATTTTTCCCCCAACTGGGATCAAAATCATTATTGGATACCTTATCTTCAAGTTCAATCGCTTTTAGAAAATATTCTTTGCACTTCGTTTGTCCACCAAATGCAACAGGAGTGTAATAATCATTGATTCCAAGTACAAGGTAGGCTCTGGGATTCTGAGAATTCAACCGAATGGCTTCATTAGCAAAACTTTTGGCTTTGTTACTAAGAAACGGTTGTCTGACAAAATTAGCAAAAGCGATACTATAATTATAGAGCATACCTAACAATGCATAATCCTCGGCATTTTTTTTACCTGTCTTTTCTAATATTTTTTTTGCTTTCGATAGTTCTTTATCCGCTTCTTTTTTGTTTCCTTCCGCTTCATTTAACAGAAGTGATTTCCTATACAAGGCATAAGCATTCCAGTAGGTCAAATAGCGGTTTTTACCGTCAATGTTACTTTTTGTAATCTCATTGATAATGTTAATGATACTATCCATACTTTTTGAAGTAAAATGTTTATCTATCTTTATTTGAATATCCTGAGCGGCCAAATTCAAAGAAATAAAAGCCGCAATAAATAAGAGAATTTTCTTTTTCATATTGATCTTTTTGTTTAATACTGTTTCACGGAAATGGGTGAGGAACATCTGTAAACAGATGTTTGCTCTCATTCAACTTATACCCCAAAAAAGGATATTGATGTACCCCTGTCAATAAGTTCCACGTAGGGGATATTACACGTACAACAGCATATCCTAATTGTTGTACATCCCTCGAAATCATACTTTAAAATTTGCGAGATTAAAGTCAATAATTCTGAGTTGATACTGCTGCGATTAAATATGGAATATACATTGCCTCTGCAACAATTCAGCGCCTTTGAAAAATCATTAGCGCTCATGCCGCATTCTTGTACTTTTTCGCGTATATGCGAACCGATGTGTATCTTCCTCAAATCTAATTACTAAAAATAATAATATAGTGTAAAAACTATAATAATAATTACATATATCAAGTAAAATATCTATTTTAAGATGTTAAACAAACACTCAACATATATAAAACAAAGGTAATAAAAAAAAATGATTCTGAAAAAAAATCATAAAATATTTTTATATTCAAATATTAAAAGCTAACTTTGTAGTATAGTGTGAACCATTTAAAAAGTCTATGTAAATGAAAAAAGTATTATTTGCAGTTTTAGTATTTTCCTGTCTGTTTGTTTCTTGCGGGAAAAAAGAACTTGTATTGCCGGACACTGAATCCGGTTTATCTCCGGCAAGTTTCAAATTTATTACCGATAAAGGCGATACTACCCATTTGTATGTGTTGAAAAACGCCAACGGAATGGAAGTTTGTATCACAAATATCGGGGCGAGAATTGTTTCTATGCTGGTTCCGGATAAAAACGGAGGCAAACAAAATGTTGTCGTAGGTTATGATAGTATTCAGCCTTATATGCAACTAAATGATTATTACGGTGCTACTATAGGACGCTATGCCAACCGGATTGCAGGCGGCACATTCGAACTGTACCGGGTAACCTACCGCCTCCGTCAAAACGAAGGAAAGAATACCCTGCACGGAGGTCCGCGTGGTTTCAGTACGCAATATTTCACTATAAATCAGACCGGTACACAGGAATTGGTTGCAGATTATGTATCCAAAGACGGAGAGGAAGGCTTTCCGGGAAATCTGAATTTATCGGTAACATTTACCCTGACGGACGACAACGCCTTGCATCTTACCTACCGGGCTACCAGTTATCCGTCTACGATAATTAATGTCACCAATCATTCCTTTTTCAATTTATCGGGCGCCGACGCTCCTGCTATTACCGACCATTCTCTGTTTATCGACGCATCCGCGTACACTGAGGTAGACGCAGCGCTACTTCCGACCGGAAAAATCCTTAAAGTGAAAGGAACCGGCTTTGACTTTTCGGAACCTCGGACAATAGACGTCGAAAAAGTTTATGATTTGAACTATGTGCTGAATCATCCGGGAGATAGCGAAGTGTTAGCAGCCAAAGCGGTGAGCGGGACAACAGGTATAAGGATGGAAGTTTATACCACAGAACCCGGTATTCAACTCTTTACGGGAGACAAGAATCCTTCGTTTTGTTTGGAAACCCAGCATTTTCCTGATTCTCCACATCATCTGGAATTTCCGTCAACCGCACTCCATCAGGATTCCGTATTCAACAGCAAGACTATTTATAGATTTGGAATCGAATAAATTATAATACTAATTGATAGTAATTTTAAATATGAAAAAAATCCTTTTATTTGTGTTATTTACCTTTGTTGGTGTAGGCGTTTATTCGCAAAACAGCGCCAATCTGAACTTGGTTCCGGCGCCAGCAAAAATCAAAGTCAATCCGGGACAGTTTACTTTCGACTCAGCTACTCAACTTGTCTTAACAGACGACAGTCCGGAAATGCAGGATGCCGTCGCCGTCTTCAACAGATTATTACGACGGGCAGCCAATTTCTCGTTGCAGATTACCCATTCGCCGGTAGCGACGAATGCAATTATTTGCAAACTTAATTCGGCAATTCCGAATCCGGAAGGCTATAAATTGTCTGTACAGAAGAATTTAATCACTTTAGAAGGGAAAACGCCGCAAGGCATTTTCTATGGTATGCAAACCTTGCGCCAATTGCTTCCCTATCAGATTGAAAGGACGTATATCAGCAATATCGCATGGACAATACCCTGTGTGGAAATTGAAGATGAGCCTCGTTTTGTTCATCGTGGGCTGATGCTTGACGTTTCCCGCCATTTCATGCCGAAAGAATTTGTCTATAAATTCATTGATATGTTGGCCTATCACAAGATGAATACTTTCCATTGGCATCTGACCGAAGACCAGGGCTGGCGTATCGAAATCACAAAATATCCGAAACTCACCCAAATCGGCGCATTCCGCCACAAAACTTTAGTCGGAAAATATGCAGCAGTCGGACATAGACAGTGGGACAATACCACTTACGGCGGCTTTTATACCCAAAAGGATATCAAAGACGTAATTGCCTATGCAAAGAAAAAATTCATTACCATCATTCCTGAAATTGAAATGCCGGGTCATGCCATAGCCGCCATGGCCGCCTATCCGGAACTCTCCTGTAGCGGAGGCCCGTTTGAAGTGGAAGGACTTTGGGGCGTGTTCAACGATATTTTCTGTCCGAAAGAAAAAACATTCGAATTTCTACAAGATGTTTTGTCGGAAGTAGCCGACCTGTTCCCTTCGCAATACATCCATATCGGAGGCGATGAAGCGCCGAAACTGCGTTGGAAAAATTGCGCCCATTGCCAGGCTTTGATAAAAAAAGAAGGATTAAAAGATGAACACGAACTGCAATCGTATTTTATCAAACGCATCGAAAAATTTGTCGAATCGAAAGGCAAACGGATTATCGGCTGGGACGAAATCTTAGAAGGCGGACTCGCTCCCAACGCTACCGTCATGTCCTGGCGGGGTGAA
Source organism: Dysgonamonadaceae bacterium (assembly GCA_031289145.1). Taxonomy (GTDB): domain Bacteria; phylum Bacteroidota; class Bacteroidia; order Bacteroidales; family Azobacteroidaceae; genus Azobacteroides. Next base: position 40,307 of record JAITQA010000023.1, on the reverse strand, counting down.
GAAGGTGGAATTGCGGCAGCCAAACAGCATCACGATGTGATTATGAGTCCGAATACATACGCTTATCTGGACTATTACCAGGCAGACCCCAAAACAGAACCTTTGGCTATCGGCAACTACATCCCCTTGTGGAAAACTTACAGCTACAATCCGGTGCCGGCTGTTCTTACGCCTGAAGAATCCAAGCATATTCTGGGAATGCAGGGTAATATCTGGACGGAATACTTGCTCACCCCAAGTAATGTGGAATACATGGCATTCCCACGTGGAGCAGCCATTGCAGAAACCGGCTGGTCGCCTCAGTCTAAAAAAAATTACAACGATTTCAAAACCAGAATTATAGCGCAATTCAAACGTTATGACTGTTTCGACTGGAATTATTGCAAGGCCATCCTGACGGAAGAGTAATCATGAACTATTCTATCCGGGAAATAGCGAAAATAATAGCCGCACAAACCGCTTCTTTTCAGGAGGCGGAGATTCGTATATTATTGACTGACAGCCGTTCATTATCAGAACCGGCTGTCAGTTTGTTTTTCGCTTTGGTAACGCATCACAACGATGGACACCGGTATGTTCGCGATTTGTATGACAGAGGCGTACGGAATTTTGTCGTCCGTCAGGATTTTACAGGTCTTGATGAGATGCCTGCGGCTAATTTTTTAAGTGTTGCGGATACACTTATCGCTCTTCAGCAATTGGCGGCTTTTCATCGCAAACGGTTTACTATTCCTATTGTCGGAATCACCGGCAGCAACGGGAAAACCATTGTGAAAGAATGGCTGTACCAACTTTTGCACGACAGTTTGTCGATTGTCCGTTCGCCCCGTTCCTATAATTCGCAGACAGGCGTTCCGCTTTCCGTATGGCAATTGAACGAACAAACAGGATTGGGTATTTTCGAGGCCGGTATTTCCCTGCCGGAAGAGATGCAGCGCCTCGAATCAATCATTCTGCCGACCATCGGGATTTTCACAACCATCGGCGAAGCGCACCAGGAAAATTTTTCTTCACTGGAAGAGAAATGTTTGGAGAAACTGAAATTATTCAAAAATACCGACCGCATCATTTACAATGAAGACCGGACTTTGGTGAAATATTGCATGGAGCATGCAGGTTTATCCGACAGAACTTACGCATGGTCGAAAATCAATGTACATGCGCCGTTGTTTATCAGCCGGATAGAGAAAAATATCGACCGAACACAAATTGAATGGCGCACGGAACACAAAGCAGGGAAGATTGCAATTCCTTTTACGGATGAGGCTTCCATCGAAGACGCCATTCATTGCCTTGCATTCATGCTGTTGCACCGGTCGTCCGTTGACTTCCTGCGTTTCGAGAAACTTGAGCCGGTGGCCATGCGTTTGGATGTAAACAAAGGCATTCAAAACAATATTCTGATTAACGATACCTATAATTCAGATATTAATTCCTTGTCCATCGCTTTGGATTTTATGTCGCGGCGTTCAATGGACAGTCGGTTGAAAAGGGTATTGATTTTGTCCGATATTTTGCAGTCGGGCATGGTTCCGGCCGCTTTTTACCGGAAAGTAGCCGAATTGGTCGGACAAAAACAGGTGCAAGAGATTATCGGTATCGGGCCGAATCTGCTCTCACATTCCAACCTGTTCAATATGGAAAAAAGATTTTACCCGACCACCGAAAGTTTTCTGGATTCGGGCTATTGGCGAAACCTGAAGGATGCTATCATATTGATTAAAGGCTCCCGAATGTCTCGTTTCGAACGCATATCGGAGCAGTTGGAAGAGAAAATGCACCAAACGGTTTTGGAAGTGGATTTGGATGCCGTGATTCATAACCTGAAATATTTCCGTTCCAAGTTAAATCCGGGAACCAAAGCGATATGTATGGTTAAAGCATTCGGTTATGGCGTAGGCTCTTATGAATTAGCCAAGACTTTGCAGGAACGGGGAGCCGATTACTTAGCCGTCGCCTTGGCCGATGAAGGAGCGGAACTGCGGCGTGAGGGAATAAGCATGCCTATCATGGTGATGAATCCCGAAGTACATGCTTTCAATACCTTGTTCGAATACAATCTTGAGCCGGAAATTTACAATCAGACCATCTTAGACGCAATTCTCCATGAAACGGGGAGGCGTGGAATACTGCATTATCCCATTCACATCAAGTTAGATACCGGTATGAACCGCTTGGGCTTCAGCGATTCGGATATTCCGCGCTTGGCCGAGAAATTGAACGGTAGCCAAGGGCTTGCCGTAAGGTCGGTCTTTTCTCATCTTGCCGGAAGCGATTCGCCGCTTTTGGACGATTTTACACAACAACAAATCAATCGTTTCCTCCGGGAAGTTTCCCATTTGGAAACCTTACTGGCTTATCCGGTAAAAAAACATATCCTCAATTCGGCCGGTATCGAACGTTTTCCGGAAGCACAGATGGATATGGTACGATTGGGAATCGGGCTGTATGGTATTTCCACCCTCAGCGAAACCGCATTGCGTCCGGTTGCCGTCCTGAAAACACGCATCCTGCAAATCAGAGAGGTGCGACAAGGTGAAACTGTAGGCTATAACCGAAATGGACACTTGTCGCGTAATTCACGGATAGCTTGCCTGCCGGTCGGTTACGCCGATGGTTTGGATAGACGTCTGGGAAATGGAAATTTCGCCGTGACGATAAAAGGCGTAAAATGTCCTATCGTCGGAAATATCTGCATGGATATTTGCATGGTGGATGTGAGTGGCGTTGCGGTGGAAGAAGGTGAAACCGCAGTTATTTTTGGGGAAGAAACAAGTATCGGAGCTGTGGCTGCACAATTGCAAACCATCCCGTATGAAATACTGACCGCTATTTCCCCACGGGTAAAACGGATTTATTTTAAAGAATAAAAAAACCGTGCACGTACACGGCGATGAATAGATTGAAGCAAGAGAAAAAACAATACTTGAAAGATTCGTATAGCAAATAAATATTGACTTATGTCTGGAAAAAATAAAATAAACTTGTTTTTGTTCCTCATTCTCCCGGTAAGCCTTTGGGCTAAAACAGCTCCGGTTGAGATAGGAGATACGATTATTGCAGTGGAAGAACCGGCAGGAATTATTGTTTCTGACAAACCAACTGTCCTGCAGGATAGTATTTTAATAGCTAATTTTTTTCAAATGGCAGGGAAATGTCCTATCGACAGCGCGATAATAAGGGCAGCCCTGTTTCTCCTGAATACGCCTTATGTCGCCCATACGCTGGAAATCAACAAGGAAGAAAAATTAGTCGTGAATCTGCATGAAACGGATTGTACGGTTTTCGTTGAAACTTGCTTAGCCTTGGCGCGTGCGCTTCAGTCTGCTCAGCCCGGAGTGGATAACTTTATGCGGGAACTCAAACGGATGCGTTACCGGAACGGGTTCATCGACGGATATATTTCCCGTTTGCATTATACTTCAGACTGGCTCTATGACAACAGGGGGAAAGGCATCATTGATGATATGACTTGTGCACTCGGCGGGCGCAGGATAAAGCCGGACGTCCATTTTATGTCGGACAATTATACAAAATACACCGGCTTGGTCAATCATCCGGAAAATGTGCAAAGCATCCGGGCAATAGAACAGGAAATCAATGCGAGAGGCAATTATTATTATATCCCAAAGCAGGAAATAGCCCAACACCAATCACTGATAAGAAACGGCGACATCATCTGTTTTACGACTGCTACCCCCGGTTTAGACATTTCCCATCTTGGAATTGCCTATTGGCATAAGAAACAACTCACTTTTATTCACGCTTCTTCCACAGCGAAAAAAGTGATTGTCAATCCGGAATCATTGGTCGACTATTGCGGAGCTACCAAGACCAATACGGGCATTATGGTACTGCGACCGCTATCGGTAAACGAAGAATAGCGATAGCGTTTGTTTAGTCCTTCCCGAATTTGAGGGTTCGTGTTATTTTCAGTTCTTGAGGCAAACTGTTCGCTACCGGGCACCCCTTGATAGCGCCTTCTATGATTCTGCGTTCTTTCTCGTTGTAACTATCATGCGGAAATGTAAACTCAACTATCAATTCCGCGATATGCCGGGGATTATCGCCCATCACTTTTGTCGTTTTCACCACTGTTCCTTCGATATCAAAACCATGTGTCTGAGTAGCAATACCGATGATTGTCAGCGCACAACTCGCATAAGAAGCGGCAAATAAATCTGTTGGAGAAAAAAACTCGCCTTTTCCTTGATTATCGGTCGGAGCATCCGTTATGATTTTCGTACCTGATTGCAGATGAGTGGCTTCTGTGCGCAATCCTCCCAAATACCTTGTCCTGACTGTTTCCATAATAATGCAGTATTTTTAAAATTTTGATACAAAGATAAAAAAATATATTTATATTTGTTGAAATTTTATGCTGAGATTTTATGGTATATGTACACACAAAAGAGCGGATAAATGTATTGTATATTACACATTATCCGGATTTATATGGCGCAAATCTTTCGATGTTAAGTATGATTAATGCTGTAAAAGATGCTGTTAACCCGATTGTGGTCATTCCGGCAAAAGGGCCTGTTTGTGAAAAATTGGAAGAAAGAGGAATTCCTTATTATGTGATTCCTTTTGCAGTCCCATTTATTACAAACAAGGCACGAACACTTGCCAATCTGCTCAAAATAAGCATAAAGATTTGCATCTACGTTTTTATTAACCTGCCTGCCTATTGGAAATTGAGTAAATGTGTAAAAAGCAATCATATACAAATCATACATTCCAATACGAGTTTGGTAACAGTAGGTTATCATATCAGCAAACTCATGGGACTGAAGCATGTATGGCATATCCGGGAATTTCAGGATAAGGATTATAATTACAAGAGCTATCAACCCCGGTGGATGTACAGGAAAAAACTTGAAAGGACGGATGCGGTTATTTGTATTTCCAATGCATTGGCGAAATATTTTAGTATTGAAAATAAGGCTAAAGTACTGTACAATCCTATCACCGTTGAGGATTCCACTAAGAAAGTGGTAAAAGAGAATTATTTCCTTTTTTGCGGTTTGGTATTGAAAAATAAAGGCATTGAAGATTTGATAGCAGCTTTTGGTTCGTTTATCAAACTTGTTCCTGATTACCGTTTGTTGATTGCAGGCAATGTCGATAGCCAATATAAGCAATTTTTGACAGCGAAAATAAAAGAGAACGAAAGTAGTGGAAATGTATATTTTCTGGGACACAGAACCGATATTATGGACTTGATGGGTTCGGCTAAAGCTCTGATAATGAGTTCAAAAAGCGAAGCAATGGGACGTGTCACCATCGAAGCCATGATGAATCATTGTGTTGTCATCGGGTATAACAATGCCGGAACAGCCGAATTGATTACGGACAACAAAACAGGACTGCTTTACGACACCATAGAAGAATTGGTTTCGAAAATGGTATATATTGCAGAGAATGAGGATCAACGAATTTTTATCGAAGACCAGGCTTTTACATATTCCCGGAATACTTTTACAGAAGAAAAATTCGGCAAAGCAATCTCATCCTTGTATGAAGAATTGCTAAAAAAATAAGTAAATATAATATGACCGGCTTTATTTCGTTAATTATATCACAAGAATTAAAATTTAGCAAATGAACATAGCAGTAGTTGGAACAGGATACGTAGGCTTGGTTTCGGGAGCTTGTTTTTCCGAGATGGGAATTCACGTTACCTGTGTGGATATTGATTCCGAAAAAATTCAGCAGCTCAAACAAGGTATTATACCTATTTATGAGCCGGGATTGGAAGAATTGGTCAAGAAAAACGCCAAAGCCGGCCGCTTGGAATTTACAACCGATTTGACCGGCTGTTTAGATGATGTAGAAGTGATATTCAGCGCTGTAGGAACACCTCCGGATGAGGACGGAAGCGCTGATTTGAGTTATGTCTTAGCGGTTGCCCGCACGATAGGTAAACATATCAACCGTTATGTTTTGGTCGTAACAAAAAGTACAGTGCCTGTCGGAACGGCGCGGAAGATCAAGGAAGCCGTTCAGGAAGAGTTGGATAAGCGAGGCGTCTCCCTTCCTTTTGATGTGGCTTCCAATCCGGAATTTTTGAAAGAAGGCACTGCAATAAAAGACTTCATGGGACCGGACAGGGTGGTTGTAGGCACAGAGAGCGAGAAAGCCCGCGAGTTGATGGACCGGCTGTACAAGCCCTTCACATTGAATAATTACCGGATGATATTTACCGATATTCCGTCGGCAGAAATGATTAAATATGCCGCCAATGCCATGCTGGCAACCCGGATTTCTTTTATCAATGACATAGCCAATTTATGCCGTTTGGTAGGCGCTGATGTAAATATGGTTCGTCGCGGTATCGGTTCCGATTCGCGTATTGGGAGTAAGTTTTTATATCCCGGATGCGGTTATGGCGGTTCCTGTTTTCCGAAGGATGTGAAAGCCCTGATTAAAACGGCTTCTCAAAACGGTTATGACATGAAAGTTTTGCAGGCGGTGGAGGCTGTGAACGAAAAGCAGAAAACGATATTGTTCGAAATGCTAAACGGGATTTTCAAAAATAACCTGACCGGAAAAACCGTTGCGTTATGGGGTTTGGCGTTCAAACCGGAGACCGACGATATACGGGAAGCGCCTTCTTTGGTTATCATTGATTTATTGCTGAAAGCAGGTTGTAATCTCAGGGTTTATGACCCGGTTGCCATGGCCGAATGTAAAAGACGAATAGGCGAGAAAGTATATTATGCACGGGACATGTACGATGCGGCCTTGGATGCGGACGCATTGCTGTTACTGACGGAATGGAAAGAATTCAGGTTGCCGTCGTGGGCCGTCCTGAAAAAAGCCATGCGGCTACCGGTTGTTGTAGACGGCAGAAACATATACGAAAAGAAAGAAATGCAGGAAAACGGGTTTGTCTATGCCTGCATTTAGACTAAAGTTATCATAACACAAGCCGGGTTACCGAAAAAAAGCGGTTTTTTCTGCCCATTTCAATGAGCAGAAAAAACCGCTTTTCGCTTATCATTAACAAAAAAATTATTTCAGCGTACCTTCTTCCGCAGCTTTAATCATTTTTTCATTCGGGATAATGAAAACTTCTACACGACGATTTTGTTGTTTGCCGAGGGAAGTAGCATTATCGGATACCGGTTGAGAAGAGCCGAGACCGGCTGTAGCCAAACGGGCAGCCAAAATACTCTGTTCAATCAAAAAAGCTTTTACAGAACTAGCTCTTTGCTCTGAAAGCGGGATATTGATTTTATCGCTACCGGTACTATCGGTATGTCCATAAATTTCAACATCTGTATCCGGATTGGATTTCAGAGAATTAGCAAATTGGGTCAAGGCTGCTTTCGAAGCCTGATTCAAAGTGCTGGAATTGGTAGCAAAAAGAATCCCCGAATCGAAAGTTACTTTGATAGCTTGTCCATCATTAATGGCTTCTACCTTGGCACTTTCGATTTGCTCTAATTCTTTCTTTTGTTTATCCATTTTGTTCCCAATCAGCGCTCCGGCGGCTCCACCGACCACAGCACCAATACCTGCGCCCCAAGCTGCGCCTTTTCCACCATTCAGCAGCGCTCCAAGCCCTGCACCAACTGCAGCGCCTCCACCAGCGCCAACTGCCGTACCTTTAGCTGTATTACTCGCATTACATCCACCAAATAGAATCGCAACACAGAGTAATAAACTTGCAAAAAAATTAATTCTTCTCATACTTTTGTCTGTTAGTTAAGTTAATAAATAATTTATATAATTTTTTAATCTTCGCTATTTTTTATCTACCTATATAAAACTTTTGTACTTTGGTTAATCAAAGATATCCAAAGTATCGGTATAGGCCGATTCGGCACGCAGTACAATCAATATATCCTCAGTCTGATAATCGCCGATATTATCTTTCTTGGCCTGTTGAACGATGAATCTTATCAATTCCTGTTCTTCTTTTTCTTCATCATCCTCGTCTAAATAATCATTTTTCTCATAAAAATCGCATATCACATCTAAAATATAGTAGATATCATCATCAGCGAATTTTTCTTTCAATTCCTGTGGAAGATAATTAAGGATAAAAGCCACCGCTTTTTCTTCATCGTATTCAAATAATTCATTTTCGTCACTCATGGTATTATGTATTTCGTATTATGTATTTTCAATGTTTTCTGCATTTTCATTTTCTGCAACATCCTCTTTTTCTACGGTATCCTCTTTTTCTGCAACATCTTCTTTTTCTTCAAAATCTGTTAAGTCATTTTGTAATAATAAATTATACCAGTTCATTATTTTTTTGATGTCGGAAGGATAAACCCTTTCTTTGTCGAAGTCCGGCAGGATTTCGGAAAAATAAGTCCGCAACTCCTCCGGTTTGATGGTGGAGGAAAAAATAATTTGTGCGCCATTTTCTTTTTGTTTGATAGCGGTCAATACCTTGGCCAACGAAACTTCTTCTTTGTCCGTATAAATAGAAATATCTCCCAAAGACACTACTTTATCTTTCGTATATACAGGGATTCGCTTCCCATCAATCATCGATTCGACAATGAACATGTTTTTCCCCTGAGAAATCAACTTAAAAAGACCCGACCGCCCTGAAACAGATAAAATTTTCTTCAGCATAGCAATAACAATTACTTTTTATTTACGATGCAAATTTACACAATTTTTTTCGAATTTCAATATTTTCATCAAAATTTCTATCTGAGGAATTATTGCATTGACATTGTCATTCAAAATCGTAAAATCCGACAGTCTGTTTCGCTCTTCCTCCGAAAGCTGACTATTGATGCGTTTTATAATCAGTTCTTTTTCCGTATTATCCCGATTCTCAACTCTTTGAATTCTCAATTCCAAAGGAGCGGAAACATTTACTTTAACGTCCACGGCAGCGCTGAAACCGGATTCGAACAAAATAGCCGATTCAATGGCCAAACATTTTTTGCCGGAATGTTGATTAGCCCAATTTTGAAAATCTTTCCACACCAAGGGATGAATAAGTGAATTGACATACAGCAGGTTTTCTTCATTGCCAAAAATCAGGGAAGCCAGGAGGGAACGATTGAGTTTTCCGGTTCTATACAATTCAGAACCAAATTTTTCCGACAATATTTCCCTGATTTGTGCAGATTCATCCATCAGTTTTTTAGACGCTACATCTGCCACATACACCGGAATTTCCATTGTTTCCAATAATCGGGAAACAGTCGATTTCCCACTTCCGATTCCACCTGTAAGTCCGATTACCACCATAAGCTATCTTTTTTGTTCCACTAAAAATTCTATCATTTCCGGAACGATGCGATAATTCTCTATCCAAGCCGGTTTTTTGGAAAGATTCAGGGGGTAATTTGTTGCGTTATTCAGAATCAGATTGTTATAATCAATGCTTATTTCAAAATCAGACCCGGATAGCAGGTTATACTTACTTAAGCCTACCTGAACATACACTTCTGCAGAGGAAGGGAAAAAACGGACGATTCGGTTTTCAGGCAAGTTACGACAAATAACGGGCAACACGAAAAACTTTTCAGTATATTCTTCTATTTCAGCAGTTAGCTTCACCTGTTGAGTCGACAGTTTAACGCCTGAAGGGGATATTAATTGTGCAGAAATGCTTATCTTTTTTTCAATACGCTGTTTATCCAATTTTTCTGTTTTGACGGCAAACAATGTATCTACTGTTTCCCGGCTTCCGTAAACAGTAATCTGTGACGGCTCAATCGTAATACTATCGGAAAACATATAACCGGGCGAGGGAGACAATACCCCGTCTATTGTGACGGGCAAAACTTTTTTTACCAAAGGCGAATAATGAATCTCAATCCTGTCGGGGGAGAAAGACTTCAACTGGGAAGAGGAAGGCAATTCATCAGAAATCAGTTTGTTAAGTGTAGCATTATCAACTAAGTAGGAAAAATCTTTAGTTTGAATGGATTTAAAATCAATCGTTATAGATAATTTGTTTTTGTCCAATAAATATTGCAACCAGACTGTTCCTTTGTCTTGAATATGCAAGGTAATCTGATGCGGAACCTCTACCGGCAATGCTATACCGACAGGGACTTCTGTATATTGGACGGATACAGGCACTTCAAATTCAAACTTTTGCCTGAAATACTGAAGCGTCCAAAAAACAAAGGCCAAAACGACAAAAGCAGAAAAACCCAATAAGTTTTTCCATTTTTTACTATGAAAGAATACTCTGATTCTCCTTTCAAGATTGCTTTTATCTGGTTGCAGTAGCTTCATCGTTCGTCGCGAAAACAGAAGCTTTGTCTACTTTAATTCTTACTCCTTCGGCTATTTCCACCGTAAAGACATTTGTAGTCGTGTCAATATCTTTCAATTTTCCGTAAATACCTCCTGCTACGATTACCCGATCGCCCACTTTCAGCGCTTCACGCATTTTTTGAACCTCCTTTTGTTTTTTCTGTTGAGGACGAATCATGAAGAAATACATGATTACAAAAAGCAGTACGATCATCAATATGCTCATCATACTACCGCCACCCCCCGTAGCTCCTCCGGCCGGAGCAGCTTGTAAGACAATACTTAATAATTTCATTGTTTATAATTTTTTACAGATTTAAAATGCAAATGTAATAAAATATTCTTAATCTTTAAATAATAAGCCTTCTTTTTTCAAATCCTGGACAATTGCGTCTAAGATACCATTGATGAAATTCGAACTTTTAGGCGTGCTGTAATAGCGTGCCAAGTCGATATATTCGTTCAACGACACACTCAAAGGGATAGACGGGAAATTACGTATTTCAGCCAGCGCTATTTGCATGATATACAAATCAATTAAAGCAATCCTTTCTATATCCCAATTGCTTATCTGCTTCGTAATCCGTTGGTTATTATCTTCTCCCTCAACTATTGAATGATGTAGCAACTCTAAGGCAAACGTCCTGTCTTCCTCATCTTTGAACATGGGCAGCAAGGCGTGTGTTGAGTCTGTTTCCAAAGTAAACCGTTTGATAGTTTTCAGCACAAAGGTACCGATTATACCTAAATCATCTTCCCAATAGATGCTTTTATCTTCCAGCATATCATTTAGTTCCTCATTAGGCCAAATAATTTTTTTGAAAACTTTATACCAAAATTCCTTATCCGATTCATAGGTATCATCCTCGTTCAAATAATTTTCATAGATCTCCGAATGGAGAATCTCATTCAGGAGATGCCACACAAAATTCGAATCATCGTCATTCCATAGTGTGCCTTTTGCATTGGAAAAATTTTGCAACTGCTTATTGCAACTTAACTGTTCCGAGAAACGGTTATTTGTCAGACGCAGATTGGGGTTCAATTCGGATTCGGTTACAAGATATTTATGTTTATGTTTATCTATACGCTTTTGTTCGGCATCGGTCAGCATCGGAATCAACAACAATAAATAATGGTACAAATCATAAGATTTTTGTAAACTTTTCAAGATTTCATTCCCGGCACTTTTTATATCCCCGCTATCATTTTGATAGTAAGCATAGATTATCTGGAGTGTTTTAATACGAATAATAATGCGATTAATCATTTTATAAAGAACTTCTGTTTCCGGCTGCAAAGTTAATTATTATTCACGATATTTCACCCGTATTTTTCTTGTTTTTTTACTAATAATTTGCTTATTTGAAAAAAAATGACCAATTTTGCAAAATAATATCAAAATATGATTATTTATAGGCAAATATCAACAATATTGAATTATGGAAGAAAGAAATTACGCGAAAAATGAGAACAGAGAGTCAAACATCGTTTTTACAAAATCAGTCGCTGCCGGTAAACGTGTTTATTATCTGGATGTGAAAAGGAGCGGAAAAGGCGATTTATTCATGGTAATCACGGAAAGTAAAAAAGTTTTTGATGGGGATTCATCGCAACCTTTTCATTTCGAGAAACATAAAATTTTTTTATATAAAGAAGATTTCGATAAATTCCTTACGGCTTTCGATGAAGTGCTACATTATGTAAAGGAAAACAATGAGATTGATTTATCAGCTATCGAAGCTATAAAAGATACTTTTGACCCGGATTTGGAAGATACTATCCATTTTAATTTGGATTTTTAGGTATTTTTGAACAGAGTATAAATATTTTTCCTTTACTTTGTACAATAATTGCGCAAAAAGATGGACGATTTTTTTTCCGGGGAGGAACTAACCGAATTTTTAACGGCTTATCGCAAGTTATTGAGAAGTCTGGGAGATTCTGTTTCAACGAGTGATGCGAAAAATGTGAAAGAATATATTCGCCGCTCAATTGATTCGGGCGGCTATGGTAGAGATGTTTATAATTCAAACATTTTATATCGTAAATTGCAGACGGCGCTTATTGTTTCAGAAGAGGTCGGATTAAAAGGAACCGTTTCTATTGCCCTTTTACTCTCGCAACCGGTAATGGATGGGCATTGTACCATCGACCAAGTTCGTAAAACTTTCGGAGAAGACGTGGCTGCTATCATCCAAGGCTTGATAAAAACGCAGGAATTGTATGCAAAAAATGCGGCTATTGAAACGGAAAATTTCCGCAAGTTATTGCTTTCTTTTGCCGAAGATATCCGCGTTATCCTGATTATGATTGCCGACCGCCTGTATCTGATGCGAATGGCTAAATCACTGAAAGAAGAACATTTGCTGAAAATATCCGCCGAAGCTTCTTATCTTTATGCACCCCTCTCCCACCGCTTGGGTTTGTATAAAATCAAATCGGAATTGGAGGATTTGTCCCTCAAATACCAAGACAGGGAAATGTATGATTTCATTGCCCGGAAAATCAATGAAACCAAGCGTTCGCGTGATACGTACATTGCGGAATTTATTGCGCCGGTAGCGGATAGACTGAAGGCCTTACACCTGAATTTCGACATCAAAGGCCGTACCAAATCAATTCATTCCATCCGGAACAAACTCCAGAAACAAAAAGTTGAATTTGAAAATATCTACGACCTGTTTGCCATCCGTGTGATTCTGAATACGCCGCTTGAAAAAGAAAAAGCCGAATGTTGGCAAGTCTATTCCGTAATTACCGATATGTACCAGCCCAATCCCAAACGCTTGAAAGATTGGCTTTCCATCCCGAAAAGCAATGGTTATGAATCTTTGCACACAACCGTAATGGGGCCTCACGGAAAATGGGTGGAAGTACAAATAAGGAGTAAACGGATGGATGAGATTGCCGAAAGAGGCTTCGCCGCCCATTGGAAATACAAGGGAATCAAAGGAGAAAGTGGGCTTGACGAGTGGATGGATAACGTGAGAGAAGTCTTAGAACACAAAGAATCAGCCCCCGGTGACCTGATTCGGGACTTTAAAATGGATTTGTACGACGACGAGATTTTTGTATTCACACCAAAAGGCGATTTGTTTAAGTTGCCGCAAAATGCTACCGTACTTGATTTTGCTTTTGCTATTCATACTAAATTGGGTTCTAAATGCGTATCTGCTAAAATCAATGGGAAAAATGTGAGCATTAAGCATAAATTGCAGAGCGGAGACCAGGTGGATATCGTAACTTCTCCCAACCAAAGCCCCAAACAGGATTGGCTGAGTTTTGTGATTACGGCCAAGGCGCGTGTCAAAATCAAACAATCGCTGAAAGAACAGTCGGCCAAGCAGGTCGAGTTCGCCAAAGAAACCTTACACAGGCGATTTAAGAACCGGAAAATAGAAGAAGACGAATCCAAACTGATGCGACTCATCAAGAAAAAAGGGTACAAAACAGTCACGGATTTCTATGCCGACATCGCAATGGAAAAATTAGACATCAATACCGTTATCGACCAATACCTGGAGCAGGAAAAAAAAGAACAGGAACTAACGGAACATACCGACCGCAGCGTGGAAAATTTTGTGGTGCAAACGCCGGTCGAAGAAATTACAGACAAAGAAGATGTTTTGGTCATCGACCAGAACCTGACCGGCATTGATTATTCCTTAGCCAAATGCTGTAATCCCATATACGGAGATGAGATTTTCGGATTCGTTTCATCCAAAGGGATAAAAGTGCACCGTTTAAACTGTCCCAATGCGGCTACGCTGTTCAATCGCTATGGTTACAGAATTGTGAGAACCCGCTGGTCGGGAAAGGCAGGGTCCAGCTATCCGGTCACCTTAAAAATTGTCGGGAACGACGATATCGGTATTGTCACGAACATTACCTCCATCATTTCGAAAGAAAACGGAATGATGTTGCGTGCTATCAACATCGACCCGGCAGACGGACTATTCTCCGGAACTTTGACGGTTATGTTGAAAGACACCTCCGTAATGGATGGCCTTATCAAAAAAATAAAAGCGATAAAGGGTATAAAGCAGGTAAGCCGGTTTTAGTCTGCAAAGGTACGAGGTTGTTTTGAAATAGGGTATCAACAACGATTCATACTTAACCTAATAATTATTGATGAATTTTTCGCCTTTTTTTGGAAATCGGGATATTTTATCTTAATTTTGCGCTTTCTTTTAACTAACACGTTGGAAAATATGAGTGTAGCAATAATAAAAACCAGGGACAAACTCATTGAAGTAGCCCGTCAATTATTCGCCCGGATTGGGGTGGAGAATACGACTATGAATGATATTGCCACAGCCTCGGCGAAAGGGAGACGGACACTGTATACCTATTTCAACAATAAAAGCGAGATTTACAACGCAGTTATCGAATCGGAACTGAAAATACTCCACAACTCTTTAGAGGCTGTGGCTGACAAAGAACTTCCGGCGGACGAAAAATTATTGGAATTTATCTTCACCCGTTTGGAATCGGTGAAAGATGTGGTATTCAGGAATGGAACCCTGCGTGCTGATTTCTTCCGCGATATCTGGCGGGTGGAAAATGTGCGCAAGTCTTTCGACTTAAAAGAAATTGCCTTTATGGAAAATATTCTGAATGAAGGCGTCCGGCAAGGTATTTTTGAAATTGCAAACACGCATAGCATGGCCATCGTTTTGCACCATGCATTCAAAGGCTTGGAAGTGCCTTATATCCGGGGAATCGTGCGAGGGCTGAAACCCGTCGACGGAAAAAACACTTACAGCATGATTAATCTGCTGTTCAATGGCATAAAAAAGAAACAATAAGTATTATATAGACATGAAATTATTAGAAGGAAAAACGGCAGTCATTACAGGCGCTGCCCGCGGCATCGGGAAAGCTATTGCGATCCGTTTCGCACAAGAGGGCTGCAATATAGCTTTCACAGACTTGGCTATTGATGAAAACGCCCAAGCTACGGCCGCGGAAATCGCCGCTTATGGTGTGAAAGTAAAGGGGTATGCCTCCAATGCCGCAAATTTTGAAGACACACACACCGTTGTGAATGAGATTGTGAAAGATTTCGAAAGAATTGATATCTTGGTCAACAATGCAGGAATCACTCGCGATGGCTTGATGTTGCGCATGTCGGAGCAACAATGGGACATGGTCATCAACGTAAACCTGAAATCGGCATTTAATTTTATCCATGCGCTGACGCCGGTCATGATGCGGCAAAAATCGGGCAGTATTATCAATGTCAGTTCGGTTGTCGGCGTGCACGGCAATGCCGGTCAGGCCAATTATTCGGCATCCAAAGCAGGTATGATAGGATTGGCTAAATCTATTGCGAAAGAATTGGGTTCGAGAGGCATACGCGCCAATGCCATTGCACCGGGATTTATCATCACCGAGATGACTCACCAACTTTCGGAAGAAGTCCGCACCGAATGGGCCAAACAAATCCCGCTAAGACGCGGCGGAACACCCGATGATGTCGCCAATTCCGCCCTTTTCCTCGCTTCCGACCTCTCGTCTTACGTTTCCGGACAGGTCATCGGCGTTTGCGGCGGAATGTATACCTGATGGAGGTCATTTACGAAGATAATCACTTGATTGCCGTCAACAAGACGTGTTCGGAAATCGTGCAGGGAGACAAAACCGGCGATACGCCGCTTTCCGAAACCGTCAAACAGTGGCTGAAAGAAAAATACAACAAACCGGGCAATGTCTTCGCAGGTGTTATTCACCGCCTCGACCGGCCGGTTTCCGGGTTGGTGATGCTTGCGAAAACGAGCAAGGCCTTGGAAAGGATGAATGAGTTGTTCCGGAACGGCGCAATCAAAAAGACCTATTGGGCGATTGTCAAAAACAAACCGGAAACGCCTGAAGGCGAATGGGTGCATTACCTTGTCCGCAACGAGAAACAGAACAAGTCGTATGCTTACGACCAAGAAAAACCCGGTGCTAAAAAAGCGATTTTAGCTTACCGTTTAATCGGCCGGTCGGAGCGGTATTTTCTGTTGGAAATCGACCTGAAAACAGGACGTCACCACCAGATTCGTTGCCAGTTGGCCAAAATGGGATGCCCTATAAAAGGCGATTTGAAATACGGATTCGACCGTTCCAACCCGGACGGTGGCATCAGTCTTCATTCCCGCAAGGTAAATTTTATTCATCCGGTATCGAAAGAAGCAATTGAAATTGTGGCGCCTGTCCCGGAGGATAAACTTTGGAAAGAATTTTCTTTTTTGGTGTAAATTAAAAACAGAGAGATGAAAGACGTCGTTTTATCGAAATATACCGAAGATTTTGTCCGGATAGCATTGGAGTATTGCATCCTGATGGAAAAAACCCGGCAAGACGAAAGGAAATCTTTTGTCGACAATATGCTGAAAGTACTGCCGTTGCTCTATCTGAAAATATCCGTAATTCCCCTTCCGGAAGAGGATTACGAATCGGACTTGAAAACGCGGGTAGATGAGAAGTTATACGATTCGGTACGGGATACTATCGGCCGTTTATTGGGCGATGACGATATTTATTTGGAAACTTTTCATCCGGACATTCGCTTGAGCGATTCTCCTGTAGCTGTGAAAATTTCCGAAGATATGGCTGATATTTATCAAGATTTGGGGAATTTTATTGCCGTTTTCAAGAACGGGCAAAAGGAAACCATGAACGATTCATTGGCCTTGTGTATCCGAAATTTCAGGGAATTTTGGGGACAACGCTTGGTGAATGCCCTGCGTGCATTTCATTATATCAGGTATAAAGAAGAAATTCTAACAGAAAGTGAATAAAAATATAACAAAAGAAGAAATAGCAAACTTTGATAACGAAGAATTCAAGGGCAGGATTTATGTCATTGACAATTTGAATGATTCGGAGAAAGCCGTAGCCTATTTGTCCGAATTCAAGCGGCTTGGATTCGATACCGAGACCCGCCCTTCGTTCAGAAAAGGAAGTCTCAATTGCATCGCATTGCTCCAATTATCGACGGATAGCCGGTGCTTCCTGTTTCGTTTGTGTGCGATTGATTTTCCGGATTCACTGATAAGGTTGTTGTCTAATCCGAATATACAGAAAATCGGCCTTTCCCTCAAGGACGACTTCGTCAGTATGAGTCGGCGGATGCAGTTTGCACCGCAAGGATTTGTCGACCTTCAGAAAGTTGTCAAACAGCACGATATAGAAGTCTTCAGCCTGCAAAAAATCTATGCTTTGCTTTTCCGGAAAAAAATTTCAAAAAATCAACGGCTCAGCAATTGGGAAGCTGATGTCTTGTCGGAACCACAAAAAAAATATGCAGCCTTGGACGCATGGGCATGCCTGAAAATATACGAAAAATTATGTCCTATAAACAAGTCTATCTGAATCCCAAAAAAGAGGAATCCCTGAAAAGATTCCACCCCTGGGTATTTTCGGGCGCCATACATCATATCGACGGCAAACCGGAGGAAGGGGAAATTGTGGAAGTTTACGATTCTCAAAAGCATTTTTTAGCGCTCGGTCATTGCCAGATTGGCTCTATTGCCGTCCGGATTCTGAGTTTCCGGCAAGAAGAAATCAACCTTGCCTTTTGGCAGAAACGCTTCGAAAATGCCTACCGTGTACGTGCACGGCTGGGTTTGGCAGGTAGTCCGACCAATAATACCTATCGGCTGATTCATGGTGAAGGCGACCTGATGTCCGGCTTGATAGTGGACGTTTATGCCGGCACCGCCGTGATGCAAGCACATTCACCGGGGATGCACGTAGCGCGTCACGAACTGGCGGAAGCCTTAAAAGCCGCTTTGGGCGATGCCATTGATACTGTTTATTACAAATCGGAAGGGACGCTTCCCTACAAAGCCGATTTAGGGGCCGAAGACGGTTATCTGATTGGTGGAGAAAACGTTTCAGACATTGCCGTGGAGAATGGCTTACGATTCAGAGTGGATTGGGTAAAAGGGCAAAAAACCGGTTTTTTTGTCGACCAGCGGGACAACCGTAGCTTGCTTGAAAAATATGCCGAAGGTCGCAAAGTACTGAATATGTTTTGCTATACGGGCGGCTTTTCGGCTTATGCCTTGCGGGGAAATGCGAAAATGGTTCACTCGGTCGACAGTTCATCCAAGGTTATTGCCTTGACCGACGAAAATATAGACTTGAATTTTCCGGGTGATTCCCGTCACCGGTCGTTTTCGGAAGACGCTTTCCGGTTTATGGAGAAAGCAGCGGCATCTTACGACCTGATTATCTTAGACCCGCCCGCCTTTGCCAAACATCGCAAAGTGCTGCATAACGCCTTGCAAGGTTATAGGAAGTTGAATGCAGCCGCCATCGAAAAGATAGAGCCTGGAGGCCTCCTGTTCACTTTCTCCTGTTCCCAAGTGGTTAGTAAAGAGGATTTTAGGTTGGCTGTATTCAGCGCCGCCGCTCAGACCGGAAGGAACGTTAAAATACTCCATCAGCTGTCTCAACCGGCCGATCATCCAATAAACATATATCATCCTGAAGGAGAGTATATTAAAGGATTGGTTCTTTCGGTTGATTAATGACAACTAAGTTAAACATTGTTAAATCTTTGCTTTTCATGCCGAAAAGTTATGTTTTATAACATATTTTCTTTACCTTTGCACTGTGTTTTTCATGGTATTAGATTTAAGGTTAACAATGAAGATTGGTTGTCGGGATGACAACCTTTTCTTTTTTAATAAGTAGAAATTCAAAACAATAATAGTATGAAGCAGTATTTTTTATATTTTATCATGGCAATTTTTTGTTGTCAACAAACTTATTCACAACAAGAAGGAGGCTTAAAATTTAATTCGTCCGGAACGTTTAAAATCGTTCAATTGACGGACTTGCATTACATCAAGGGGAATCCGGAAGCGGACGTAGCCTTGGAATGTATCAACAAAACCCTGGAATATGAAAAGCCGGATTTGATAATCATTACCGGCGACCTGATTTACGGGAAGCCGGCCGATGAATGTATGAAAACGCTGATGGATTTAATAGCTTCAAAAAAGATTGGTTTCATTGTCCTTTTCGGTAATCATGACGATGAATTCGGACTGAGCCGCTCTGCACTATTCGAAATAATCAAGGCTTATCCTTATAACCTGACAAGCTCCGTTGAAGGAATTTCAGGCGTTGCCAACGGGTGTTATACCCTTAAAGACAAAGGAGGTAAGGATGCTTTCATTTTGTATTGCTTCGATTCTAACGCCTATTCAAAAATCGAAGGAGTCAAAGGTTACGACTATATCAAATTCGACCAGATAAATTGGTACAGGGAAAAAAGCGCCGGTTTCACCGAAAAGAACCAGGGGCAACCGATTCCTTCGCTGGCGTTTTTCCATATTCCGTTTCCCGAATTTGCACAAGCCGCTTCCGATGAGAAAGCGCCTTTGATAGGTTCGCGTACAGAAGCCGTTTGCGCTCCTCAACTGAATTCCGGTTTATTTGCAGCCATGAAAGAGATGGGGGATGTGAGGGGCGTTTTTGTCGGTCACGACCATGATAACGATTACCTGACAGTCCGCAATGGAATTGCATTGGCATACGGACGTTTTTCGGGAGCGAATACGGAATACAATAATCTGAAACCCAACGGATGCCGGGTAATTGAGCTTACGGAAGGGGAAAGTGGATTCAAAACATGGATACGCTTGCGTGATGGTTCCGTCATTCATTCTGTGAATTTTCCTGCCGACTTGAAAAGGTAGAGACAGTTGTTAGCAAAATGGGATGCGGATGAAACGGATAGCGCGAATTTCCTTAGTTATTAAGGCGCTTGCAATAACAACTCTTTAGTCATTCTTTTTTCCAGTTCGCTGATAAGTTTGAATGCCTCGCCATATTTGAATTTGATGTCTATAATAGACGGCAGTATAAAGGCAAAAGCCACTAATAAAAACATAAATGAAATATAAGCCCACATAAAATATAACTCATAGTTCTTCAGAGGTTCAATAAACTGTTCGCTTAACCCAAATCCAATAGGGGAAAAGCCAAAGGCAAGAGGTATTATCCACGATTCAAGTGAATTCGATTTTTTCTTGAAATATTTTATCCATAAAGCACGGTTTTCAGCCGTATTTTGCTCTCCAAGAAAAGAAGAAAATTTTTCCAAATAAAATTCCAAAATATTTTTACAGCTTTCCGACAAATAATATTTTTCAAAAACTTTTTTTTCAATAATTGTTTTTTGCTTTGCAAATGTCCAAATGGAAATGATTCCTATTATTGCGAATATTATGAACAAAAAATATGAACTTTCTTTAAATAAAAGAGAATATGTTCCATAAATAGGAAGACAGATAAAGGGAGCAGGAAGAAAAAATGAAAATTTCTGCCAAGTTGAAAATTTACTGAAAAATAATTTTCTCCACGATAAATCGTTGGCTATATACTCCAAAATAGCTTTTGCTTCGTTATTAATACCTGATATAGTTTCCATTTAGATTAATTTTAGATATTTCCTCTCCTATTTTTGCTTTCTTTAAATTTTTTATGTTTCAAAAAAATTATTCTCTTTTAAAATTAAAAGTAACTCTTTCGCTTCTTGAACAGTTAATCCGTATCCTATACGTTTCCGTTTATCATTATAATCCAAACAAATACATCCTCCATCATCTCTATTCCAAAAAGACCTTATTCTCGTCCAAATCGTAATATTATAATTAAAATCTATTTCTATTTTTTTGACATCACTCATCTTAAAAACCTTTTGAACTGATTTGACTCCTTGCGTTTCATATATTATTATATATTTTCGATCAAAAGTAATTAAACGGCTGCCAAACATTCTCCAAAAAAATCCCTTGATTGTAAAATCGCTTACTAACAATCCAAGTATAAAGAAAAGTAAAGGAGAAAAAATAATAGAATTTAATCCACCTAGAACATAGGCTAAACTCACGAGTCCTACGAATGGAAAAACAGTCAAAACCAAAGTAAGGAAGGTATCCTTTTTGACAAAGAGATTAACATGTATCTCGTTATCGTAAATAGTTATTGCATTTCCCATTTTTACATAATTATTATTATTTAAAATTTGTCCTCACCCCCGACCCCTCTACAAAATGAGAGGGGAGTTGTGGGGCTATTGAAATGATCTGCGTAAATCCGTGTCATCCGCGTTCTATTCCTCATTTCATCGTTCTTGTTCTTTTGCTTTTTTTGTATACGGCAACAATGGCAATGACAATAATTTTATTTTCTCTTGCAATAGTTGTATTTTTGTTGTACATGACATACAAAAGACACGATATAACCACACCACAAAAATACCTGTAGTCATAACCAGAAATAAATAAAAAGTATAATCGTATTGATGCTTCATTGCCAGATACCATGGTGCAATTGAGAATATGCCCAATAATATTAGTGAAACAAAGTTCCCTATTTTATACATACGAGGAAACGTCTGTAAATCAATCTTGTCCTCTTTATTTAAATAAGAAAAAATAATTTTATCATTGAATATCAAAACACATTCATCTTGCATTTCAATTTTCGTACAATTTTCCGTATTGCAAAAATCTGCTATATACATAATTGATAATTTTATAAATAAATATACTACGAGACAAAATTACGAAAAAGATTGAAGAAATAAAAACCATTGAATAGTATCAGGTACATTTCAAAAATTTATTTTGCCAATTTAAACAAAAATTCCAAGCCGCCGCCCGCTCTGTTTTTGGCGGCTATCGTTCCTTTGTGAAAAGCGATGGCGTTTTTTACGATAGACAAACCCAGACCCGAACCGCCTGAGTCGCGGCTACGTCCTTCGTTAATCCGGTAAAAGCGTTCAAACAGGCGGTTCAGGTGTTCGTTGGGAACTCCGGAACCATTGTCGGAATAGGAGAAATAGTAGAAATCTTTGTCTTCGTCGTATTTATTTATTTGTATGCGGAGATGGGTTCCGGCATAACGAATCACGTTATCCGTCAGGTTTCTGAAAATCGAATAGAGCAAATTGTAATTGCCATGTACCCTGACCTGCTCGTCGATATTCCATTCCATTTGAATATGCTTTTCCTGCAAAGGAATTTCCAAATCGTGTTTGAGTTTAGTTAGTAATTGATTGATAACGACGAACGCCAATTGGAAAGAATGAGGGGCTTCGTCTATTTTGGTCAGCAGGCTCATGTCCTGAATCCGTTCGGAAAGTAGCATAACCTGTTGATAAGCGCTTTCGATGAAATAATCTTCCTTTTCAGGCGTTAATTGATGCTCGCGTATGGTTTCGAGGCATCCGCGGATACCGGTAACCGGCGTGCGCAGTTCGTGGGTGATATTACCCGTTATTTCCTGTTTCAGCAGGCGTGTTTTCTCCTGTTTACTGATGTCGTTGAGCACAATTTCAAAGCTATTATCGTCAAAAATATTCACTTTGACGGCAAAAAATTTGCCTTGCCGCATGATTTTCGTTTCAAAATAACGCTCTTCTTTACCCCTTTGTAACAGAAAAGAAGCGATTTTTTCAAACAAAGCATCCGAAAACAGCACATCCGGATTAGTGTTCGCTTCATCAATAAGCATATTCAAGTATTGGATAAACAGTCCGTTATAAAATTCCACCTTTCTTTTGGAAGAGAAGAAACAGAGACCTTCATCCGAACTGTGCACATGCTGTAGTAATTTTTCACGTTCCAATGCAATTTCTTTTTTATTTTCTTCCAACAGCAAGTAATCACCGGCTATTTTTGCGCCGATTTCGCCTAATTCATCCTTGGAAAAATTGGTATCCTGTCTCTCTTTTCGGAAAGCAAAATCCCGGAGTTGTTTGATAGACCGGGCGAATCTTCCCGATACATAGCGGATAAGGAGTGACATCATAATAAAAAGAGCGGCCAGATAATATAAAAATAGCTTGTCCGGCTGGAGAAAATGCCGCACCTGTATGTTGTAGGGCAAAGCAACACGAATGCAATAATCATGAAATTGTTCCGCATAATACAAATATTCTTTTTCGTTCGAAGAAGATTTTCTGATATTCGTCCCGCTCCCTTTTTCTCCAGCGGCGGCAATTTCAGGACGTAGCGCATGATTTTCCAATCCGGAAATATCTTTAATCACATTGTCATACAACACCTGTCCGCGGACATCAATCAAAGTCAGGCGCATATTTTGCGGAAACAAGCGCATAAGGCTATCCAAGGCAGTCCGATAATCCCGGTTTTGTGCCAAGTCGGCATGGATAATTGCCACATAAGCATTTAATTTATCTTCCAAGGCTGCGGTTTTATGTTCTCTTTCCTGCGATTGTTCCAATACCAGAATGCCCATCGCAAACAGCGTGAAAATTATCAGGAAACAAAGGAACAATTTTTGCATATAACTCATCATCTGTGCAATTTTTTAGTTTTAGTTTCTATTTTTTAGTTATTCATTAAATCTGTATCCGAAGCCGGATCGATTGGAAATAAGCGAAGCATAAGTGTTTAATTTCTTACGCAAGCGGGTGATATGCACATCTACCGTACGTTCTGTAATGTAAGGCGTTTCCTTCCAGACACTATCAATGATTTCTCCGCGGGAAAAAATCCGGTGTGGATTTTCGGCCAAAAGCAGCAATATCTCAAATTCGGTCTTGGTCAACAGAATTTTTTCCGTACCGATAGTGAGTTCTTTCAAGGGGATATTGATACGGAGGTCATCAAACACAAGTTCTTGTTTTTCTTCCGGTGTTTTTGTCTGCTGTTGTCTTTTCAAAATGGCTTTGACCCGTGCTACCACTTCCTTTATCGAAAACGGTTTGGAAATATAATCGTCACCACCGACTGAAAATCCGGTCAGCATATCATTTTCGGTATCTTTTGCCGTTAAAAAAATAATCGGCGTCTGATTTCCTTTCCTGCGCAAAGTTTCGGCTAATTTGTAGCCCGACATGCCGCCCATCATCACGTCTAAAAGGATGAGCGAATGGTCGGGCGCCAATATTTTCAAAGCCTGTTCCGCCGAATGGGCGCAAGTGATTTCAAAACCTTCACCGGCAAGATTAAATTCAAGCACTTCGCAAATAACAGGCTCGTCGTCGACAATAAGAATTTTATGATTCATCACTGATTCTCTTTGGTTTACCATTGTTTTTCACATAACACTTTTCACAGGCAAAGGTAATAAAAGATATGCAGACATACAATAATCAGTGACATTCAAATTGATTGTCTCTACTTACTTGGATTTGATAGATTGGTTTAAACACAATTGGCAGATAAGTATATTGCCGTTGAAAAAAAAGTTATATCTTTGTAGCATAAATTCTAAAGCATAAAGATTATGAGCATTACGGAGCTTAATACGCAAAAGATAAGCCTTGTTAAGGAAATACTTGATGAAACGAACGAGAATTTCATCACCGAACTTGTGGCATATATCCACAGGGCAAAAACGCAAGCTTATCCGTGTTGTTTTACCGATGCCGAAAAAAGGCAGCGTATAGCGCAATCGGTTGCTGACGCCAAAGCAGGACTCGGTGTCAGTCAGGACACAATGATTAACCGGCATCCCCAATGGAAATAATCTGGCTGCCATTGGCGGAAAAGGCTCTGGAAGACATTTTTGCTTTCTATGAAGAAAAAAGCGTACATGTTGCGCGTAAAGTTGTTTTCGATATCTTGCAGGCTACCGGACAATTGGCGGATTTCCCCGAAATGGCTGCTGTTGAACAGTTTTTATGAGAGCGGCCGGAAACGTTTCTTTCACTTGTTGTGCGAAGAACTTACAAAATTGTTTATTACATTGAAAATGAGTCGCTTTACGTTGCCGATGTATGGGATTGTAGGCAAAATCCTGAAATACTTGTAAATAGAGTGGAATAAAGGTTATCATGCAGAAACTTGTCATTACGGAATAAAAACGTACCTTTATATCAGCATTTTATAGTATAATACAGCAATTATTTTTAATTAGTTGTACGAATATTATTTTTTCCCTCCGTGCTTCAAAACTTTGGCGTCTACATAAAAAACAATTTCTTCTACGATATTGTTGCAATGGTCGCCGATACGTTCCAATTTGCGGACAAGCAACAAGGTTTTAAGACCGGACTTAATCGCAACCGGATTTGCCTGTAGATACCTTGTCAAAACAGCAAAGGAATTCAGGAACATCGTATCAATCTCATCGTCTTTGGCCATGATTTTCCCCGCAATTTTCGTATTTTCCGATTCAAGGGCGACAAAACTGTCGGATAACATGGAGAGCAGCGTGTCAAACATTTTTTCCAATTGCAATTCTTCTATGATTTGCGGGGCAATTACGTTACCATCCTCCTCAATCACAAGATGGGCAATGCTATCTGAAAAATCGGCAATACGTTCTAAAGTGATGCTGATTTTGATAAGCGACAACACCAAGCGCAAGTCAACGGCTACCGGACTGTACAAGGCGATGTAATTTTCGCAATCGCTGTCGATTTTCAATTCGAAAGCGTCTACGCGCTTTTCCCGGCTGGCTATTTCCCGCGCCAAATCCACATCTCCGCTCAGAAAGGCCTGTTTGGCTTTCTCTAATTGAGAAAGTACCAGTTTCCACATCTGGTTCACTTCGTCCTTGAGCGCCTGCAATTCTTTTTCCGTATGCTTCATACTATAAATGTGTATTGAAAAATGAGGAATAAGAGAATGGTCGAATCTCTTATTACCCGAATCTTCCTGTTATATAATTTTGTGTTTGTTCCTTTTCCGGACTTAAAAACATTTTTTTCGTATCATTGTATTCAACCAATTCCCCCAACATGAAAAAACCGGTTTTATCGCTTACCCGTTTGGCCTGTTGCATATTATGCGTCACGATAATAATCGTATATTTTTCTTTCAGGGAATAAATCAGTTCTTCAATCTTGGAAGTAGAAATGGGGTCAAGCGCAGATGCCGGTTCGTCCATCAATAAAATGGACGGAGAAACGGCCAAAGCCCTGGCGATACAGAGCCTTTGCTGCTGTCCGCCGGAAAGTTCGAATGCCGATTTTTTCAGTTTGTCTTTCACCTCCTCCCAAAGCGCCGCCGCTTTCAGGGACGCTTCTACCTTTGCGACAATAAACGATTTATCACCCATGCTATTCACCCGTAAACCGTAAGCTACATTTTCAAAAATAGACTTGGGAAACGGATTGGGTTTCTGGAACACCATACCCACTTTTTTCCGCAACTCATCTACAGGAAAGGATTTGTGGTAAATGTCCCGACCGGCAATGGCACATTCGCCGGTGAACCGTGTGCCGTCTATCAAATCGTTCATCCGGTTAAAAAGCCGCAGAAAAGTAGATTTTCCACAACCGGACGGCCCGATAAAAGCCGTAACGGTATTTTTTTCCATTCGCATGCTGATATTTTTCAAAGCATGAAAATTACCGTAGTAGAAATCTATATTTTTGGTTTCAATCATAATGTGTTTTTTATGTATTTGCTTTCACCTTTCCGCCCAAATATCGCCGCAAAAGGGTAGCCAGCATATTCATCAGCAAAACGATTACAATCAGCACCAATGCCGTTCCGTAAGCGATGGGGCGAGAGGCTTCGATGTCCGTTCCGCTGGTAGCGATGACATATAAATGATAAGGTAAGGCCATGACCTGGTCAAAAATACTCGTCGGCAGTTTCGGCAAGAAATAAGCGGCAACCGTAAAAAGAATCGGCGCCGTTTCTCCGGAAACCCGACCGATGGAAAGTATCAATCCCGTGATGATATTCGGAAATGCCATCGGCAATATAATACGGAGAATCGTTTGCAATTTACCGGCTCCAAGTGCATAACTTCCTGTCCGATAAGTATCCGGAATGGCTTTGAGCGCTTCTTCCGTAGTGCGGATTATCAACGGCAGTATCAGCAAGCCCAAGGTCAGAGAACCGGCCAAAATGGAATCGCCAAAACCCAAAGTGTTGACAAACAATGCCATTCCAAACAATCCGAGTACAATGGAAGGGATGCCGCTCAGGTTGTTGGTCATCACACGGATAAATTTTACAAACCATCCTTTGCCCGCGTATTCATTCATGTAGATAGCCGACATCACGCCGAACGGAACGGCAAACAGCATACTGCCGGCAACCAGATACAGCGTCCCGACAATAGCAGGCAAGATACCGCCGGCAGTCATCCCATCTGTCGGCGCAGTGGTCAGAAACTCCCAATTGATGACGCCGATGCCGTTGTAAACGATGAATCCCAATATCCAGAACAGAACGGCTACCACCCATAAACCCAATATCCGGAAAGCGGTGAAGGCTATTTTCTGTTTCGTTTTCCTGTTCATAATCAACCCAATTTTAACGCTACAAAGTACGAAGAAGTATGTTACGAAACAAATGGGATATTGTTACAATTTCGTTAAGAACCGTTGGCTCACGAGCAAAACCACTAACATAAATATTCCTTTTTATCGTTATTTCGTGTTACCTGAGATATTTTTCATACATTTGCACATTAAAAACAGATTTATAAATTATGTGCGGAATTGTAGGTTATATTGGAAAGCAAGAGGCTTATCCAATATTAATTAAGGGATTACATCGTTTGGAATATCGAGGTTACGACAGTTCGGGTATTGCATTGCTCAATACAGCGGCGGATTTGAATATCTACAAGGCCAAAGGCCGGGTTGCCGACTTGGAAACCTTTTGTCAGGGAAAAGACATTTCCGGAACCATTGGTATTGCGCATACCCGTTGGGCGACTCACGGTGAACCCAATCACGCAAATGCCCATCCGCATTATTCTCAATCGGAACATATAGCATTGATTCACAATGGAATTATTGAAAATTATGTAGTATTGAAAGAAAGCCTGAAGCAAAAAAGATATACATTCCAAAGCGATACGGATACGGAAGTTTTGGTGCAATTGATTGAATACATCAAGACCAGCGATAATGTTGATATTTCAAGGGCTGTACAATTGGCATTGAAACAGGTGATAGGCGCTTATGCGATTGCCATCATCCACCGAAATTGCATGCGAGGACGCATCAATATTGACAACAATCATATCGTATTATCGGGTATTTTCGATAACAAGGAAAAATTCCTCAACGCCCGTAGAATCCTGATTTTAGCCTGTGGAACATCTTGGCCATTGTCAACAAATCGGACACTAAAGTTACACAAATGGCCGATTATACCATCGAAATTCCGGAAACGGAAGAATGTTTAGACGGCTAAATCGGTGACGGTGGAATAGCTATAACATATTATGCTGAACAAGGGAACCGATACAAAGTAAATCAATATTGACAAATTATTGGTTTGCATTTTAACCGTCCTGTTTACTGCCTGCGATAAAAGCGGATACAAGAAAAATGGACGGCAAAATGTATTCGGCTATTATTTTGGATACGCCGTACAACATTCGGTTGAACTTGTTCCCGGAAAATAAAAACATCAAAACTCCGAGCTGAAATGAAAACGGATGTCCTTAAAATCCTGTTGCGCCATTTGCAGCACATAAGCCGAATCGGCGAGAAAAACGTCTCGACCTTCTTTATCAATCGCCATGTATTGATGTTTCCGTTTTTTGAAATTTTCCAAGGCTTCGGCAGAATCGCTTTCAATCCAACAGGCTTTGTATAAATTCAGGGATTCCCACTTACATTGAGCGCCATATTCGTGTAACAAACGGTATTGAATCACTTCGAACTGTAACTGTCCTACCGTTCCAATTATTTTTCGTCCGTTGAATTGGTTGACAAAAAGTTGGGCGACACCTTCGTCCATCAACTGGTCGATGCCTTTGTTCAGTTGTTTGGCTTTCATGGGGTCGGCATTTTCGATGTATTTGAACATTTCCGGCGAAAAACTCGGTAAGCCTTTGAAATGCAAAGTTTCACCTGCTGTGACCGTATCGCCGATTTTAAAATTCCCGGTATCGGGTAAACCGATAATATCGCCGGCAAAAGCTTCATCGACCGTTTCTTTTTTCTGCGCCATGAAAGCGGTCGCCTGTGTGAATTTCATCATCTTGTCGAAACGGACATGTTTGTAGTTGGTATTCCGCTCAAATTTTCCCGAACAGATTTTCAGGAAAGCGATACAACTCCGGTGATTGGGGTCCATATTGGCATGAATCTTAAAGACAAAACCCGAAAAAGGGTCTTCTTCCGGAACGACTTGTTTTTCTTCAGTCCGTACCGGACGCGGCGACGGAGCTATCTGAACAAAACAATCCAACAATTCCTTTACGCCAAAATTATTCAATGCAGAACCGAAAAACACTGGCGCCAAATCGCCTTCCAGATATTTATCCAAACCTGTTTGAGACGTGTTTTCGTCTTCTTTCGGAGAATCAAATTCGGGATAAACGCCTTCAATCAGTTCGAGGTCGGCACGCAGTTTTTTTGCTTCCTTTTCTCCGATATGCTGTTCCAATTCGGGATTGTTTATATCTTTGAACTGAATGGATTCCGTGATATATTGTTTGCTTTGGGTATATAAATCCAATTTTTTTTCATAGATATTATAAACGCCCTTAAACCTTGCCCCCATATCAATCGGCCACGACAGCGGACGGACATGAATCTTCAATTCCTGCTCAAGTTCGTCCAACAAGTCGAAAGGTTCAATGCCTTCGCGGTCCATTTTGTTGACAAAAATCATGACGGGCGTTTTCCGCATCCTGCACACTTCCATCAATTTACGGGTTTGGGCTTCCACTCCTTTGGCAATATCGACCACAATAATTACACTATCGACAGCAGTCAGTGTGCGGTAAGTATCTTCGGCGAAGTCTTGGTGTCCGGGCGTATCGAGGATATTGATTTTATAGCCTTCATAGTCGAATCCCATGACCGAAGTCGCCACAGAGATGCCGCGTTGTTTTTCGATTTCCATCCAGTCGGAAGTAGCGGTTTTGCGGATTTTGTTGGATTTGACCGCGCCGGCTACGTGAATAGCGCCGCCGAAAAGCAGTAATTTCTCCGTCAATGTTGTTTTTCCCGCATCGGGGTGAGAGATGATGGCAAAAGTCCTTCGCCGCCGGATTTCGTTCGATAATTCGCTCATTGATTTTTAATTTGAGCGCAAAAGTACAAAAAAATCCTTTTCAACCCCCTAAAAAACAATTTTTTGCTCAAAAGAAAAGTATAAATGGGTAACGATTGGGAAACGAGCGAACTGATTAACGATTAGCAAGGGATGTATCCATGCGTTCGCTTTGCTCACTTAATTACAATGACATAATTTACAATCTGCTCATAATCAGTTAGTTTTGTAATCAAAATTACGCCTTTTTTCTTCTGCTTGCAGAATGGAATTTCGACAAGACGGAAAAGTCTTCTCTCTCCATTCCCTTTTTTCTATCAATCGGAACGTCCTGTAGATTGGAGCGAAGCCATATAAATTTCTTCAATATCTTTTTCAAAATCTGAATACTCAACTGAAAATCCACAATTTTTCTTCAAATGTTAAAAACATACCATATTGTTCTACCTGACAGAAGCCAAGCGGTATTTACCCTCAATCCGCTTTTCTGTTACTGTTTATTATTTTGTTATTAGCCTAAAAATACTTATCTTTGCACAGATTTTTTTTATAAAACTATACTAACAAAATTTTTATGGCAAGCACAGCTGATTTTAAGAATGGAATGTGTATTGATATAGATGGTCAATATTTTTACATAGCAGAGTTTTTGCACGTGAAACCGGGCAAGGGTCCGGCTTTTGTCCGTACGAAACTGAAAAATGTTACTACGGGTCGTGTCATTGATAAAACTTTTAATGCAGGGGTAAAAGTTGATGAAGTCCGTATCGAAAGAAGACCATACCAGTATCTGTATCAAGATGATATGGGATATAACTTTATGAATGGAGAAACTTTCGAACAAGTTTCCATTCCGAGAGACAGCATTACAGGCGTTGATTTCCTGAAAGAAGGAGACATTGCCGAAGTAGTAGTGCATGCCGCCACGGAAACGGTTCTGTATGCCGAACTTCCGACACACGTAGTGTTGACTGTCACCTACGCAGAACCCGGTATCAAAGGCGATACGGCCACCAATGCCACCAAACCGGCGACAGTCGAAACGGGCGCAACCGTACGGGTTCCTTTGTTTATCAACGAAGGAGAAAAAATCAAGGTTGACACGCGCGACGGTTCTTACGTGGAAAGAGCAAAATAACGATTATCACGAGGCTGCATTCAAAAGTTTTTTTTCATTTTTTTTTGAAGCAGCCTCTTTGATTATATTGAACCCAAAACCATTTAATCATGACGGATTTAACCAAATTCACCGTAAAGGATTGGTCGCCGGACGACCGTCCACGAGAAAAATTACTGCAAAATGGCGTCAGCGCCTTGAGCGATGCCGAATTATTAGCCATCATTATTGGCTCTGGCAGTAAGAATGAAACCGTTGTTGCACTTTCACAACGTATCCTTCATTCGGTTCGTAACAATATCAACCAATTGGGAAAACTTTCTGTTAATTATTTGATTACCAATTTCAGGGGAATAGGAACAGCCAAGGCGGTAAGCATTGTAGCTGCACTGGAATTAGGCCGCAGAAGAAAAGCGGAGGAAGCAAATATCCGGAATAAAATTACCAGTAGCAAAGATATCTACAACTATTTTCTGCCTTTGCTCGGCGATTTACCACACGAAGAATTTTGGACACTTTTCTTGAACCGTAGGAACGATATTCTCTCCCGGTTCAAACTCAGTCAGGGAGGCGTTTCCGAAACAGTAGTCGACGGAAAACTGATTTACCGCGAAGCCATTTTGTGTTTGGCATCAAAAGTCATTATATGCCATAACCATCCTTCCGGGATTGCTTCTCCCAGCGACCAGGACGATGGCGTCACGCTACGGATCAGACGGGGTATCGAACTTCTTGACATGGAATTTTTAGACCATGTTATCCTCGCTAACGGACAGTATTACAGCTATGCCGACGAGGGTCGATTCTGATTAGGCAGGTTCTTTTTTATTCGTAATTACCGAAAAAATCACGATAATCCGCCACCGCTTTCTGAATAACTTCATAAGCCGTTTCAACGCCGTAAACATGCGTCAGTTCCGTTTTGCGTTCGTTGGATCCGGGTATGTCCTTATACGTTGTAAAATAGTGCTTCAGCCGTTCTATGACTTCTGAAGGAACATCTTTTATATCCCTGTAAGAACCGTAAATGGCATCGTTGTGCAAAACAGCTATGAGTTTGTCGTCGGCCTGACCTCCGTCCAACAAACGGAACCCGCCGATGGGACGCGCTTTTACCAACAAATCGCCGTGGGAGATATCTTTTTCGGTTAGCACACAGATATCAACAGGGTCGCCGTCACCGACAATATCATCGCGATTGAGGTAGTAATTGCAGATTTCCGCTACTCTTTTTCCGCTATAAGTCTGCGGGATGAAGCCGTACAAAGCCGGCGTCACATTGGAATACTTCTGTGGACGATCGATTGACAGGTAACCTGATTCCTTGTCAATTTCATATTTAACCGTATCTGTTGGCACGATTTCGATAAAAACCGTTACCACATCAGGATATAAATTCCCAATACTCACTCCATGCCAAGGATGTGATTTAAATTTTCTAAACATATTGTAATTTGAATTAAAAAACAAATCTCTGCGCATTAACAATAAAACTCAGGAACAACGAAGTACCCTTCCTATTTTTAGCGTAGTTGTTGTCCTGATTCCATTTAATCTACATAGCTGTGCTACGGATACTCTATATCTTTTAGCTATGACGGACAATGTATCGCCTTCTTTTATGCGGTGGTAAATAATTTTTCCATTTCCTTTGGTCACGTATTTGGTGGAAACAGTATTTGATCGGGCTTTACTAAAAATATATTTATCATCGTAAGTACAAGCATTTCCAAAATCTATAATTTCCGCCGGATTAATAGCAATACCCAAGAACCGACATTCGAAATGCAAATGCGGCCCGGTCGACCGTCCTGTATTTCCGCCTAAAGCAATCGCTTGACCGGCAGTTATGGTTTCTCCTTCTTCAACTAAAAATTGGGATAAATGACCATAGACGGTTTCTAAACCGTTCGGATGGCGAAGTACCAAATAATTACCGTAACCTCTTCTTTCATACTGTTTCACTCTTACTCTTCCTTCAAAAGCGGCTACAACCGTATCGCCCACCTGGAGTTTTAAATCGGTACCGTAATGATACCGTCTTCTGCGAGGGCCAAAATTTGAATTGATTTTTCCGATAACAGGCATAACGAAAGAAGAAAGGTCGATGGTAAATGTCTCCGGAACGGTTACCCCTGCGTAAGATTTTACGTATTGATTATTCCATACACCATCGTACAATTCGTCTGCCGGAAGCATCTCATCTTCTTCATCTGACCGTAGTTCCATTAGCACGGAATCTCTGGCTGCCATGCCGAGTTTCATATTTACTTTATCAGCCACAAGTCTCATTTCATCGGAGATTTTTTTAATTTCTTCCGGATTTATACCTTGTGCAAAAACTTCCGGAACCATAAAAAATAGTAAACCGGAAAGGATTCCTGCGAATGTTAATTTAATCAGTATCTGTTTCATACTATATTTTTTTATTTTTGCAAATATGCTTATACTTCATCATTTGCATATAAATTTTTAATCAATGCGGGACAATAATCATACAATTCTTCCTCTCTGAAAAAACGTTTCAATTCGATTTCCGCCGTTTCAAGCGAATCGGAGGCGTGAATAATATTTTCTTGCATACTCATACTATAATCGCCTCTAATCGTTCCGGGTAAGGCTTCCCGACCATTGGTGGCGCCGACAATAGTGCGAACGACTCGCACTGCATCTTTACCTTGCCAACAACAAAGAACTACCGGACAAACGACCATAGCATCTTTCACTCGCTGAAAAAAAGGTTTGTCTCTCAAATGCGCATAATGCACACTTAAAATCTCGTCCGTCAACCAAAACATTTTCATGCCGACAAGCAGTAAGCCCTTTTTCTCAAAACGATTGATAATTTCTCCTATCAGTCCTCTTTGAACGGTACCCGGTTTAAGGATAACAAACGTTTTCTCCATTTTAAGAATGAAAATTAATTTATTTTGCAAAGTAAATAAATAATTGTTAGAAAAGCAAATAAATAATAGTTAAAAATTTATAAACGCTCATTCCGACCTGCATCTAACCGAAGAAATATAACTAAAAGCGTCGAAAAAGCCAATAAAGAGGAACCTCCGTAGCTAAAAAACGGCAAAGGGATTCCGATTACAGGCGTTAATCCGATGACCATACCAATATTGATTACCAAATGAAAAAAGAGAATAGACGCCACGCCATAGCCATATACCCGGCTGAAAATTGATTTCTGCCTTTCCGAAAGGAAGATAATACGGACAACCAGAATCCCAAAAAGCAACAGCACGGAAGTTGATCCGATAAATCCTTTTTCTTCTCCGATTGTACAAAATATAAAATCAGTGTCTTGTTCCGGCACATATTTCAATTTGGTCTGTGTCCCATTCAGGTATCCTTTTCCAAAAACGCCTCCGGACCCAATGGCTATTTTGGATTGATTGACATTGTAGCCGGCGCCACTTGGATCGTCAATTATTCCGAGGGATACTTCGATCCGTACCTTTTGATGCGGCTCCAATAGCTCATTAAATACATAATCCGTTGAATACAGATAAGCTACTGAAATAATGGAGAATAGCGCTACATGCAGATAAATGGATGCTTTATATCGGATAAAAATAATCAACAGAAAACAAACCGTTAATACGATGGCCGCCGATGCAGCCAAACACAAATCAAACGGGAGGAACAGCGAAATGATATAGGCAATGACTAAGGGAATCAGGGAGAGAAAGAACAAATATTTCACATTGCTTCTCCCTTTTTTGTAAGTATATATCCATAGTATGGATGAAATAATGATGAACAGCAAAACAATCAATTTCCCCATTTCAGTAATACCCCATTGTACATTTCCGTACCGGATATCTATCACAAAAAATAAAATGGCGCAAAATCCGGCAAAAAGAATAGAACCCGGCATGCCTTCTCTGTACAATACAAAAAATAAAGCAAAGAAGACCAAGGCTGAACCGGTTTCTTTCTGCATAAATATTAAAACCATCGGCAAAAAAATGAACGCCAATAATTTTATAAAATTTTTCAGATCGCTTAAATCGAACTTGTAGGAATTTATCAGCTTGGCAATGGCCAATGTGGTCGCAAATTTAGCAAATTCGGCCGGCTGAAAACGGATGGGACCCATTATCAACCACGAGTGGGAACCTCTGATATTATGTGGAATAATGATGGTAATTACCAGTAAAAGGATGATAAAAAAGTAAATCCAATAGGCAAATATATCATACCAATCACTTTCGATCAGCAATAAGGAAAAACCCAATACCAAAGAAATGATAATCCAAATCATCTGCATTCCTGCCCGTCCGGATAAGTCGAAAATAGATACCTGGTCGAAATCGTAGCTGGAAGCATAAATACTAAACCATCCGATAATCACTAATATCAGATAAATGGATATGCTCCACCAATCAATACTTTTCCATATATTATTTTTTCTGTACGGCATTTCGCAAAATTACAGCATTTAGCATATCACTTTCCCTCCATTTTGAAGATTCGGGAATTTCTCCCTTTATGTATTTTTCAATCATAAGCCGACCTATCGGTACCGCGTAAGTAGCGCCGAATCCTCCGTTTTCGACCAGGACAACTATCGCTACCTTTGGATTTTCCTTGGGCGCGTAAGCCATAAAGATGGAGTGGTCTTTCCCTTTGTTTTGGGCAGTTCCTGTTTTTCCACAAACCGCTATATCCGGAATATTGGCTTTCCAGCAAGTTCCATCCGTGACAGCCAGTCGCATTCCTTCGGCAACAGCCTGATAATATTCGGATTGTATTCCGGTGTATCTTCGGGTTGTATAAAGTGAATCTAAAAAATTATCCTTGATTTTCTTTACTACATGCGGCGTATAAAAAAAACCTTCGTTAGCCATGGTGGCCGCAAAATTACAAATCTGAAGCGGAGTAGTCTCTATCTCGCCCTGACCAATGGAAATGGAAATAATAGTAAACGGATTCCATCGCCGGTAGATTTTATTATAGTACTGACTATTGGGAATCATTCCTCTTTTTTCGCTGGGTAAATCTATTCCCAACGAATAGCCATAGCCTTGCGCTACCATGAGGTCTCGCCACTTGTCAATCGCATTTTGAATAGAGCCGTATTTTTTATTTTCGAGCATGGATTTCAGTCCCCAGCAAAAATAAGAATTACAAGAAGTTCCTATGGCAGGAATCAGAGAAAGTGGAGAACCATGGAAGTGGCAATGCGGATGTCCGCCGCCTAAGGGAAAGCCGGCATAACATGAATAAGCCGTATTGGTTTGGATAATATTTTCCTGTAAGAAAACCAGAGATTGTGCGGGCTTAAAAGTGGAACCTGGTGGATAAGTTCCATTTAATGCTCTATTTATCAAAGGGGTATAAGGGTCTTTCAAAAGACTCGTATAATTATCGCTAAATTGCCGTCCTACTAATATCGCGGGATTGTAAGCCGGTGAAGAAACCATGCACAGCACCTCTCCGGTAGTCGGTTCAATCATGATGATACTGCCTAATTTGTTGCTCATCAATGCTTCGCCGTAAGCCTGCAAATCAATGTCAATTGATAAAGTCAGATCTTTTCCCGGAACAGGGTCCTGGTCATGAATTCCCTCCTCATATTTTCCTTTTATTCGGCCATGGGCATCTCTCAGTAGGATTTCAACGCCTTTGGTTCCACGAAGATAGGATTCATAATATTTTTCCACACCGGTTTTTCCTATGTTATCTCCACGGATATAATAATCTTCTTCAGCTAAATTTTGTTTGTCTACTTCAGCGATATATCCCAAAACATGCGCTGCATTTTTGTAATTATATTCCCTTACTGTTCGTTTCTGGATGTAAAATCCCGGAAATTTATAGATAGATTCCTGCAAGATACCATATTCTTTCGCTCCTAATTGCGTAAGAAATGTTTGGGGTGTATAAGAAGAATAGCCCGGATTTAATTTTCGGTTTTTGACATCGGCCAGTTTTTTTCTGAAATCTTCGATCGTAATATTTACGGCTCTGCAAAAAGTAAAGGTATCTAATTTTTCTGTTTCCCGCATAACCACCATTACGTCGTAGGCCGGCTGATTGTAAACGAGCAATTTCCCATTCCGGTCGTACATGACGCCACGCGATGGATAAAGTTTCTTGTTTAAAAACGCATTGCTATCCGCCCATTGTTTGTAATTGGTATCCAGAACCTGTAATTTAAACAGTTGTATAATGTAGATTAAAATGATCAGACAAACAAAATAGAAAATGTATTTTTTCCGATTTTCCGAATCAAAATTTAATTTTCTCATTTCTTTAAGGATTCAAAATTTAGGCTGTCGAGCGCGAAGATGAGTAGAATCGTGAGAATATAACTGCCTGCAATCCGCATACACAGGCGTAAAGGGTCGAATAACGATAAAGATTCTGTCGCAAACAAAATCACAATGTGAACCAGCGTCAGAATCCCGGCATAGCGTATAAACATCTGTTTACCAAATGTCGTGAAAGAGGGAATGTATTCATCAAAAAGATCTCTCGGTGCAAATAATTTCAGAAAAAAATGCCGAAGAAAGCCTGTTATGGTCATTGCAAACATATTTAATCCCCATGTATATTCGAAAATATCAATAGAAAATCCCAGCAATGCCGACAACAACAGCACCATATTGCGATTGGTATTGACCGGCAATTTTATCAGAAAATAGATGTATACTAAAGGCGTGGCAACGCCAAACAAATGGATGCTGTTGAATAGCCACACTTGCAAAAATATGAGGAGGACAAACAATAATATCTGGCGGAACAGAAACT
The DNA here is from genome assembly GCA_031289145.1 of Dysgonamonadaceae bacterium. Taxonomy (GTDB): domain Bacteria; phylum Bacteroidota; class Bacteroidia; order Bacteroidales; family Azobacteroidaceae; genus Azobacteroides. The sequence goes on along the minus strand of JAITQA010000023.1, from coordinate 2,216 downwards.
TTTTCATTCTTTAATTACTTCTTTCTCAATATTTTTTTGTTCTTCTTTCAGCTTGTTCTCAACAACTAGCACTTCACCTAAAGTGGCAAAATCAGCAAATAATTTTACTTTCAATGAATTGTAATCATCATTTTTTTGATGGGAGAAATTCTCTATTATTCCTACCGGAATTCCTGCCGGAAAAATAGTAGAATAGCCGCTGGTTACAATTGTATCGCCTATGTTATAAGCTGCATGTGTCGGTAATTCTTTCAAATACGTATAGCGCGAATCTTTCCCGTCCCATACCAAAGGACCGGAGTAGTTACTTCCTTTGGTTTTACAACTCGGATTGTATTCGGAATTCAAAACCGTGATAACGACCGAAAAATGAGGACTGATATTCATGACAACCCCTACAATCCCTTTTGTAGTCAATACGCCCATATCTTTTTCAATACCATCCAAAGAACCTTTGTTCAGCGTAATAAAATTCTCCACACCGGATACACGGTTATTGATCACCCGCGCTGGGATATAGCGGTAAATGGTCAATGAATCCGTATTGAATTCAATTTCATTCGAGCCGAGAAAATCGGTTAATATTTCGATTTTTTTCTGATAGGTTTTTACTTCCTGTTCGAGGCTTGCAATTCGCTTCGCCATGTCGGCATTACTGGTCTTCAAGTTCATGTATGATTCGACGCTATTGGAAACAATATACACCTTACCTGCTACTTCATGGAAGACCGACAGGTATTTGCTCCGCTGGAAGTCATTATTCCGAATCAGAAAAAATACCGAAAGGAATAGCAAAAAGAAAAATAGCAGCCAATGAATATTTTTGAGAATAAAATGAATTAAATTCTTCAATTATCGTATCAGGAAATTAAACTTGTTGATGTTTTTCAATGCGATTCCGGTACCTTTTGCCACCGCATGCAAAGGGTCGTCAGCGATATGGAACGTGATATTTATCTTATCCGTCAAGCGTTTATCCAAACCTTTCAACAAGGCGCCGCCACCTGCCAGATAAATCCCGTTACGGACGATATCGGCATATAATTCGGGTGGCGTACTTTCCAAGGCGCTCAAGACAGCCATTTCTATTTTTGAGACGGATTTATCCAAGCTGTGTGCGATTTCCTGGTAGGAAACGGGCACCTCCATCGGTAAAGCCGTCATACGGTTGGGTCCGCGAACGATATAATCTTCGGGCGGTTCTTCCAGATGTACCAAAGCGGAGCCTACATTAATCTTGATTAATTCCGCCGTACGTTCACCGACTTTCAGGTTGTGCTGGCGACCCATGTAATCAATGATATCCTGCGTCAAATCGTCACCGGCGATACGGATAGATTTGTTCGACACAATTCCGCCTAAGGAGATGACTGCAATTTCGGTTGTTCCGCCACCTATATCGACCACCATATTTCCTTCCGGCGCTTCCACATCCAAACCAATGCCGATAGCTGCCGCCATCGGTTCGTAGATCATGTATACATCGCGACCTCCTGCGTGTTCGGCGGAGTCTCGTACGGCGCGGATCTCTACTTCCGTGCTTCCTGACGGAATGCAAACGACAATTCTCAAGGAAGGAGAGAAAAAACGGTTTTTATTATTAATCATTTTGATCAACCCGCGAATCATTTGTTCCGCAGCGTTAAAATCAGCAATTACACCATCGCGTAATGGCCGTATAGTCTTGATTTTTGCAGGTGTCTTCCCTTCCATCCGTTGCGCCTCTTTCCCTATTGCCAAGACTTTATCGCTCCGATCATCTAAAGCAACCACCGAAGGTTCGTCAACCACAACTTTACCATTACAAAGTATAATGGTATTTGCGGTGCCTAAGTCCATTGCTATTTCTTGCGTAAATGAAAATAATCCCATGTTTATTTTTTTGTTATTAATGTTTGAAATGACGAATTCCGGTCATTACCATTGCCAAATCGTTTGTATTACAATAATCTATTGTTAAATTATCTTTAATAGAACCTCCGGGTTGGATAACGGCGCCTATTCCTGCCTGATCTGCAATTTCCACACAATCGGGGAAAGGGAAAAATGCGTCGGAAGCCATTACCGCTCCGTGCAAATCAAATCCAAATGATTGCGCCTTTTCAATTGCTTGCTTCAAAGCATCCACACGGGAAGTTTGCCCTATACCGCTTGCCAAAAGTTGTTTTCCCTTTGCCAAAACAATGGCGTTCGATTTACTGTTTTTCACTATCTTA
>JAITQA010000162.1 GCA_031289145.1 Dysgonamonadaceae bacterium | reverse complement strand
AAGTAAATTATATTTTGCCGTCATTGCGAAGCCGAAGGCTGAAGCAATCTAATTACTACATCTCTTTCTCCGGATTGCTTCGGGCTTCGCCCTCGCAATGACGATACGACGTTTTTTAGTTTAATTGTCACGCTACAATGTAATTTGAATTTTTTTCCCGTTTGTTTCTCGGATGATGTTCCAGAATCTCACTCCGCAGGAAATCCTTGTCCAAGTGGGTGTAAATTTCCGTAGTAGCGATTTTTTCATGACCCAGCATCTGCTGAATCGCTCGCAGGTTGGCGCCGCCTTCCAGCAAATGGGTGGCAAACGAATGGCGGAAAGTATGCGGACTCACTGTTTTATGTATGCCGGCCAATTCCGTATGTACCTTGGTAATATGAAAAACCATGATGCGCGATAGCGATGTTCCCCGGCGACTCAAAAATAAGATATCTTCAAATCCTTTTTTCACCCTTATTTGATTCCTGTCCGGAAGATACAACTTGATTTCCTTGATGGCAAGCTGAGAAATGGGCACCAGACGTTGTTTCCGGCCTTTCCCTTCTACTTTGATAAAGCCTTCATCCAAATACAAATCCGAAAAACGAAGATGGGTTAATTCCGATACCCGTAACCCGCAACTGTACAGCGTTTCGAGTATGGCGCAATTCCGTTGCCCTTCAGGTAAAGAACGGTCTATGCTGCCTATTATCAAGTTGATTTCGGCAACGGTAAGAAATTCCGGCAATTTTAAGCCTGTTTTGGGCGATTCCAGCAATTCGGACGGGTCTTGCTGCATGTAATGTTCCAAACACAAAAATCGGTAAAAAGATTTGATGCCGGAAACAATCCTTGCTTGGGAACGAGGGCTGATTCCGATTTCCCGCAGACCGGCAATCATCTCCTGCAAGTCTTCAAGGCCAATTTCTTCCGGCTTTTTTTCGGCGCTTTGGAGATAGTTCAGCAATTTCTCCACATCATCCTCATAAGCCTCTACCGAATTGGCGGACAAGGACTTTTCGAGTTGAAGATAAATGAGGTATTCTTTCTTCAATGTAAGCATATCCGAATTAATCTCCATTAATAATGTGTGTTATTGGATAAAAATAACTAATTTTGCGTCAAAGATAATAAAAAATTTATTCAAAATGAAGATTCAAATCATCAATGGGCCAAACCTGAATCTCCTGGGTATCCGTGAACCGGGCGTTTACGGGACTTCTTCTTTTGAAGATTATTTGCAGGAATTGGCGAAAATTTATTCCGATATCGAGATTAGCTACTACCAGTCGAATGTCGAAGGTGAACTCATCAATAAAATCCATGAGACGGGATTTAGCTATGATGGCATCATCTTGAATGCAGGCGCTTACACCCACACTTCCATTGCGATTTACGATGCGATAAAAAGTGTAAAAACACCTGTTATAGAGGTACATATATCTAACGTGCATACCCGTGAATCCTTTCGCAGGCAGTCGATGATTGCTGGAGCTTGCAAAGGAGTGATTGCCGGATTCGGCATGGATTCGTACCGTTTGGCGATTGAAGCGATAAAAAATACTACACTATGCTGAAACAAACAAAAATAGTAGCAACCATTTCCGACAAACGTTGCGAGACGGATTTTATCGCCGACCTGTTCGATGCCGGTATGAATGTGGTGCGCATGAATTCGGCGCATCTGGGAAAAGAAGGTTTTGACAAGATAATCAACAATACCCGCGCGGTGTCCAATCGTATCGGTATCCTGATGGACACAAAAGGTCCGGAAGTTCGCACTACATTTTCGGAAGCTCCGATACCTTTTAAGACAGGTGATACGGTCTTGATTAAAGGAGATATAGACGGCCTTACGACAAAAGATTGTATTTACGTGAATTACAAAAATTTTGCCGGTGAAATAAAATTGGGTGGTATTATTCTGATTGATGATGGAGACTTGGAATTGAAGGTCATCGAAAAAGACTCCGATTCGCTCACGGTTGAAGTTCTGAACGATGCGGTCTTGGGAAGCCGGAAAAGCGTCAATGTTCCGGGTGTGCGGATTAATCTGCCGTCGCTGACCGAAAAAGACCGTGCCAATATCCTGTATGCCATTGAAAACAAGATAGATTTCATTGCACATTCCTTTGTCCGGAACAAGCAGGATGTATTGGATATTCAACGTATTTTAGATGAACACAATAGTCCGATTAAAATCATTGCCAAAATAGAAAATCAGGAAGGCGTCGATAATCTTGATGAAATTTTGGAAGTTGCCTACGGAATTATGGTGGCCCGCGGTGATTTGGGTATTGAAGTGCCTCAGGAAAAAATTCCGGGGCTGCAACGCATCATGATACGCAAGTGTATCGCTGCCAAAAAACCGGTGATTGTAGCTACGCAAATGCTTCATTCCATGATAAATAATCCACGTCCTACCCGCGCCGAAGTGACGGATGTAGCCAATGCTATCTATTACAGGACAGATGCCTTGATGTTGAGTGGCGAAACGGCTTATGGAAAATTTCCGGTCGAAGCCGTGCGTACCATGTCACGCATCGCTCGTGAGGCGGAAATCAACAAGTTAAGAGAGAATGACATTCGTGTGCCGATGCCCAACGATGATTTGGACATGACTTCTTTCCTTGCGAAACAAGCGGTCAAGGCGAATCAGAAATTGCATGTAAAAGCTATTGTGACGGATAGTTATACCGGGAGAACAGCCCGCAATCTGGCGGCATTCAGGGGTAAATCGCCGGTTTTTGCCATTTGTTACAGGGAAAGGACAACCCGTGAATTATCACTTTCGTATGGCGTTTGGGCCGAATACCAGAAAGCAACCGGAGACCCGAAAGAATATTTTCTGGATGCTTTGAACAAACTGATTAAGAAACAGATGATAAATCAAAACGATATGGTGGCTTACCTGAGCGGCAGTTTTGGCGCCGGAGGCGGAACTTCTTTCTTGGAAATCAACAATGTAGGGAAAATTTTGGAAGGAGCGAATCAATTCAAGCCGCCGTTTTTCCGGTGAGATATTATTTGAATGAATTTAGACGACTACTTACTGAATCATATTGATGCGGAGTGTGAGCAGCTTTATTGCCTTTACCGAACGGCAAATATTAAGTTGCTTCGACCGAGGATGTTGTCCGGCCATCTGCAAGGCCGGATTTTGAAAATGTTGGTCAGGATGCAACAACCGCAAAGAATTTTGGAAATCGGAACTTACACCGGTTATGCTACGCTGTGCTTAGCCGAAGGACTGCCTGAAAACGGAGAAATCCATACGATTGAGAAAGACGATGAAATGGAGGATTTTATCCGCGAGCAATTTGAGCAATCGGAACTGAGAAGCAAAATTCACCTGCATATTGCCGATGCCGCCGAAGTAATTCCCCGCTTGGAAGGCCTGTTCGATATGGTTTTTATTGATGCCGACAAACGATATTATTGTGAATATTACGACTTGGTTTTCGAGCGTGTGAGGCCGGGCGGAATCATCTTAGCCGACAACACGCTTTGGAGCGGGAAAGTGCTGGAAACGCCACATCCCAACGACAAACAAACCATCGGAATTTTGAATTTCAACGAAAAAATCAAGCAAGACGCCAGAATTGAAAAAGTTATTCTTCCGTTACGGGATGGGTTGACGATTATTTACAAAAAGCCGTTTTGATACCTGCAAAAAAACGGCATGTTATTGCAAGGCTTTGACCGTGTTTTCTTTATCAAGGGACAATTGTCGGCTCAATTCCTCCAAGCTGCTGAAGTATTGGTCATCCCGGAGAAACTTTATAAATTCCAAGCGGAGGGTTTTTCCATACAAATCGCCGGAAAAGTCGAGCAGATGTACTTCTATCCTTCTTTCGCCGGAGGGAGAAACAGAGGGTCGGTAGCCGATATAAGCCATGCCCGGTAATTGGATGTCTTCCCAATAAACCCAAACAGCATAGATACCTTCTCCCGGTATCATCTTTGTTTTTTCCACTTCCAGATTGGCTGTGGGAAAACCGATTTGATGTCCCAACCGGTCACCCGGAATTACTTTTCCATGCAGCATATAGGCGTAAGACAACATTCGGTTGGCTTCCTCTATCTGTTTGTTTAATAAGCTGTTGCGAATCTGAGTAGAACTGATATGGACAGCTGCATCCGGCAACTCCAGGGCTTGCATAACATCCATTCCACATTCTTTCCCATATCGCACATAGTCAGGGAAACTTTCAGTGCGTTTTTTCCCGAAGCGATGGTCATAACCAATCAGTAGTTTCCTGACTTGCAACTGTTTTCTCAATACATTCCGGATAAAGTCCCCGGCGCTTAATTCAGAAAGCGGTTGGGTAAAATCCATTAACAGACAGTAATCTATTTCGGTCGTAGAGAGTTGATATAATTTTTCATCCAAAGTGGTAAGTAAAAACGGATTATACCCACTTTGCAATGTTATTTGCGGATGTTGCAAGAAAGTGATAACAAGGGATGGAAGTCCGTTTGCCAAGGTTTTAAGTTGCTCAATAAGAAACCGATGACCGGCATGCACGCCATCGAAAAAACCGATAGTTGCTGCAATTTCAGTTTCTAAGCAATGAGAATCATAATGGTTAATTATTTTCATAGGACAAAAATGACAGCTTCTAACGAGCCGGGATTTTGATTTCTGACGAAAAAGGATATTTCAGATTTTTGTACGTAGCTAAATCCGCCTCTGCAGCGCCTATTTTAAGTTTGGCCTTTAATTTCAAGGGAATATGATTGTCATCATCACTAATCCATACTTCCAGTGCGCTTTTGGGGCTGCTAAAAACTTCATCCGTAATATCTATCGTCAATTTATAAGATTTGTATTTGATTGTTTCACTTTTATTTACAATAGATTGACCATCAAAATGCACCACAACATTTACTTTCTCTTTACCGATAAAAGTGGAGAGTTGGAAATTTTGTCCGATTTTCAGATTTTTGTAATCTAATGTGCGAGCAAACATAAAAATATTGAGTATATCGTATGCAAGATTATTGACAGCAAGTACCGTATCGAATTTAAGTGCGGTTTTGTTCTCGCGTCTGACACGGGCTTCGGAAAAAGAGGAATCGAATTTTTTGAAAATCACTTCTTCCTTGAAAAAAGTTTTCCCCTCATTAATTGTCCTCGAGTGATAAAGCGGCTCTATGTTTTCGTTAATATGAGAACTTATCGTATCGCGGACTTTAAAAAAACTGTCAAAAAAAGAAGTGGTCTTAAAGTCTAAGACAGATTTATAGCTCTGCTCTCCGTTGTAATTATTCCGCTCAATCCTGTAGTTAGCCGTTCCGGCTTTCATCATTATCAAGCCGTATTTGTAATGGATGTCAAATTTCAGTTCTTCCTTGCTCTTGAAAGGCAAATCATTTGCAAACAGGCAAGTAGCCGTTACACACACACAACAGATTATGATTATTTTTTTTAACATAATTAATTACATTTCAGAAATATTTTCTTGCATTGACCGATTATTCATTGACGGATTCATCGAACGATTGGAATTGGAATTTGTATTGGAACGTTGCCCATTTTGATTCTGTTCATTCCTTTTCGGTTTCTTTTCTTCCGGTTTATTTTTTGTAATTTCCAAAGGCTTTTGTTTTGCAACCGGGATTTTCTTTATATCCCAGTTTTGTTCATTTTCACTGTATTCGCGGATATCAAAAAAACCTTCGAAATAATATACTTTTTCGGGCTGCTGATGCGCTGCATAATTGCCGGTATCCCACTTTCCGTTTTCATTGGTATCTTCGACATAGCGCAAATAATATTTTCCGGGTTTAAGGTCTTCAAAAATCAATTCGCCGTCATGCAGAGAAGATGTTCTGACCACTTTCTCGGAATTGTCCAGCAATTCGCCGAATCCGGAACTTTCGCCACCGATGATTTTTACGTATAAATTGCCGTATGCCTTTTCTTCGTTGAATTTGAAGCGGGTATTTATCGAATCGTTCCATTTGCCGTAGATACTGAAAATGGCGGCAGAATCAACCAGAAGTTGAAATTCTTGCCCATACAACCAAGTGTTTTTTATCGCATATACCCTTGGGTTCAGTGTATCCTGCACGATTGGAAATTCTCGGTTTTCCCATAAAGTATCAACTTTTTGTTGAATTTGTATTTTACGCAAATCAAGGTCTGCAAGCGGTTCTGAAAAAGTTATCCTTATCGTATCAAACACATCCATAAGCGATTTGGCTGTAATATCCAATTTCAGGAAATCAATTTTTTCTTCCGTTTCTTTCTTTTTCTTGTCTCGTGGCGCCTCCTTGTTTCTCAAAACAAATTTAAGCGTATCGGTGACAGAAACCGGATTCAGTAGGGAATCACTGGCTATGTATTCCGCTTTCAGTTGAATAGTATCTTTTTTGTAGACCGTCGAATCGCTTATCCAGTAAGTAATATCTTTTTTATCCGGAGAATATTCCGTGATATACCATTCTGTATTTGCATTTTCAATGGCTTCTTCATCTAAAAAGTTGAGCGTAGGAGGCAATTCCTCATCCAAATTAAAATGAAACACAAGCTGTTGTCTATTAGTACGTTCTGTTTTTGAAAGATATTGATTCCTGCTATTTTCCTGAAAAAGAAACAGCAGAATATCATCCGGCATAAACCGGTTGTAATGAACTTCCATTATCGTGTCTATGGTGAGACTGTCTATACGGATGGTATCCATACGGACAGCCGGTTCAAAATCCGGAACAATTAAGGAATCATAAAACGCGATAGCTTCAGTTGGCTGATCGAATCGATAGTTCCGGTTGATGTCATTTAAAGCGAACAGTTTGTAAGTACCCGGCGCTATATTGCGGATTCGGAACTGTCCTTTGTCGTTCGTAGAAGTAGTCCGCAAAAAAGGCAAAGAGGTGAATGCCGAATCGGCCTGATTTTCGTGCAATCCAATCATGACATGGGGCATTGGCTCCAAGTTTTCTGCATTTAATAATAAACCGGATACCATCAACGAATCCACAACATCACCGGTGGAAAAAGCAAAAGTAAATCCTTCAATGGCATTTTTTTCATTGTTGTCCACAATTCCATCCGTGAAATCGAAAGTATAAGTTGTATTTGCCATCAGAGAATCTTTCAGTTCTACTGTGATTTTCTTGCCCAAAGCCCTTATCACAGGCATTTTCTCTTGTGGCGGGGTGATAATCACTTTTTCGGCAGGTTTTTCGATGGAAAGGTATTCGTCAAAAAGCAATTCAATTTTATTCTTATCGAAACGAACGGAATTGGGAGCCGGAATCCCTTTGACGAATTTTGGGGGAGTACTGTCATAATCCCCGCCGGAAGGCGTTCCAGGACTCGCGCAGGCATACAACAAAAGGAAAGAAAACAATGTTATTTGAATTCGTACAACTATCAATAATTTATTTCTTTTTTTCAAAATCCTCATGACCTTTACCTGATTCAGGCTACAAAAGTACGAAGATTGATTTGAATATAAAAATTTAATTCCTGTAAATTACAAGCGTTCATCATATTTCAAGGCAGGCGCTTTCTGTTTTTTCTCCGAATTTCCGAAATTATAGGTGAAACCCAAATAAAATACCTGCGACGTACGCTTACGCTCCAAGCGTTGTTTCAATTCGGGTGTATCAATTTTCAGCACACTTTTGTAGGTATTCAACAAATCGGATACGGTAAAAAGAATAGAAGCTTTGTTATGCAGTAAATTATAGCGAGTGCCTGCATTCAGGATAAACGAAGGTTCCTTATAGCCTTGAGGTGTAAGTGATTTGGCTATGTATCGGGTATTTATCTGTGCCATCAGGTTTTTGCTGATGTTGACATTTCCGTTCAAAGAAGCATTCCACGAAACAGTCGATTTAGGATCGTTGAAACCCAAATCACTCGCATCAATCACATTGTAAAAAATATTGGAATTGAAGTTGATTACCAACCATTTACCAACTGGAGAATTAAGAATAAACTCAAAACCGCCGGATTGGCTTGATGACATATTATCTTTAATTGTCCACATAACGGAATCGTTAATAAATTTTGTTATCTCAGTCATTCTATCAACAATATTCCGGTAATAAACGGTTGATAGCAATGTTGTTAAATTGCTTTTCAATAAGTAGCCGAATTCGATGGAATGTATTTTTTCCGGTTTCAAGTAAGGATTTCCGCTACTGACATTTAACGGGTCTTTGTATTCCGGAAAAGGATTCAAATCATCGCCTTCGGGGCGGTTGATGCGCAAACTGTAATTCAATTGCAGTTCGTTGTTGTCGTCAAAATGATGTGAGGTATGCAAAGTCGGGAAAATATTGAAATAATTATTTGAAATAAGGGTATCCGATGTAATTAATTTGGATTTGATGTGCGCCGTTTCGCCCCGAACTCCGCCCATGATGCTGAATTTTTCGAATGTAGTTTCATACGTGGCATATAAAGCGTAAATATTTTCATCAAAAATAAAATAATTTGTTTTTTCGGTGTCTGTAATCCAAGTATTTCCGGATAAATATTCGGCAAAATAATTCATCTTATCCGTGTCCAATTCTATTTCGCTTCCAATCTCCACTTTGGTTTTTTCATCCAGTGGACGGATATAATTTGCTCGAATCAAATTCTCGTTTCCATTTTGCCAGATTAAGGTATTGTCCTTTAAATCGGGACTTTTCGGGAAGAAATGCCGATTGGTATATTTATTGTCTTCCAATTCTTTAGCTCCTGAATAGGTGTAATCTACCGTCAAACTATGGTCTTCACCGAAGTTATGTTCATAAATTGCGCTTAATTCCATGTCTTTTTCATACTCATCATCTTTGCGGTGACGGATAAAATGCTCGGTCGTGTCTTGAGGGGTATTGCGGTGAATATTCAGGATGTCTTCATTGCGTTGAAAACTTGAATATGAGTAACTTCCGTTTATTTGAAAATTATCATTCTTCGTGATATCCCAATCCATTCCGCCACGAACCAAATGGGAAAAAGGCCTTGCGCTACTGTTTGTATTTTGGTCGATGAATGTATTTTGTCCGGCTACTATGTCTGTTTTTGTCCGGTTATCGTAATTATAGCGGTCTCGGTTATCCGATCGTATGCCGTAACTGCCTGAAAAATTGATTTTCCCGGGATTGTAGTTTAATGTTAAAGTAGAATTATAACGGTCTTTGTTTCCGGCATTTGCTGCAAAGGTTCCATTCATGCCCGTTTGTCGTTCTTTTTTCAAAACAATATTAATGATTCCGGCAGTTCCATCCGGTTTATATTTTGCTGATGGATTTGTAATTACCTCAATCCGTTCGATGGTTTTGGCCGGTATCTGCTGCAAAACTGTAGCACGAGTTGCGCCCATCAGGCTTGACGCCCTTCCGTTGATAAGAATCTGTACATTTTCCGAACCGCGGAGGGTTACATTCCCGTCCAAATCAACTTGTATGGAAGGTATATTCTCCAGCAATTCACTTGCAGAACCGGCAGCGCTCATCAGGTCTTCGCCTACATTGAATATTTTCTTGTCAATTTTTGTAATATAGGTTGATTTTTTTCCCGTAACAACCACCTCTTCTAAGGTCAGGGAAGTTTCGGTCAGAAACAAAGTCCCCAGGTTTAACATTGACTGCTCTTTGTTGATGCTGATAGTCAACAATTCTCTTTTATCAAAACCGATAAAACTGTATTCCAATTTGTATTTGCCATAAGCCAGCTTGTCGATAAAAAACTTGCCGGTGGAATCTGTAACCGTCCCCGAAACATATTTGTTGTCTGCCTGCGTATAAATGGTTATACTGACATATTCCACGGGCGTGTTTGTTGCCTTGTCGGCGACAATTCCGTTTACGCTTCCTTGTCCGAATACAATAACTGCCTGAAATATAGAAATAAATAGAATGACATTTCTTTTCGTCTTAACCATTGCATTATTAATTTTAGGCAGCAAAGGTGAACTGTAATTTTGAAGAAATTTTGAATTGTCAGAAAAGAACGGAAAATTGGTGCTTTGAATTATCGTAACGGTATTGAATCATCCATTGGTTGAGCAAACATATCTGCTGCACGATTGCCAAACCCAATCCATTGCCTTTAGTTCTTTCACTCAAACGGCTGAAACGGCGAAACAGCAAAGTTTTATCCAACTCTTTGGATATGCCGGTATTTTCAACCGTCAGGCATCGGTTTTGAAACGAAACGGTAATGCTTCCATTGAGGATATTGTGTCTTACAGCGTTGGTTATCAGATTATTCAAAAGGCTTTCCAATAAAGTTTTGCTTGCTTGAATCGAAAAATCTTCGGGATTGATATCTGCTTTCAAGCTGATATTGTTACTTTCGGCTTGTTCTTCAAAAAACGGCAATAAATCCGTGAGCATCTGAGGAATATTTAAGGTTTCCTTATCCATAAACTGCAGATTATCCATTTTTGCCAACAAAAGCAAGTTTTTGTTCATTCTCGCCAAACGCGAAGTTATATCGTAAAATGACTGTATAATGCATAATTGCTCTTCTGAGAGATGTGGTTGTTGTATCAGAATATCTAATTTGGATTGAAAAATAGCCAGAGGCGTTTGCATCTCGTGCGAAGCATTTTCCGTAAACTCCTTTTGTACTTTGTATGCTTGCAGATTATTGGAAACCAATTTTTCCAATGCATTATTTAATTGAGAAAATTCTCGTATGAATGTTTCCGGAAACTGAGGAACCTGATTTTCCCGGATGTTAAATGCTTCTATCTGATTTAATGTCAGGTAAAAAGGCTGCCATATTTTTTTATAGACAATCCGGGTAATCAGCACAAATCCAAACATCAGACAGACAAACATAATAAACTGAAACAAGATGGCAGACCTGAAAATATTGCGTGCTTCGTGAATATTCAGCTTGACCATCAGGATATAAGGTTGATTCTCTATTTGTATTTTGGAATATAACACCCGGTAAAGCGCTTCTTTTCCTTCCTGTTCATTTTGAAAATATTCAACGACAAAAAGATTCTCTTCGCATTGATGCCTGTCGGGCAAAATCCTTTCATCTTCATCGTTAAACTTGTTCCAAACAGGTATCTCTTCGATTCGGAGCGATTGAAGGCTGTTCTTGATAAACGCTTCTTTTCGTCCAATCAAAGACTCATCCATTTCATGCGCATAGTGTTTGTCGTAGAGGTAATAAAACAGCGGCACCGTAAGCAACAACAGGACAATGCCGAATTTGGCATAATAGACCAATGTTTCATTCAATAATTTTCGCTTTTTCATTCCACCCACTTGTAACCCATTCCGTAAATAGTTTTTATGAAATCCTTGTTTCCTGTTTTGCTCAATTTGGCTTTCAAGTTTTTGATGTGTGCATATACAAAATCGTGGTTATCGAACATATCCGCCATGTCTCCCGAAAGATGTTCAGCCAAAGCGTTTTTAGATACCACCCTGTTTTTGTTGCCAATCAGAAACAGTAGTAAATCCAATTCTTTTTTAGTCAAGGTAATTTTCATTTCATTGACGAACACTTCTTTCGAAAGTAAATCAATTTTCAGTTCATTTGATTGCACCAGGTTATTGTTTGCGTATTGCGTCCGGCGAATCAGCGCGTAAATGCGGGCGCTCAATTCGGACAAATGGAAAGGTTTCGAGAGGTAGTCATCCGCCCCGATAAGGATGCCTTTTATCCGGTCGTCCAGCGAATCCTTGGCGGAAATGATAATAACGCCTGTCTGCGGGTTTTCCTTTTTCAAAGTTTCCAGCACATCCAGGCCATTGCCATCCGGAAGCATTAAATCCAGTAAAATACAATCGTAGGAATATAAAGCGATTTTCCCAATAGCTTCCCTGTGAGTCGAAGCCTGTTCACATATATAATCCTTGTGAGAAAGGTATTTCACAATGCTCTGCGCTAATCCCGGTTCGTCTTCTATTACAAGGATTTTCATACAGACTTCCCCAATCCCTTGAACAGCGTTCCCAACATATTCAGTACATTGCTGACGGTTTCTTCGCTTTCAACCGGAATTTTCAGATGGGTTTTGCCTGTTTTTTCGTCTTTTTCCACCAATGAATGTACTAATTTTTCTGTGCTTTCTTGGGATGACAGCGTTTTCGCCAGACCACTCAGGAAAGAGAATCCTTGTGCGAGCAAATCCGCTGCTTCGTTTCCGGAACCGGTTGCTTTTTCTTCCGGATGTATTTTTTCCGGTGTTTCAGGCGATGCTTCGGGTTTTATATCGTCATCACCGGGGATTACCATCGTTTCCGTCGAAGCATCCGGTGTAAAATCGGCCTGATGGGCCGAACGACTGCTTTCGACAGTATTTTCTTCTTCCGAAACAGGCGCATAAATCATCTCTTCCGTTTCGGGTTGAACCGTCATCTGCTCAATGTCTTTCATGAAAGCGTTGAATTTGCTGTCGCTCAGGAATATTGCGCTTTCTCCCCGGTCTAAGATACCTTGTGCCAGTGAAGACTTGAATTTAAGTACGTCCAACATACGATGTTCGATCGTGCCGGTCGAAACAAAATTGATAACCGAAACGCTGCTTTTTTGTCCCATCCGGTGGATACGGGCGATACGTTGTTCCAGCACGGCCGGATTCCAGGGGATATCCATGTTGATAATCAGCGATGCGGCTTGTAGATTGAGTCCGGTGCTTCCGGCATCGGTCGAAAGGAAAACACGGCTGTCGGCGGAATTGTTGAAATTCTCGAACAAATCTTTGCGGTCTTTGCTCGGAATGCCACCATGGAGGTATTCGTATTTGATTCCGGCTGCCTCCAACTCACCGGCAATAATCCTTGTCATACGTTCCCATTGGCTGAATATGACCGCTTTTTCCTGATTGCCTTCGAAATATTCCGACAGGATACTCATCAATTCATCAATTTTGGTATCGTGCCTTGTTTTTTGGTCGAACAGATAAGTACTATCGCACGACATACGCATCATGTTGAGATTAATCAGCAATCGCTGGCGGTCTTTTTCAGGCAGGAAACCCAATTTCCGCCATTTATGCACCAATTTGGCAACGGCATCCTGAAATTCCGTGTGCATATCCTGTTGCTGCGCCGTCATCGGGACAAAGAGATTTTTGTCCATGCGGTCAGGCAATTGCAGCAAGACATCGCTTTTCCGGCGGCGTTTGAGAACATCGGCCAGCAGCGTTCCGATTTCATCCAGGTGTTCGTATCCGATTACTTTGCCGCTACTGTCTTTTACCTGGTAATAATCGAGGAATTTGTAATAAGGTCCCAGTCGGTATGGGTCGATAAACTGGACTATGGAATACAATTCATCAATTTTATTTTCCAAGGGCGTTCCGGTAAGTACCACGCAATAAGGCGTGTAAATTTTCTTGACCGTTTGGGCGATTTTCGTTTTCCAGTTTTTGATACGTTGCGCTTCGTCCAAAACAATTACATCAAAATTTTGGGCAACAATATGTTTTATATCGTTTACAGCCGTATGGTAGGAAACAATTTTATAAAATTCATTGCTTTTATATTGTTCCCAACGGATATTGGGAGTGCCTTCGATTACCAAGGTTTGTTTGTCGGTAAATTTCTTTATTTCACTCTGCCATTGGTATTTTAATGAAGTTGGGCAGATAATCAAGGCCTTTTCTATGCCGATTTCTTTGCGCAACAGTTGACAAGTTCCGATTGCTTGAATGGTTTTACCCAGACCCATTTCATCGGCGATAAGGCTTCGACCGGCTTCGAAAGCAAAACGGATGCCTTCCTGTTGATAAGGGAAAAGCGTAGCATTCATCAAACCGGCAAAAGCTTCGGGTTTAGTATATTTGCGTGCTACTTTCCGGCGTTTTTTGTTTTCACGTATGTCCAATATAAATTCCAAGGCATCATCGTAACAGCGGAAACCAGGGTCTATCGACTTGGCATCCTCCAAAAAATCTATAAAACAGTCAATGGATTCAGCGAGCAAGGTATGGTTCCGGTCGAAATATTTTGTAGCCAATTCCTCAAAATCCGCTTTATTTTGCTTCCCGATACGGATTTTTATTTCACGACCATTTTGATAGGAGAGGTACACCGAAGTATAATCGGGAATATGTTCTTTGTTCAGACCTGATTTGCCGGGTTTGTTTTTCAGCTGGTAGATAACCGCTTCTAAATGTTTGCAGGTACCCAGCCGGTTGGTCTTGAAATCCAGACAGGAGCAAAAATTCATCGGACTTTCCAAGCCCCGGAATGCCACTTTATACCGATTGCCGGTTTCAGGATTCTGCACGAAATAATCACCGAAAGGAGACTTTGAACGATCCGTTTTTTCAATGCCGAAGGATTTATTTTCGACAAATTGTTTACGAAGCGCTATTTGCCAGGCTTCCAAAGACAGTCTTTCGGGTTTATAGTGATAGGGGATAGCGGATTGAGGCTTCTTTGAAGTCTTCTTGGTAGATTTTTTAGCAGCATTCATGCGAATTTCAGGTGTTATTTAATTATTTTAATGCGCAAAAATAAATAAAATGATTGTATTACGCAATACAATACGTTTTTTATTGCTTTTTCGCCAGGCGTTGAACATTCAATGTATTTCTTTCCCAAAAAACGCCGCTCGAATACCCTTGTATTGTTTTGTCTGTACTTGCCAGGTCAAGTCGTTTTTCAGCCCAACAGGCATATTCTTTGTTCATTTCAATACCGCAATATTTTCGCCCCAGTTTTTTTGCCACAACAGCTGTTGTACCGGAACCCAGAAAAGGGTCAAAAACGATACCGTCTTTCGGACAAGAAGCCAAAATCAATTTGGCGATTAATTTTTCAGGTTTTTGGGTGGGATGGTCTGTATTTTCCGGCATAGACCAATAAGGAATACTGATATCGTCCCAAAAATTAGATGGATACGTCAATCTGAAATTCCCTTCATCCGTTTCTTCCCAATCTTTAGGTTCCCCATTTTCTCGATAGGGAGCGATAACTTTCCGTTTTTGTTTCACCGAATCAACGTCAAAATAATAATGCTTCACGTCTTTTACGCCAAACCAAATATCTTCCATCGCATTTTTCCAATTGCTTAAAGCGCCTCTTCCTTTTTCTCTTTGCCAGGTAATCCGGTTGAGGACTGTCAAATTTTCTTCCATTACCTGTTGCAAGGCAGCTGTACATTTCCAATCTCCACACAGATACAATGACCCTTGGGGTTTCAATAATGATACGACTTTCGGAAACCAAGCATGAAGATAGTCAAGATATTGGTCTTTTGATGAAGTTTTAAATGTAAAATCATTAAATTTTTTGGTTAAATTGTAAGGAGGGTCGATAACAATAAGGTCTGCAAATTGCTTAGGTAAGGAATCAATGATGTCGAACAAATCATTGTTAATCGTTTTGTTCAGTATATCATCCGCTGCAATAGCCGCATTCCCTTTGAAATGACATAACTTTTCCGAAAAAAAATTATATTCATCCGCCGTCAAAGTAATTGTTTGATTTCTGGCGGCTCTTTTTTTTTCTACCATTATTTACCCTGTGTTTAAAAGTATTTTCAGCGGCAAAATTACATTTTTTTGAGAATTATCAGCCCTATTTTGTGAATAAAATTGGATAATTCAAAACATAGTCGGCTTTTGTGTGCGTTATATTCAATAATTATTTTTATTTTTGTAAAAATTATTTAGAAATTTATCATGGAAGAATCGTGCAGTTTTGTGAAGATTTACGAACATTCGTTTCGTAAGCATTTTGATTTGCCTGCCTTAAGTGATTATGGCACAGACAAAATTCATACTTATAAAGATGTTGCGGTAGCAATAGAAAAGTTACATATCCTGTTTGAAGCAAACGGCATCAAGCAAAAGGATAAAATCGCCCTTGTCGGGAAAAACAGTAGTTACTGGGGTATAATTTTTCTGGCCTCGGTTACTTATGGGGCAGTTATTGTCCCCATCTTACAGGATTTTTCGCCCGATGATATTCAACATATCGTCAATCTTTCGGATTCAACGCTCTTATTTGCAGGTGATTCTATTATGAAAAATTTGGACAGGGAAAAAATGCCTGCCCTGAAAGCGCTTTTTGCCATCACGGACGGTGGTCTGTCCGATACAGATGGCGTTGAAGCATTCAACGAGGAATTGTTGGCAAAATTTTCAGCTAAATTCCCGTCGGAATTCACCCCTGAAGATATCAGCTATACTGATTTTCCGAACAGTCAGATTGCGGTGTTGAACTACACCTCCGGCACAACCGGATTCAGCAAAGGGGTATTGATAACCGCTGATAATTTGACCGCCAATTTATTGTTTGCGCACAATGAAATAGAGCTTAGAACCGGACACAAACTCTTGTCTTTGCTGCCTTTGGCTCATACTTACGGCTGTGCATTCGAATTTTTGTTTCCCATTATGGAAGGTTGTCATGTCACACTTTTGGGCAAAACACCTTCTCCGAAGATTTTGATGAAAGCCTTTGCGCAAATAAAGCCGGATTTGATTATTTCCGTCCCCCTTATTCTGGAAAAGATATACAAAGGGATGATTTTGCCTATGATAAGCAAACCGGCCTTGCGAATAGCGCTTAAACTGCCCGTTTTGAACGGACTGATATACAAAACCATCCGGAAAAAACTCGTGGAAGCCTTTGGTGGAAATTTTATTCAGATAGTAATCGGAGGAGCTCCCTTGAACAAAGAAGTAGAGGAATTCCTGCTGAAAATCAAATTCCCCGTTTCGGTGGGTTATGGCATGACCGAATGTGCTCCTTTGGTTAGTTTTTCGCTCTATGAGAATTATATAAAATACTCCAGCGGAAAACTATTGCCCTGTATGCAAGTAAGAATCGATTCTCCGGATCCTTACCAAATTGCCGGAGAAATTCAGTTAAAAGGCCGGAACGTAATGGTCGGCTATTATAAAAATGAAATTGCGACCCAGGCTGTTTTCACGGATGACGGTTGGTTGAAAACCGGAGATTTGGGCACCATCGACAAAGACAACAATATCTTCATCCGTGGACGTTCCAAGAGCATGTTGTTGAGCGCCAGCGGACAAAATATTTATCCCGAAGAAATAGAGGCGAAATTAGCCAATCTCCCCTACGTTCAGGAAAGTTTGGTCGTACACAAAAACGGCAGATTGGTAGCATTGGTAGTGCCGGATTATGAAGCGGCAAAAGCGGCAAATATCAACATGGAAAACCTGAAAAAAATAATGGCTGAAAATCGGTCACATCTCAATGACATGACTGCCTCCTATGAAAAGGTAACAGAATTTCAGCTAATAGAAAAAGAATTTGAAAAAACGCCCAAAAAGAGTATTAAGCGTTATTTATACACTAATTCCTAATCAGGTTCAGATGAAAACAAAAGAAGAAATCGTAGAAAATTGGTTACCACGGTATACCAAAAGGCCGATTGAAGATTTTACAGATTATGTGTTATTAACCAATTTCAGTAAGTATGTAGAAATTTTCGCCGATTATTACCATGTTCCCATCGTAGGACAGGATGGGAACATGCCGAATGCTTCAGCCGACGGCATCACCATTATCAACTTTGGGATGGGTTCGGCCAATGCAGCTACTATCATGGATTTACTAAGCGCCATCAAACCGAAAGCCGCCCTTTTCCTTGGAAAATGCGGGGGACTTAAAAAGAAAAATGCTTTGGGTGATTATATCCTGCCTATCGCAGCTATCAGGGGAGAAGGAACTTCCAATGATTATTTTCCGCATGAAGTGCCGTCCTTACCGGCTTTCAGCCTTCTTCGCGCTGTCTCTTCCATCGTGCGGAACCATGGGAAAGACTATTGGACAGGCACTATTTACACCACCAACCGTCGGGTGTGGGAGCATGATAATGAATTTAAAGAATACCTCCTGAAAATCCGTGCCATCGGCGTGGATATGGAGACGGCAACGCTTTTCACAGCCGGTTTCGCCAACCAGATACCTACCGGCGCACTGCTGTTGGTCAGCGACCAACCGATGATTTCGGAAGGAATCAAGACAGAAAAAAGCGATATACATGTCACACAAAACTTTGTGGAAGAGCATGTTCATATCGGTATTGAGGCTTTGAAAACGATTATTGAAAACAAAGAAACGGTGAAACACCTCCGTTTCGAATGGTAATTTACGATGGCAAAAGAATGGGGATTTGAAGAAATAAAAGGAAATATCCGCGCGAAGAAATTTGTGCCTGTCTATCTGTTTCAAGGTGAAGAGAGCTATTTTATCGACCAATTGACAAATTTACTGATTGAAAATGTCCTGGATGCGTCGGAACGAGATTTTAACCAATCTGTTTTCTATGGCTTAGATACTGATGTCGGAACCATTATCAACGCTTGTAAACGCTTCCCTATGATGTCGGAGCTGCAATTAGTGGTCGTCAAAGAAGCGCAAAGTTTGAAAAATATCGACGATTTGGTGCATTATGTCAAGAAACCCATGCGCTCAACCGTCTTAGTTATCAATGTCAAATACGGAAAATTGGACGGACGGAAAAAATTGTCGGGTGAAATAGACAAAACAGGCCTTGTCTTTGAGTCTAAAAAATTATACGACAACCAGGTTCCACCTTTTATTACCGCTTTCCTTCGCGAACGTAAGGTAAAAATTGACATGAAAGCAGCCCAGCTACTGACCGATTATTTAGGAAATAATTTAAGTAAATTGGTCAACGAATTGGAGAAACTAATCATTTCTCTTCCGGAAAAAGACGCCGCTATTACTACCGAACTGATTGAAAAAAACATCGGTATCAGCAAGGATTACAACAATTTTGAATTGCAAAAAGCGCTGGCGAACAAAGATGTGCTGAAAGCCAACCGAATCGTCTTTTATTTTGAACAAAATCCGAAAAACAATCCGCTCACGATAACGTTGACTACCCTGTTCAATTTCTTTTCCAATCTGATGATTTGCCATTATGAAAAAGACAGAAACCAAGCACACCTAATGTCGCTTCTCGGATTCCGGTTCCAGTTGCAAATTGTCGACTACATGCAAGCGCTCCGTAATTACGCACCGCTCAAAACCATGCAAATCGTTTCGCTGGTACGTGAATGTGACGCCAAATCCAAAGGAGTAGGCAATGCATCCATTTCCGATGCAGGCTTACTCAAAGAGTTGTTATTCAAAATTATGCATTAGGAGAAGCATTCAACTCCATGTATTCCGTAGGAGACATGCCGTATTGTTCTTTGAAGAGATTGCTGAAATAGGCATGTGATGAAAATCCTACTGCATAAGCGACTTCCGCAATCGACATTTTTTTTCCGGACAATAAATGAGCGGCTTGTTTCAAACGATAGCTGCGAATGTATGTACTCGGCGACTCGTTGATGATTGATTTCAAGCGTCTATTTAGGTGTACTCGGCTCAAACCTAAGTCGTTACTAATTGATTCAACACTTAAATCGGGGTTGCTGATTTGTTCTTTCAGTTTTTCATTGAACTTTTGAAACAATCTTTCGTCGGAAGTAATCACTTTCAACATATCCGCTTTATTTTTGTCCTCTCCGGAAAATTTCAGCATCAGGGTCGTTCGCAGATGAATAAGTTTGTCGATTCTTGTTTCAAGATGTTTTAAGTTGAAGGGTTTGGGAATATAAGAATCAGCGCCCATTTCCAAGCCTTCAATTCGTTGTTCCATACTGGTTTTCGCCGTTAACAATATGACCGGAATATGACAGGTTTTATCGTTGACTTTCAAAATCCGACATAGCGCGAGACCATCCATCTCCGGCATAACAATGTCACTGACAACTATATCCGGCAAAAATTTCAAGGCCTGATTTAAACCCTCTTTCCCGTTACAGGCCGTATAAATGATGTATTTCTCTGAAAATTCCATTTTGATATAGTTCAAAATATCCACATCATCCTCAACAATCAATACGGAATGTGTTAACGACCGTTTTATCCGATTGTCATTTTCTTTTCGCTGTTTTTCATCCTTTGTGCGCGCAGCAGGGAGCGCAGGGATAGACGGCTGTAACATAACGACAGGTTCAACCACATTTTCCGAACCAAAATCTTCCGGATTATAAATTTTTTCATCCAAAGGAAGCGTCACGATAAATTTGCTGCCATGTTCAGGCTCGCTTTCCACACGGATAGCGCCTTTGTGCAATTCTATCATCATTTTCGACAGGTGTAAGCCGATACCTGTCCCCATTTTTGTGTTTGCTTTTGCATTGCGAACCTGATAAAAGCGGTCGAAAATAAATGCTTGTTTTTCTTTTTCAATACCGACGCCGGTATCTTCTATCCGTATTTCGATAGTATCGCCGTTCGTACCGAGATATACCATAATATTACCCCCTATAGGCGTAAATTTAAAAGCATTGGAGAGTAAATTAAAAATGATTTTGTCTAAACAATCTTTATCAAAGTAAATGAATGGCAGCTTGTCTTCGACAATCAAATCAAATTTGATATTTTTTGTTTTAGCCAAATCATAGAAAGATTCCATGATGGTTCTTGTAAATTCTTCCAAAGAAGATTTTTCCACTTTCAACCTCAGTTTGCCTTTCTCAACCGCTCTCAAATCCATTAGCTGGTTAATCAATCTCAGAATACGGATAGCATTTTTATGAATAATCCGGTAGGTAGGCAAAACATGGGGATAAGCAGATTCGTCTAATAATTTTTCTATTGGGCCGATTATCAGGGTCAAAGGCGTCCTTATTTCGTGAGAGATATCCGTAAAAAATTGCAGTTTACTTTCCGAGATTTCTTTTTGCTGTTCCTTTTCTCTTATAATTTGGTTTTGTTTCATCCTGTTTGTCAAATAAATATAAATGCTATACGCCAAAGCTACAAGCAACAGCGCATAAATTAGCTTCGCCCATACAGATAACCAAAAAGGCGGGTCGATGATTACTTGTATCTCTCTTTGCAGAAAATTTTCTCCATCGAGCGTTGCTTTTACTTTAAATACATATTTCCCCGGATTCAGATTGGTATACGTGACGCTCCGATTGGGATAATTGACCAAACGCCATTGCATATCAAAATTTTCCATTTGTGTGTAATAGATAACTCTTTGTGGTATCCTGTATTCCAGTGCGGCAAAAGTAAAAGTAAAATCTCTTTGGTTGTGATGCAACCGAACAGACTCGGATTCGTCCAAGACTTTTTCCAATATCTTTGATTTCCCTACCTTAACGGGTTCATTATAAATAAATAAATCCAAAAATGCCAGACGCAACAACGTATTTTTATACAACAACTGTGAAGGTAAAAAGGAGGTCAACCCGTTGATTCCGCCAAAATACATCCGTCCGTCCCTTCCTTTAAAGAAACTGCCTCTGCGAAATTCATTACTTTGGATACCATCTTCCACATAATAATTCAGCATACTGCCGGTTGCAACATCATACCGGCACAAGCCCTTTCCGGTACTGAGCCATAAACAGTGATTTTCATCTTCTTCAATCCCGTTAATCATATTGTCAGGCAATCCGTCTGTAGTAGTTAAATGCTTGATTATTTTTGTTTTCGGGTTGATGCAATAAAGGCCGAAAAAACTACCTATCCAAATATTACCCTGATAATCCTTGTTCAGGCAATAAATAAGATTTTCATTCATTGCCTCACCATGCCAGGAGAGGTCAAAAAAAGTTTCGGTTTGAGGATTAAAAAGGCTCAGGCCATTTGAAGTGGCAATCCAGATATTTTTATCATCATCCATCAATAAATCATACACCCAATTACTGAATAATTGCGTATCCATATATCCGGCAACGTATTTGTACTGTTTGAATATTGCTTTTTCAATATCAAAACGATTAATTCCTCCGCCATTCATTCCTATCCACAATACGCCGTCCGCATCCTGTAAAAAACAGGTTATATAGTTGTAACTTAAATTATTACTCGATCCGTCACTTATATGATGGGAATCGAAAAGACCTGTTTTCCTGTTATAGCGAAACATACCATTGACATAAGTTCCTATCCAGATATTTTTATTTCTATCCTCAAATAAAGCGGTTATCACATTGCCCGGTATTCCGGGATTGTTTTCGTGGGTAAAATGCGTGATTTTCTGATCCGAATGGGTAACTCTGAACAATCCGTCTCCGTCTGTTCCAATCCAAAGATCGCCATTACTGTCTTCCAAAATTGAAATAACACAACTGGTGCCGATGCTATGCACGGGATCGAACGGGTTATAGCCATAATTTTTAAAAGTTTTCCCCAAGGTGGGAACGAATAAAATTCCCTGTTGATACAGTACGATCCACATATTTCCCTGCTTATCTTCAAATATCTGGTGAATTTTTGATTGGCCAAGATTACTCAGATTGGATGCCAAATCCAAATCCGGCAAGCGTTTCCCATTCGCATCATACCGTCTGATACCGGATCCGTCTGTACCTAACCAAATATTGCCGTTTTTTTCTACGCACATTGCATATATTTGATTCTCTGTTTGACTGTTTCCTTGCATCACCGTTTTGAACGTCCGGTTTGGACGATCGAAAACACTCACCCCTCCACCCATGGTTCCGACGAGAACCCGTCCGAAAGTATCTTCACAAACAGATAAAATCCGGTTATTGCGCAAGCCGGTGGATACCAAAGGATCATACATATAATGACTTACAGCTTTCGTTTCCGTATCAAAAACATATATGCCGTTAGAATAAGTCCCCAACCAAAGGTTGCCCAATGCGTCTTCGTAAGCATTATCGATATTCACATCCTTGATATCGCTGTTCGCTGCATTGTAAAAAGTCGGTTTCAAAGTTTTCGCATCTAAGCAAATGATGCCGTTTCCCGGATTGGACAACCAGATATTTCCTTTCTTGTCTTCCAATATCCAAATAACACGATCCAAATAGTAAGGATTTTCTCCTCTGATCAGAAAAGGATGAAATGAATCGGTATTTCTATCATACTGAAACAGGCCTTTCATGGTTCCAACCCAAAAAATGCCATGCCTGTCTTCTAATATTTCATAGACATAATTTCCTTTCAGTGAAGTAGAATCATTTTTTTGTTCGGAATAAGTAATATAATTGCATCCGTTAAATTTATTAAGCCCGTTTTCGGTGGCAACCCATATATATCCTTGCGAATCCTGATAGATTTTAGTGATATGGCTGTTGGAAAGACCATCGTCGGGCGTAAAGATTCTTACCCTCTCGGCTTTCAAAGGAAAAACGATAAAAAAAATGAAAAACAGTATTAGATAATTGAATCGTTTCATCTGTACTTTTTATATTTTTCGGAATAATCTCATTTCAGCATACAAAAATATAGATTATTTCTGAATGATTTTTCATTTTTGTAGAAAAAAACCATAATTTATGCTTATCTTTGCAATATAAACATTGTTTATTTAAAAGTATTTATTTAATTTTGCGACCTATAAAAATTAGTAATAACACAATATAAGCGTATGTCCATTTCCGGAAAAATTAAAAGCGCGCTGATTTCGGTTTTTCATAAAGATGGCTTAGATGAAATTCTGGAAAAATTAAATAGAGGCGGTGTCAAATTTTATTCAACCGGAGGTACCCGTGATTTTATTGAATCACTGGGCTATCCGTGTGAAGCAGTAGAAAGTTTGACCGGTTACCCTTCCATTTTAGGTGGAAGAGTAAAGACTTTGCACCCCAAAGTCTTTGGCGGAATATTGAATCGGCGGGATAATGCATCCGATAAACAACAAATCGAACAATACGAAATTCCTGAGATAGACTTGGTAATCGTAGATTTATATCCGTTTAGAGAAACAGTAGCCTCTACAGCAGACAACAATGAGATTATAGAAAAAATAGATATCGGCGGAATCTCTTTGATTCGGGCGGCAGCCAAAAACTATCAGGACGTGATCATCGTCGCTTCTAAAGAACAATACGGGCCTTTGGATAATTTACTGTCCGAAAATGGGCCTGTTTCTACCTTAGAAGAACGCAAATGGTTTGCGAAAGAAGCTTTTGCTGTTTCTGCTGCTTACGATGCCGCTATTTTCAATTATTTCGACGAAGCGGAAGGCTCTCATTTTCGTTTTGCCGAAGACAATGTCAAAAATTTACGTTACGGAGAAAATCCCCACCAAAAAGGTGTTTTTTATGGCGATTTTGAGGCTATATTCGAACAATTGCAAGGGAAAGAAATTTCATATAACAATTTGTTGGATATTGATGCTGCCGTCACGTTGCTGTCGGAATTCGACGAATTAACTTTTGCCGTACTGAAACACAACAATGCTTGTGGGATCGCTTCCCGTCCAACAGTAAAAGAAGCCTGGGAAGCTGCTTTGGCCGGAGATCCGATATCTGCTTTCGGCGGTATTCTGATTTGCAATGCGCCTATCGACAAAGAAGCGGCTGAAGAAATCAACAAAGTTTTCTTCGAAGTTATCATTGCTCCGGACTATGATACGAGCGCTTTATCGGTTCTGATGCAGAAGAAAAATCGGATTATCCTGATACAAAAAGAGCATCCGCTACTGAAATCTCAGTTCCGATCCTTGTTAAACGGCGTTTTGACCCAAGATAAGGATTTAAGTATTGAAACAGAAGCTGATCTGAAAGTGGTAAGCCAAAAAGCGCCCACTGAACAAGAAATTGAAGATTTGCTGTTTGCCAATAAAGTGGTAAAAAACACCAAATCGAACGCCATTGTACTGGTAAAAAACAAACAACTCTGTGCCGGTGGAACAGGGCAAACTTCGCGGGTCGACGCATTGAAACAAGCGCTTGCCAAAGCGACGTCTTTCGGCTTTGATTTACAGGGAGCCGTCATGGCTTCCGATGCTTTTTTCCCTTTCCCCGATTGCGTAGAGATAGCGCATGAAGCGGGAATTACGGCGGTTATTCAGCCGGGCGGATCAATTAAAGATGATTTGTCGATCGAATATTGTAATAAAAATGATATAGCAATGGTAATGACGGGTATTCGTCATTTTAAACACTAAAAACAACTGATATAAAATGGGATTGTTTTCATTTACGCAGGAAATAGCCATGGATTTGGGGACTGCGAATACCATTATTATCCAAAATGGTAAAGTCGTAGTAGATG
>JAITQA010000153.1 GCA_031289145.1 Dysgonamonadaceae bacterium | reverse complement strand
CGGAATACCGCCTCATCGGCCTTGATGCTGTTGATTTCCTGCTTTAAGTAACTTACGAACCTTCCTTTGCTCAAACTCGGAATTAAAATATTGATACTCAAAATTATTGTGCCGAAAATGCAGGCGATAATCAGCCAATTAATTAAACTTGTCGTGTTGAAATCCGGCAATTGTATCCATCCAAATCCGAGGTTTACTGCAAAAATAAGCCAGAGCAAGACCTGTACTATCAGGCAAAGCACACACCATTGCTTGGCTTTGAATTTTTGATACCATACGCTCCAGAAACTGTAAGGCAGGGCCAGGATATTGATAAGCGCCAGATAGAAAATGAGGGATGGCAAGCAGATTAAGGACGATAGGGACAGTGGGGATAAGGCTGGTGAATAGATTGTTTGAGATACAGGCTAATACAAGCAATAAAGCGGCAGAGGATAGCAAGAGGTATTGCTGTGTGGCGTGCAATAGTTCTTTTTTTCGGTTTGCTTTGTCTGCAATTTTTGTGGCGGCATTTTCAATACCATAATCGAACAACATTTTAGAGAGGCCGAACAGGTTGTATTTGTGCGGATGCTCGTTGAAGTACCGGTCGGAAAATGTCTTTGTGTGCTTTACTTTTAGTAATACAAGGAATTATTAATATATAAGAGAAGAAATAGAGAAAAATAAATAATTACTTAGAGAAAGAAAGTCAGTTTTTTTTATTATTTTTGTCGCACAAATCGAATGAATGCATGAAGCTCTATAACGAAGAAGAAATACTCAAGCAGTTAAGAAGCGCAGATCCCGACTTACAGCGGAAAGCTTTTGAATTGGTTGTTTCTTATTACAGTGAAAAACTTTACAGGCAAATCCGAAAAATGGTAGTTTCGCATGATGACACCAACGATTTGCTGCAAAATACATTTCTCAAAGCATGGATGAACCTTGATTTTTTCAGGGGAGAGGCCAAATTGTCGACATGGCTGTACAAGATTGCATTCAATGAATCCATCACCTTCCTGAACAAACAACATGCACAGAACAATGTTTCCATCGACGACCAAGACGCTTTTCTGATAGAAAAATTGGAAAGCGACGAATATTTCGATGGTGATGAAATACAATTGAAACTTCAGAAAGCCATCATCTCTTTACCTGAAAAACAAAAGGCAGTCTTCAACTTACGTTATTATGAAGAAATGCATTATGAAGAGATGTCGGAAATAATGGGGACGTCGGTAGGCGCCTTGAAAGCGTCGTATCACCATGCGGTAAAAAAAATTGAAGAATTTTTAAATCGCGATTAAACTTTTTCGGATTTTAATAGTCTATAAATTATATAAGCGAGAGTTATGAACAAAAAGACAGTAAAATTAAACGATTTAGCAAAGGTTAACGCTTTTCGTGTTCCGGAGGGATATTTTGAAGGATTGACCGCTGACATCATGTCGCAATTGCCTGAGCGTATTCCGGGAAAGCCGAAAACGGTGAGTTTGTGGCATAAGGTGCAGCCTTGGGCATATATGGCTGCTATGTTTGTCGGAATTGCCCTGATTGTCAGGATTTTTGTGGGAGCGCCTCGTCAAACGGGAATTAATGGTTATGCGTCTGAAGGACTTAATTTGAGTTCTCCGTCGGATATCGAAGATTTTTACAACTATTATGAAGACGGACTGGCAAAGATAGCGTATGATGATGCTACTTTCAGTCTGGCTAATTATTCGGAAGGGTTTTAAGATAAGAAAAAGTTAACATTATTAAAATGACAAAGAAAAAGTTAATACTGCTGTTTTTCGGATTAGTGGGAATGAATGTTTTCCTTTTTGCCCAACAAGATGACAAGCGGAAACAGGAGTTTGAACAATTCAAAGAAAAAAGGGTGGCTTTTATTACCAAAGCAATGAATTTGAACAATGAAGACGCTAAGGATTTCTGGCCGTTGTGTGATGAATTGCAGGGGAAAAAGTTTGAATTGAACCGGATAGTCAGGAAAGCAATGTACGAATACAATCAAGCTAAAAAAGAGGGAAAACATTACGCGGAAAGCGAATACAAAAAACTTATTGAGCTTTGTGCTGATAGCAAACAGAAAGAAGTACAGTTGGAATATGAATACTATACGGTTAAATTTCCCAAGGTGATTTCAGCCGAAAAAATATTCCTGTATATACAAGCAGAACAGCAGTTTGCAAGACAGATACTTGAACAGAGAGAACGAAGCAAAGAACAAAAATCCGATGATGGCAATCGGTCTCCTTCCGGTAATAAACCGGATAATCGCCGAAATTCGGATAGCAAAAACAAGCGTTAAATCAGGGAATTTTGTAATTTCTTAATTCTTTCTGAAGCAGTTTGGCTTTCCCTTGTGTGTAGCTGTCTAACAGTTCCCAAAAAGCAGGGCTGTGATTCATCCGAACCGTGTGGCAAAGTTCGTGAAGTAATACATACTCAATTAGATAATGAGGTAATAGCATTAGGTAAAAAGAGAGGCTTATCGTTCCTTTTGAAGAGCAAGATCCCCAGCGGGTTTTGCTCTTTCTTATTCTAACAGATTGATATTCAAATCTATGTAGTTTGGCTAATTCAGCTAATTTGGATGGCAAATAAGCTCGCGCCTGCTTCCTCAGATTCATTTCGTCCACAGGAGAAACCGTGTTTGCTGACAGTTCCGCTTTTTTTTCCAATAAAAGATTTCTGCTTTTGATGAAAAAATTCTCAGCTTCCCTGTACGTTCCTTTGTCCGGAATCGTAACATATACCGTATGACTCTTGAGTCGGATTATGTACTTTCTCGCCTGTTTGTTCCTTCGAAAAACGACCACACCCAATTGCGTATCGGATAAGATTTTTACCTGCTCTATCATTATTTTACCATTCATGAAGCACAAAGATATTAAAAATATGCCTAATCCACCTGATAATACAAATATATTTAGTACTTTCGTACCGGATTTTTAAAAACAATTTTACAAAAATGCAGGTTTGAAATGAGAAAATGGCGCATAGAAGATTCAGCCGAACTGTACAATATCTACGGCTGGGGTTTGGATTATTTTTCCATCAATGAAAAAGGACATATTACGGTGACCCCTAAAAAAAACGGAGCGGAAATTGATTTGAAGGAATTGATGGACGAATTAATTCTTCGTGACGTGGAAGCGCCGGTCTTACTTCGTTTTTCGGATATTTTAGATAATCGTATCGAAAAAATTTCCAATTGTTTCAAGATTGCCGCAGAAGAATACAATTACCAGTCTCAGAATTTTATCATCTATCCGATAAAAGTCAATCAGATGCGTCAAGTAGTGGAAGAAATTGTCAGCCACGGCAAAAAATTCAATATCGGATTGGAAGCCGGTTCAAAACCGGAACTTCATGCCGTCTTGGCCATCAACACAAGCAATGATTCCCTGATTATCTGCAATGGATATAAAGATGAAGATTATATTCAATTGGCGCTTTTGGCGCAAAAAATGGGGAAACGGATATTTATCGTTGTCGAAAAACTGAACGAACTGAGACTCATTGCCGACCTGGCAAAGAAACTGAAAATTAGTCCCAATATCGGTATACGCATCAAATTGGCCAGCGCCGGAAGCGGCAAATGGGAAGAATCGGGCGGCGATGTCAGCAAATTCGGACTCTCGTCCAGCGAGCTTTTGGAAGCCCTTGATTTCTTGAAAAAAAACAAGATGGAGGATTGTCTCAGGCTGATTCATTTCCATATCGGCAGTCAGGTAACCAAAATACGGCGTATTAAAAACGCCTTGCGCGAGGCTTCTCAGTTTTATGTCCAATTGCGAAATCTGGGTTATTCGGTTGATTTTGTGGATATTGGAGGTGGATTGGGCGTCGATTACGACGGTACGCGCTCATCCGGGAGCGAAAGCAGCATGAATTATTCCATTCAGGAGTATGTCAACGATTCCATTTCCTCCTTGGTCGATGCCTGCGTTAAAAACAACATCCCACAGCCCAATATCATTACCGAATCCGGCCGTTCACTGACGGCGCATCATTCGGTTTTGGTTTTTCAGGTTTTGGAAACGACCACTTTGCCCGAATGGGGCGAAGAAGAGGAATTACCCGGAGACGCCCATGAAATGGTGAAGGAACTGTATAAATTGTGGGATGAAATGAACCAGCCCCGTCTGATTGAGACATGGCACGACGCCCAACAGATTCGCGAAGAATCGCTGGATTTGTTCAGTCTCGGATTATTGGATTTGCGGACCCGCGCTCAGGTCGAAAAACTCTACTGGTCTATCGCCCGCGAAGTGTATCAGATGGCAATGAATATGAAACATGCGCCGGAAGAACTTCGGAAAATATCCAAAATGCTGCCGGATAAATATTTCTGCAACTTTTCGCTGTTTCAGTCTCTGCCCGATTCTTGGGCTATCGACCAGGTATTTCCGATTGTCCCTATTTCCCGCTTGGATGAAAAACCATCGAAAACAGCAACATTGCAAGACATTACCTGCGATTCGGACGGAAAAATAGATAATTTCATCAATATGAAAAATTATACCTACCATCTGCCGGTACATGCCTTGAATAAACGGGAACCGTACTATATCGGCGTATTTTTGGTGGGCGCTTACCAGGAAATCCTGGGCGATTTGCACAATTTGTTCGGCGATACCAATGCCGTTCATATTTCTGTAAACAAGGACAGTTATCAGATAGAGCAAATTATTGACGGAGAAACGATAGCCGACGTCTTGGAATACGTTCAATACAGCGCAAAAAAATTGGTTCGCACGGTAGAGTCGTGGGTGACTTCCTCCATGAAAGAAGGGAAAATATCGGTAGAGGAAGGGAGGGAATTTCTTTCGAATTACCGGTCGGGACTGTATGGGTACACTTATTTGGAGTGAGAATATAGGAGTTAGGAATTAGAAATTAGAAATTTTGGGGATGAAAATAGTATCTTTTAATTTAAATGGAATTCGTTCGGCAGCAGGCAAAGGCCTTTTCGAATGGTTGGAGAAAGAAAATCCCGATGTGTTCTGTGTGCAGGAAACAAAGGCGCAGCCCGAACAAATTGACACATTTACTTTGCAAAGTTTGGGTTATGAATCGCAGTTGATACATTCGGCAGTCAAAAAAGGCTACAGCGGAACGGCCATTTTCAGTAAAGTAAGGCCGGATTATTCTGCCATCGGGATGCAAATTCCCCTGTATGACAATGAAGGCCGGGTGGTACGCGCCGATTTCGGCGACCTGACGGTTGTCTGTGTCTATATCCCTTCGGGAACAACCGGCGATGTGCGTCAGGCGGTCAAGATGGAATTTCTCGAAGCCTTTACCACTTTCCTGCTGAATTTACGCAAGGAACGCCCCAATCTCGTGATTTGCGGCGATTACAATATCTGCCATAAACCCATCGACATCAATCACCCGGAACGACACAAAAATGCTTCCGGATTTTTACCCGAAGAACGCGAGTGGTTCGACCGGTTGATAGCGCACGGTTTTACAGATTCGTTCAGGGAATTCAACCAAGAACCGAATCAATACAGTTGGTGGAGTTTCCGTGCCGGTTCGAGAGAGAAAAATCTGGGCTGGCGAATTGATTATCATATTGTTACGGATGCTTTGAAAAACCGCTTGAAAAATGCGGCGATTTATCCGGAAATCGCTTTTTCCGACCATGCACCTGTCATATTAGAAGTGTTGTGAATATGTCGATCGGATATAAATCGGATAAAATATTCAGGTATTTTTTCATTTTCACGGCAATTGTTATTGCCATTGCATCTGTTTGGGTGACAAATTCCCTTGTCAGTAAATTAAAAGAAGAAGAACGCAAAAAAATTGAAACATGGGCGGAATCGGTCGCTTTGATATACACACAAGCACTTATTTCTGAGGAAGATACAACAAATATTTTTATCAATTACGATGCTTTTTTGACTAAAATAATTGAAGGAAACACCACGATTCCGCTTATCTTGACCGACGATTCGAATCATCTGTTTGATACAAGGAACATTCATTTTTCGAATGAAAGCGATACTTCTTTCATTGAGAAAAAAATCAAAGCCTTTAGGAAAAAGCACGAACCGATCACGATTAAGATTCCTATCAGCGATGAAGAAAATCTGATTCAATATGTTTATTACGATGATTCAACCGTTCTGAAACAATTACAACTGTTCCCTTTTGTTCAATTAGCTGTTGTTTTTATTTTTATCATCATTTCTTTTGTCGCCTTGAACAGTACCCAAAAAGCCGAACAAAACCGGGTCTGGGTAGGTCTGTCGAAAGAAACAGCCCATCAGTTGGGCACGCCCATTTCTTCCTTGATGGCTTGGGTAGAATACCTCAAAACCAAAGATATAGACGCCAAACTTTTGGAAGAAATAGACAAAGATGTACAACGGTTGAAAATCATCGCCGAACGCTTTTCAAAAATAGGCTCCAACCCCGACCCGGAACCCATGGATTTGGCGGCAAGCATCCAACGCGCTATCACCTATCTGGAACGGAGAATCTCTTCGAAGGTGACTATTTCTACCCGTTTCCCCGACGAAACGATTCATGTCATGATGAATGAATCCCTCTTCGGATGGGTGATTGAAAACCTGATTAAAAATGCCGTCGATGCAATGGATGGCCAGGGTACGATAACAATTTCGGCCCAACAGAAAGGGGAGAAAGTGATGCTGGATATTGCAGATACCGGAAAGGGAATCACCAAATCCAAATTCGATGCTGTTTTTCAGCCGGGTTATACCACGAAAAAAAGAGGCTGGGGATTGGGATTGTCGCTCGTCAAACGGATAATCGAGTCTTACCGGAACGGAAAGATTTATGTCTATAAATCGGAGATCGGGAAGGGAACTACTTTCCGGATTGAACTGTATAATATGGAGCGCTAAATTACTACGAGGTATGTCTGTCTTCTGCATGGCAATGCCGCAAAAGTGAATATTTTAGAAATTTGCTAATACCCAATCAAATACAGAGGTTTTTTGACCTGTAATTTTCGCGCTAAGACTTAGTGTTCCTTCCGTTACAAAATCAGTTGGCAGGGAATTTGAATGAACCATTTGGCAAGTAGCGATACGATATGCGCCATTGGGATTGACAAACAGGGTAGGGTCTATTTGCGTGATGATTACAAAAAGATTATTTATATTCCTAGCAATGCTGTCGGAAAAAATATAACCCTCCTGCATAACCACACCGCATTGATTACGCCAAAAATTGGTATTTAGTTCGGATAAATCTATTTGGTTTTCAGGAGTTTTACGGTCATGCCCACAAAGAAAAATATTCCCTTCTGTTGCTTTGTAATATTGCAATAAAAGTTTTATCAAGGTAGTTTTTCCACTCCCGCTTGCGCCTACTATGGCGGTTACTTTTCCCGAAGGAATGGTTAGGTTAACATTATTAATCACTTTTGGCGAATGGGGTCCCTCGTATTGAAAAGTTAAATCGGAAAGAACTATATTGCTGCTTTCGGGTATATTTTTATTTTCGAGAGAATCATCATTTTCATCTTCGCGATTGTGAATTTCATTTATCCGGTCCAAACTTATTTTTGCATCTTGATAATCCTGTATCAGTTTCACTACTTGTTCGATAGGCGAATTGAGTTGTCCGATAATGTATTGTGTAGCCAACATCATACCCAAAGTCATTTCGTTGTTGATGACCGAAATAGCCGCCACGATGGTAATGATAATATTTTTTATTTCATTGATGAGAATATTCCCTATTCCCTGTTTTTGATACAAGCCCATCGACTCCTTTTGCAAATCGAATAAATCGGCTTGCACATCCTCCCATTCCCAACGCTTGCGATTGTCGCAGTTTTGCAGTTTTATTTCCTGCATCCCGTTGATATATTGAAAGGTTTTGTTTTGATTTTTTGAACTTTGCGCAAAAACTTTGTAGTCCAAAATTTTTCTTTTCTTCAAGAAAAATAAAATCCAACCGATATACAACAGGCTGCCAATCAGAAAGACAAGAAATATTTTTGTACTGTAAACAAATAGCACGATGCCGAAAACAATAAACACAAAAAAGGAAAAGAAGACATTTAAGGTTTGTGAAGTAATAAAACGTTGTACGCGGTCGTGGTCGCCCATGCGTTGAAGAATGTCGCCCAATTGACTGGTATCAAAAAAATGCATGGGTAATTTGGCCAATTTTATCAGAAAATCGGACACCAGAGAAATGTTAATCCGCATACTGATATGCAGTAAAATCCAGTTGCGGATAAAATCAATAGACGTTTTACTGAGCAACAACATAAGTTGTGCCATCAAAATCAAATAAACAAAACCGATATCTTTCTCATTAATTCCCTTATCTACAACTGCTTGTGTGAGAAACGGAAATACCAGCATTAGTAAACTGCCCACAAACAAACCGAGAATAAGTTGGAAAAAGAATTTTGGCCTCTACTCACTGTGCTGATCCATTTTTTAACAAACTCTTCTTCCGACAACGTGATAATACCCATTCCGGGATCGCCGACAATAAAGGTATATCTTTTGCCGAATTTGCTTTTTTTTACGGCAAAAAGAACAACAAAATGATTGCTTTCCCAATGCAGGATACAAGGCAGCAAGGCTTTGGTTTTCAGATTATTCAGACTTACTTTTCCACCAATCGTCTTAAAACCCAAGGTTTCAAGTGTATCGTTGATACTCATCAACGATACGCCGTCTTTTACCGTGTAACAGATAGTGCGCAGATACGATAGTGCAAATTCTTTGCCGTAGAATTTGGCAATCATCTTTGCACAAGCTGCGCCGCAATCCATCGCATCGTGTTGTCGAACTACGGGGTATTTGCTCATGTTCTGCTACTTAAAAAGCCCTGCATCAGAGTCTTTATTTTCAATTTTTTTCGCTTGTTCTTCGTAGCGTTTGCCTGAATTGAAAGTATAACTTACGCCAAGTGTAAACATATTGGCATTATCGTGAATTTTTCGGTCTTTGTAAAATTGCACAATATTTTGAGACATTGATTCCGAATGGTATTTTGAAATTGAAAGCAGCCAGAATACGTTTGCAGATAAAGAAAAATTATTCTTTTTCCATCGTGCAGACAGGTGAGAGTTGTTTTCGTCGGAAGCATAAGCCAGCCCGTTTCGCTGTTTGCTTAGTATATTTCCTTGATAATCAATTACGAAATTATCGTATTTTATTAAAATATTGTACCAAAGCGGCACATAAATATCCGAAACCTTTCCATAATGTGTGGTATTTGAAATTGTTTTTAACACAGAGCCATTCAATTTTATGGTAAGTATATCGTTACTAAACGGTTTAATCGAACCGGAATACTGAATACCGTAAGAGTGTAAATCTTTGTCGTTAAATGAAGTATAAACGATTTTATCCGGTTCTGCAGTGTAATACGAACTTATGGGTTTATTATAGTGGACATACGCAAAATCGGCATTGAATTGAAAAATATCTCCCAAATAATTGTAAGTCAGATAATACATATTGGCTACAGAGTTTACCAAATCCGGATTTCCCCGACTGACGATATTGTTTGTTACATAAATCACATTATTGCTTAATTGGGATAAATCCGGCTCAGTCGAAATTTGTCCATACACAAAACGGAACGAATTTTTGCTGTTTGCAGAATATGCCAAAAGAAATACCGGCATAAAAATCCACGAAGAACGGGTTTGACTGAATGTCTTATTGTCCCTGTTCACTGCACCCAAGCTCAAGCGGTACATCATTTTGTTAAACACCTTTCCTCCAAACATTCCGTAGATATAGTGCGACAGGTAAGACGATTCGTAATTGACATTATCAAAACTGTTTTCCACTTTGGAAAACATATTGTACGCATCCATTTTGTAACCTGCCGTAATAGAATGATCGTTTATCGTTTTTTCGTAATTCGCAGCGCCAGTGATTGATTTTTTTGAATTTTCCTGTTGCATTAAATCTTCCAAAGCAAGCGTACCGTCATTCAGGTATTCTCGTTTTGCATAATTTTGCTTTGCATCGGTAGTTGTTCCCAAAATATCTACTGTAATTTCTTGATTATCAGGTAGTTTTTTCCAAAAATAAACATCGGCCGAAGGTCTGAAAACCGTGCTTTTATTATTTTTATTTCCAAACATTTCGTATGAATTTTCATTGTTTACCAATTTGATATTTCCGATGTCTGATTTTGTATGCTGTGACATATAATTTGGCGAAAATCTGAATTGAAAAACATAATCGTCTTTTAATTGATTGAGGTACTTTAAGTTAATATAATTATCTGAGTAACCGAAAGCGCTTTTTGCCTGTTCTGTACGGTCTTCTAATACATTGTTGAAAGTATATTTCATACCTTCCGTATCATCTACTCTTGTATAATTTCTGTAATTAAGCGTGTAGTCTACCGAAATTTGATTTCTTCCGTGAATGTACTTTATGAAAATATCGTCATTGGCAAAGCCCGTTGTAAAAGCGTGTTGCAAAGTTGTACCTGCCGAAAAGCCATTTTCTATTGGCTTGGTGATAATATTTACTACTGAAGCATAGCCCAAATAACGTGCAGGCGGAATGTCATAAAATTCCATTTTCAGAACTTTATCGGCAGGAATGGCTTTTAAATCTATTTCGCCGGAAGAAACTCCATCAATCAATATTTTCAAACTGCCTCTGGCGCTTTTTATTTTTTGTGTTACGGGGTCTATGCTCAATTCTGAAACTTTTTCCAACAAATCCATAGAAAAACGAGCAGTTTTCAGGTCGCTGTTGGTAATGGTATAAATACGTTTATCTATACCTTGCCTGACTGTTTGTCCCCTTACAACAACTTCACTCAATAGATTATCATCAATTTCCAATTCATAATCATACACCAAAGCATCGCCGACAACAGGAATATAGAATTCCGTTTTTTCCGATATTGTTTTGTAGCCAATGGTTGAAACCTGTATAATATATTGATTTTCAGCGATTTCGTCAATATAATAAAAACCATTCAAATCGGTTATCGTAGCATATTCCATTTTTGTCGTATCATTTACGTTTAGAACAAGTATATTCGCAAAGGGCAATGCGCTCGGAACAGAGTCAGTCTCGCCCGTAATTGTGCCTTCAATGCGTACTTGTGAAAAAACACAAATACCTGATAAAAAAAAGATTATAATGGAAAAGATTATTTTTCTCATTTTCCCGCAAATATTTTATTTAGTCAGCATAGCAAGCAGTCGATATAATGGTTGTAAACACTTTCTTTCATAAACCATCACTCTTTTAGTATGTACATTTCAAATGGTTCTTCGCCGATTTCTCTACTGCGAAAGCTTTTTGTAAACTCTCCGATAACAACTAAATTCAGCATACCGCCTACATCGGACTTTTGAGAGGAAAGGTCGTAGAAAAGGAATTTCATATCCAATAATCCGAATGTTTCTGCGGGTAATTTTAAGAACTGACTAAATTTTTTTTCACCTTCAGTAGTATAACCACACAGGTACCATAATACCTTCTTTCCGTTGTCGGTAGTTATTTCCATTGTTTTTTTGTCAATGTTCAATCCTTTTAATGAAGCAATCACTTCCCATAAATTCATTTTTTTTGCTTTTTCAAAATTTTTTATGGAATAAGTTGTCGGTCGCAACGTATTAGTAGTGCTTTTTTCGAGTTTGAAATGTACAGTTGCCGCTCTTTCTTTACCCAGTGGTTTGGATGATAGATTTCCTACCACTACCTCTCTTGTCTTATAACCGGGCGCCATGATTTTTGCTCTGTATTTTTTATCGGGGATTTTTCCGATATGCCACCAATTACTCCCGTTGCCAAAGACAAAATACTCCAACTTTTCGGGATTTTCATAATCGTAAAACCACACCGAAGCCATCGGAACAAAGTAATATTTTTCGGCATTTTCTTCAAATACAATACTCCACACATCAATCGGTTCTTGAGAATATGCGGCAAAAAAGTTAAAAAACAAGGCAAATAACAATAGATACTT
The DNA here is from genome assembly GCA_031289145.1 of Dysgonamonadaceae bacterium. Classification (GTDB taxonomy): domain Bacteria; phylum Bacteroidota; class Bacteroidia; order Bacteroidales; family Azobacteroidaceae; genus Azobacteroides. The sequence goes on along the minus strand of JAITQA010000153.1, from coordinate 21,752 downwards.
TTTCATATTACATTTATTTTTAGAATTAAAAAATGCGAAACTACTCAGCAAGTAACAATTATTTTATCAATATTCCAGAATCAATGTTAAAAAATCAGCAGGAATATATCGAAATGTTGAAACAGAAAATCAGTGATTTAGAGGGAAAAATAAATCAGCATAGATAATTGTTATAACGGTTATTTCCTGTATCCAACCGTCTGTGCAAGTATAGGCGCTTGATTTTCCGCTAATCCAAAAGCTGTTTTAATATCATTGCCATCAAACCAGCCTCTTACCACTGTTCCTAAACCAACAGAAGCACAGTATAAATACACATTTTGGGCAATAAATCCGACATCGGCATTGGCTGTTTCTTTCGAAGTGACGTTCAAATCGGCTACATACACCAAGTTAAGCGGAGCAACGGCTACAAAATCCTGTTTACCCGCTTTTTCCCTTAAATCGCCGGATACTTTCAAAATCAGCACATTTTCCTTTGCGTCATACACATAAACACCTGATTTTAATACCGCATAAATCGTAAATTCCTGCTTATTATTTGCCGAAGGAACAACCCTCATGCCGTCGCGGTTGAATCCGTAAGCAGTCCATAATAAATCGGAAAGCGTTTGTAAATCCAAATCCTTGTCGGAAAATTCACGTGTCGACTGGCGCTCGTTCAAAACGTCCATCAACGGTTTACCTCCTGTTTTGTTAGGAGTTGGTAAAGCAATGTCTTGTGCCTGACAAGCGAAACCCATACATACCATAATTACTGAAAAAATGAATTTGTTCATAAGATAAAATAGTTTAATTCAATATAATTGCAGCAAAAATACGGAAAATTATTGTACTTTTCCCAAAATGCCAACAAATTCTTTCAATAAAGTATAATATTCTTGTTTATATTAATTTCGTTTATAAAATATTGATCATGAGAGATTACCAAAATGTTCCGCTGATTCGGAATCCTTGATGGCGCACAGTCCTCTTTTTTACTTAGCTATTTTCATTGGCGTAATTATTCGTTTATGATGGTACAAAGGTAGTTTTTTTGGGTAACAGACAAAATCCTGTAGAAAAAACGAAAACGGGTACATTTCAAATTGTCGCACTCGTCATTGTAAGTGAATTTACTTTATCACTCAATTTATCATTTCACTTCCCTAATTTGTATTTTTAACAAAAATAATTTGTCATTTAATGAAATAAACAGTATGTTTGTAACGAATTAACTCTATTGAATCATGAAAAAAAAATTCAAACAGGTAGCGCGTAACGGCATTGCACTTTGGCTCCCGAACTGAGAGCGGGAGCGGGGAGATAAATATGTCCTTTGGAATGTTTTAATTATTAAAATTAATTAGTTATGAAAATTTTTAAGTGTATATTTTTGTGTTTTACCCTTTTAGGGTTTTCATGCAACGATGATGAAGACATTTGGGAAATACCGCTTAACAGTAATAATCCTGTTATTGAGAATATTACAAATGAAGTTAAATTCAAATTTTACCTGTTGAATGAGCAAGGGAAACCGGCAACTTCTTTTAAACAGGGCGAAAACTTCAATTTCTGCCTTGAGATGGAAAATCAAGAAAAAGCAAGTAATTTGAGAATTGTTGACGACATATACAAATTAATTAATGATGGTTTTTGCAAAGTTATTTCTCAAACAAAAGGTGTTATCGGAAATCCTTTTATGTCGGTTAACTGTACGGATAACTTTCGAACCTTTCCTTTTTATGGGGAAGACAAACAATGCAAAATAATTATCCCATGGATAGATAAAAATCAATTTTTTTCGTCCGTACCTTTTTGTTTCGATGTTGCTCCACAACCGGTATTGGCTAAAGGGGTTTATTATACTGAATTTTCTCATGTATTCAGTTTTTATATTCCGCCCGATTCTCCGGATAAACTATCTTCTTCCAAGAAAATAGGTCCTCTCACTTTTAAAATTAATTTTGAAATTAACTGATTAAAAGGCTAAAACTTTTTTTGAAGTGCTATTTTTTTGTAAAATGAATTGTTTAAAGTTCCCCATCTTTTTGCAGTCCCGCCAGGGGACGGTACTTTATTAACCGCAGGTTTCAACCTGCGGACAAGCTCGTATCCCCAAGTCCAAGTCTCGCAGGGACGGCACATCAAGGCGCTATCTATCTGCTATTTTCACCGTATTCCCTTCCTTATCGACCATGCCGATTTGCCTGCCCGGATTACCTACTACCAAGGCATAAGCCGGAACATCTTTCGTGACGACGGCGCCGGCCCCTATCATGGCGTATTCACCGATGGTGACACCGCAGATGATGGTGGCATTGGCGCCTATCGTTGCGCCTTTTTTTACCAATGTCCGGCGAAATTCTTCTTTGCGGGAGATGAAACTTCGGGGATTTATCACGTTGGTAAATACACATCCGGGGCCTAAAAAAACATCGTCTTCGCAAATAACGCCCGTGTAAACCGAAACATTGTTCTGTACCTTGACATTGTTTCCCAGGACTGCTCCTTCAGCAACCAGCACGTTTTGCCCGATAGTGCAGTTTTCACCAATGACGGCGCCGGACATGACATGGGAAAAATGCCATATCTTAACGTCGCTGCCAACAATGGCGCCTTCGTCTACAACAGCTGTAGAATGTACTTGAAAACTACTCATAAATTTAAACTAAAAACTATAAAATAAAAACTAAAAGTTCATTATCTGTTTTATAATGTAACGGATTTGTTCTGCTGTCAATTCCGTGTGCATCGGCAAAGAGAGTACGGAACGGCAAAGTGTATCGCTCTCGCTCAAGTCTCCTCTCAGCTTCAGGTATTTGCCGACAGAAGGCTGATCTTGTAAAGGAGTCGGGTAATAAACCATCGTAGGAATACCTTTTTCTTTCAGGTATTTTTGCAGCTTGTCCCGTTGGCCGTTTTTTATTTTCAATGTATACTGATTGTACACATGCGTCGAGCAGGGGATACAGTAAGGCGTTTCCAGCAAATCAATACGTGTCGACAAACCGGCATCGTATTGCATGGCGCTTGTCTTACGCGCTTGGATACAGGCATCCAGATACCGTAATTTCACCATTAATACGGCGGCTTGAAGCGTATCTAAACGGGAATTACATCCGATAATTTCATGAAAGTATTTTTGAGATCGACCGTGTAAAGCAATCATCCGGAGCTTGCGGGCAAAGGATGCATCACCGGTCAGTAATGCGCCCCCATCGCCGTAGCAACCCAGATTTTTGGTCGGGAAAAAAGACAAAATGCCACTATCGCCAATCGTTCCCGCCTGTTGTTGTTTTCCGTCCGGGAAAGTATATACCGAGCCAATACTCTGTGCATTATCTTCGAGCACGTATAAACCGTATTTCCGGGCAATAGACAAAATGGGAGCCATGTCGGCAGTTTGTCCGAAAAGATGAACCGGAACAATGACCTTTGTTTTCGGAGAGATAAGGCTTTCTAATTTTTGCACGTCTATATTGAATGTACGCGGGTCGACATCTGCCGGAACAAGGTTCAGTTGCAGCAAAGCGGCTGCCTCAGCGGCAGCAATAAAAGTGAAAGCCGGCACAATTACTTCATCACCCGGCTGTAAATCAAAAGCCATCAGGGCAATCTGAAGTGCATCGGTGCCGTTTGCGCAGGGAATCACAAATTCCGAACCGGTATATTCCGACAAGGCATCCGAGAACGACCGGACGGCATCCCCGTTGATGTATTGTCCTGAACGGATAACCCCCAAAACGGCTTCGTCCATTTCGGCTTGCATCCGTCGGTACTGGGGGATTAAATCCATCATCAGAATCGGTTCCATATTGCTAATTTAAAAAGATTTGAATCCCATTATTTCACGGACATCCTGCAAGGTTTTACCCGCACTTTCCCGCGCTTTTTCAGCGCCTTCCTTAGCTACTTTGTGCAAATAAGCCGCATCGTTTTTGATATCATTGATTCTTTCACGGATGGGACTTGTCACTTTGATGATGTCCTCAGCCAGTTGTTTTTTCATATTTCCATACCATTTCGTCGCACCGCTGTTCCACAAATTGTCGTAATAGGCTACCACATCAGGCGTTGAAACTACTTTCAGGATGGTAAACAGGTTTTCAATATAATCGGGTTTAGGGGTGTTGGCGCCTTCCGGGCCATTATCGGTCAAGGCTCTTTTCACTTTTTTCTCAATCTCTTTCGGTTCATCAATCAGATAAATGCAGTTCCCTTCCGATTTTCCCATTTTGCCGCTCCCGTCCAATCCGGGGATTTTAATCAGTTCTTGGTCAAAATTATAGGCAGTCGGTTGTTTGAAGTAATCCGTGCCGTATTTGTAGTTGAAACGATTGGCATAGTTGCGGGTCATTTCCAAGTGTTGCTCCTGGTCTTTTCCCACCGGAACATAATCGGCATTGTGAATCAGAATATCGGTAGCCATCAATACCGGATAAGTCAGCAAGCCGGCGTTTACATTGTCGGGATTTTGGCGTGCCTTTTCCTTGAACGAAACGGTTTTCTCCAATTCACCCAAGTAAGCGTGCATATTCAACAGGAGGTAAAGTTCGGCAATCTCAGGCACATCGCTCTGGATGTAAATCGTTGCTTTCTCCGGGTCTAATCCGCAGGCGAGATATTCGGAAAGTACATTTCTGACATTGACGTGTAACATTTTAGGGTCCGGATGCGTAGTCAAAGAATGCCAATCGGCGATAAAAAAGAAACATTTATTTTCTTCCTGCATTTTCAGGAAGTTGACCATCGCTCCGTAATAATTTCCCAAATGCAGGTTTCCTGTAGGGCGGATTCCACTTAATACTGTCTTCATATAATCGCAATTTTTTCAGCAAAGGTAAGGTTTTAAGTCATAAAATCCAAAAGTTTAAGGTTTGCAAAAAGTGAGCGAAGGGATGTAGGTAAAAATAGTAGAATAAAAAAAGCAAAAAAAAATCATTTTTGTTTTACGTATAAAATAAAAATATACTACTTTTGTGCTGTCAATAAAACAAAACCACGATTAAAGTTATCCCCGTGTGGAAATGGCTGCTTAATGGCGCTGCTAATTGAAGGCTGGCGGAGGCAATAAGGAAGGTTGCGGGAGGAAGCCTTTAGCTCCGCTGATTTTCAATATTGCATCTTTTATTTATTTTCGTAACTTTACGCCCTATTTAAGGCATACTATCTTATGAGGTTGATTCTAAGTTTTTTTTTGCTGTTTATTACACAGGTCTCTTTTGCACAAATGCGCACTATCCGGGGAAGTATTTCCGATTCGGATTCGGGAACGTCTTTGGCAGGTGCAAGTATTCTGGTTGTTGAAACGAAGGACAAAACTATTTCCGATAAAAACGGAACCTATCATTTATCCCTTCCGGAAGGCAATTTTACCTTGCGCTTTACTTATGTAGGCTACGAAAACAAAGACATAAAAATCGGCCGTGATTCCGAATCCGTTCAAAACATCGTGCTGCGACCCGGCAATTTATTAAAAGAGGTAACCATAAGCGCTTTACGAAAAGACCATAATATCTCCAATCTTACAATGGGAACAGAAAGGTTGAGTATAGAAGAAATCCGCCTTTTACCGGCCATCATGGGAGAGGTGGATATTCTCAAAACCCTTCAGTTATTGCCGGGTGTACAATCGGTGTCGGAAAGCAGCAACGGGTTCAGTGTCCGTGGCGGTTCGCCCGACCAGAACCTGATTGTCTTAGACAATACGGTGGTTTATAACCCTTCGCACCAAATGGGTTTTTTCTCGGCTTTCAACAACGACATAATCAGTGGAGTCGAACTCTATAAGGGACACTTCCCTTCCCGGCAAGGCGGACGATTGTCTTCCCTGCTCGAAGTAAAAACAAGGGATATCATGCCGGAAAAATTCAACGGAACGGGTGGAATAGGCCTTATTTCCAGCCGTTTAATGGCAGAAGGCCCGCTGGGGGAAAAAGTTTCGTGGGTAGCTGCCGCACGCCGCACGTATGCCGACCTGTTTTTATTCCTGTCTTCGGATAAGGACCTTCGCGGCGCCCGTTTGTATTTTTATGATTTGAATGGAAAAATGACTTACCGTTTTTCAACAAAAGACAAACTTGAACTAAATATTTACAACGGTTTAGATAAAATGGGCGTTTCGCTGGGAAGTTTCGATTATGGGAATACAGCCGCCTCACTTACATGGAGCCGTGCTTTCCGCGATGATTTGTTCGGCAAGTTCAGCCTGCATTTCACCGATTATCACTACGCTTTGGCCTCTAATCTGAATGAGATGGATGTCAGCTGGAAATCCGGTATCGGGGACTGGACTTTTCGATCCGATTTTCAACAGGAAATCAATGATTTATGGAATTTATCGTATGGCTTTACCGGAATATTTCACCAATTTACCCCCGGAGAAATAAGTATGAAAGGCCTGAATCTGAACGATTACATTATTCCGGGAAACGAAGCCTTTGAAACGGGTGTTTATTTGTCGAACGAACAAAAATTTTCCGACAGGTTTGCGGTTAAATACGGCTTGCGCTTTTCGAGTTTCAGCAACAAGGGAAGCAATGAACATACATATACAGCCTTGGAACCGGGTTTGGGTTTCGTATGGAGATTAACTGAAAGCTCCTCTGTAAAAGCCAATTATTCTCACAACTCCCAGTACATGCAATTGGCCAATAATTCCTCGGCAGGTTCTCCTTTGGATATATGGTTTTCGGCAAGCTCCACTATTAAACCCCAGGAAGTGCATTTATTTTCTACAGGTTATTTTAAAAATTTCGCCGAAAACGACTATGAATCATCGGTGGAATTGTATTACAAAAATCTGAAAAACGTGATAGACTTCAGGGAACATGCCGACTTGTTGATGAACCAGCAATTGGAAAATGAAGTAAGAACCGGAACCGGAAAAGCGTATGGCATTGAAATGATGCTGAGAAAAAATACCGGTCGGCTCACCGGATTTGTCAATTATACGCTTTCACGCTCTGAACGTAACATTCCCGAAGTCAACAACGGGAAAACCTATTTAGCCCCTTTCGACAAGACACATGTAGTAAATGTAGTGGCAACGTACAATTTTTCTAAGAAAATCAATGCTTCAGCGATATGGGTATTCGCTACGGGTACGCCAACGACCTATCCGGTAGGCCGTTTTGAAGTAAACGGGGAATATTTCCCCATCTATTCAGGCAGGAACGAATACCGTCGCCCCAATTACGACCGTTTGGATTTATCGCTGAATTATATTCCCAATCCCAATTCAAAAAAGAAATGGAAAGGTGAATGGAATTTATCGCTTTACAATGTGTATAACCGCAAAAATCCGTGGGCAATCATTTACCAGCAAGATGATGATACCGGGATTCCTTATGCGGAAAAATTGTATCTGTTCGGAATCGTCCCGTCGATAACCTATAATTTCAAATTTTAAGCCATGAAGAGAATAATCAATATAACACAACTCCTGATAATCGGCATGTTGTTTGGCAACAGTTGCACGGAACCCATCACATTGGAGACCGATGATGCCTCACCGGTAATAGTCATATACGGAGTACTCACAGATGATTACAAAAAACAGGAAGTGAAAATCAGCCGCTCGTCGCCTTATTTCGATGATGTGCCGAACCAAGGCGTTTCGGAAGCAAATGTAGTTGTGCGAACTTCCGACAACTTGTTTTACCGGTTTTTGGAAGACGACAGTATCAAAGGGCGCTATTTTTCCGAGTCAGAATTCAGCGTTCGTGCCGGAATAGATTATATGTTGACCATAGACGTCGATTTTGACAAGGACGGCATCCCTGACAAATACGAAGCGACGACTACTGCCCTACCCTCTCCGCAAATTGATTCTTTGTCTTTCGAATCAATTGACCTTTTTCGTTACAAAAATCATATCTTGTACATATATATGCAAGATTTTCCGGAAAAAAATAATTATTTGTTCAACATTTTCCGCAATGATTCCCTGCTAACCGGGAAACTCACTGATTTTGTGGTTACAAACGATGATTTATTCAATGGCCAGTACATCAAAGGAGACATTTACCTGTTCGACGATGTGGCGAATTTAAGTCAGGGAGGAAATCGGGATGAAGAAAACAGGCGGATTTATCTGCGGGATGGTGATGCCGTAAAAGTAGAATTAGGGCAGATTCCGGAGGGGTATTATCATTTTATTTTACAATGCAGGAAGGAAAAAAACGGAGAAAATCCCATGTTTGGCGGACCATCTTCCAATATTGTGACGAATATAAGCAATGGAGGCGTGGGGTATTTCTCAACTTATACCATTTCCCGCAATGCTATTGTTTTTGAGATGAGGGAATAAATTTGTATTTATTTGTAATAAACACATTATAATCGTGTAAGACAATATTTCCTGACTTTTCTTTCTTAGAAATGACTCTCAACGTATTTGTTGGTTTGCATCATTATAAAAATCCTTCATACGACTGTTATCACCTAAAAAAAGTATTGCTTCAAATTTTTCCGCAATAACTGTTTCTGTTGATTTTCTTGTGAAAAATCTGTTCAACTTTGTAAGCAAAAGTATTATTTTGCAAATATAAGAATTAAAATTTTAATAATGTAGTTTTTATACGTTTTTTTTAATTTTATTCAAAGATAATCCCATTTTTACCACATTTTCCCACCTCAGATAAATTCAGATAGTATTTTTATCCGGTACATTTCTTTTGGAAAAATAACCAAAATTTTTCGTACCTTTGTGCGGTTAAAAAATTCCGCTACAAAATATATGGACAAAAAGATAGTTTTGGTATTGGAAAACGGGATGACATTTGATGGCTTTTCGTTTGGTTATGAAGCTCCAGCAGCCGGAGAAGTCGTTTTCAATACTGCTATGGTAGGTTATCCGGAAAGCCTGACCGACCCCTCATACGCCGGACAAATTCTCACAGTCACTTATCCTTTGGTCGGAAATTACGGTGTGCCGGAAGACAATGTTATCAATGGCCTTTCGGAATTTTACGAATCCGAAAAAATCTGGATAAGCGGCCTTATTATTTCCGAATATTCTCACGAATACAGTCACTGGAACGCTAGCAAAAGTTTAGGCGCTTGGCTGAAAGCACATAAAGTGCCGGGGATTTATGGCGTCGATACGCGCGAACTAACAAAATTGATTCGCGAAAAAGGCTCAATGAAAGGTAAAATCGTTTTCGATTCTCCTGATGACATTGACTTTATCGACCCGAGTTTGGAAAATTTAGTGGCCAAAGTCAGCTGCAAAGAAGTGTTGCGCTACGGAAATGGCGCCAAAACGGTGGTGCTGGTCGATTGTGGCGTCAAACACAATATTGTCCGTTGCCTGTTGAAAAGAGACGTCAATATCATCCGGGTTCCCTGGAATTACGATTTCAATACACTCGAATACGACGGTTTGTTTATCTCAAACGGGCCGGGCGACCCCGACCATTGCGGGATTACTGTCGGCCATATCCGGACTGCCATGGAAAACGGCAAACCGATTTTTGGCATCTGTATGGGAAACCAATTGCTGGCCAAAGCCGGTGGCGCCGCCACTTTCAAACTGAAATATGGTCACAGGAGCCACAACCAACCGGTCAGGATGGCCGATTCGGACAAGTGCTTCATCACTTCGCAAAATCATGGGTATGCCGTTGATACCAACACGCTGGGTAAAGACTGGGAAGTCCTGTTCACCAATATGAACGACGAAACCAACGAGGGTATTCGCCACAAAACCCAGCCCTGGTTCTCCGCACAGTTCCACCCCGAAGCGGCTTCCGGCCCAACGGATACGGAATTTCTGTTCGACATGTTCATGGATGTGATGAACAAAAATACTGTCATAGCGGGCTTGACCGGCCACCCCATGCGCAACCTCAAACCCGACACGACAGCGGCTGAGCAATCCGACAAAGTCCTGATCCTCGGCTCCGGCGCTTTGAAAATCGGAGAAGCGGGCGAGTTCGATTATTCCGGTTCCCAGGCATTGAAAGCGCTGAAAGAAGAAGGAATCAGCACCGTTTTAATTAATCCGAATATTGCTACCGTGCAAACTTCGGAGGGGGTGGCCGATAAAATTTATTTCCTTCCCATTACGCCTTTTTTTGTCGAAAAAGTTATTGAAAAAGAACGTCCTGACGGCATCCTGCTTTCTTTCGGCGGACAAACGGCGCTGAACTGCGGAGTCGCCCTCTATCAGTCGGGCGTCTTCGAAAAATACAATGTGCGCGTGCTGGGAACACCCGTCCAGTCGATTATCGATACCGAAGACCGCGAACTGTTTGTGAAAAAACTCGACCAAATCGACGTAAAATCCATCAAAAGCCTTGCCGTCGAATCGGTGGAAGAAGCCCTCTCCGCGGCGGAAAAATTAGGCTATCCCATCATTGTCCGCGCTGCTTACGCCCTCGGAGGCATGGGAAGCGGATTCTGCAACAATCCCGAGGAATTAAAAATTCTGGCGGAAAAAGCCTTCACTTATTCCAACCAGTTATTGATTGAAAAATCGCTGAAAGGTTGGAAAGAAATTGAGTATGAAGTGGTTCGCGATAAATACGACAACTGTATCACGGTGTGTAACATGGAAAATTTCGACCCCTTGGGGATACACACGGGCGAAAGTATCGTTGTCGCACCTTCACAAACGCTGACCAATCACGAATATCATAAATTACGGGAGTTGTCTATCCGTATCATCCGTCACATCGGCATCGTGGGCGAATGTAACGTACAATACGCTTTCGACACGGTTTCGGAAGATTACCGCGTGATTGAAGTCAATGCCCGCCTGAGCCGTTCTTCGGCTTTGGCATCGAAAGCAACCGGTTATCCGCTGGCATTTATCGCCGCCAAACTGGCTTTGGGCTACGGTCTGCAAGAGCTGAAAAACTCGGTGACCAAAACGACTACCGCCTTCTTCGAACCGGCTTTAGACTACATCGTCTGCAAGATTCCCCGCTGGGATTTGGGTAAATTTCATGGCGTATCGCAGGAAATAGGGTCAAGTATGAAAAGCGTGGGCGAAGTCATGTCTATCGGCCGCAGTTTTGAAGAAGTGATTCAGAAAGGTTTGCGAATGATTGCCTTAGGCATGCACGGGTTCGTCGCCAACAAAGACCTGGAAGTGGACGATATCGACAAAGCCTTGTCCGAGCCGACCGATAAACGGATATTTATTATCGCACAAGCCTTGGAAACAGGCTATTCCATCGAACGAATCCACGAACTGACAAAAATCGATTTGTGGTTCCTCCAAAAACTCCAGTTGATTTACAAATGTTCGAAAGAAATAGCAAGCTACAATTCCATCGAAGCATTACCGGACGACTTGTTGCGTACCGCCAAACAAAAAGGTTTCTCCGATTTCCAGATTACCAAACTGCTGTACAACAATTCGGATACGGCTACCGAAAAGAAAGCGCTGCTGCGCGAACGACGCAAAAACACAGGTATCGTGCCTGTTGTGAAACAAATCGACACCTTGGCCGCCGAATATCCGGCGCAGACCAACTATCTGTATTTGACTTACAACGGTACGGCAAACGATGTGCATTACTTAGGCGACCAACGGTCGGTCATCGTACTCGGATCGGGCGCTTACCGCATCGGAAGCAGTGTGGAATTTGACTGGTGTTCGGTGAACGCCTTGGAAACCATCCGCAACCGGGGATGGCGCGGCGTAATGATTAACTACAACCCGGAAACCGTATCAACCGATTACGACATGTGCGACCGCCTCTATTTTGATGAACTGACCTACGAAAGAGTGGTCGATATCATCGAACTGGAAAATCCGCATGGCGTGGTCTTGTCTACCGGCGGACAAATCCCGAACAATCTGGCGCTGTCGTTAGATAAAGCCGGCGTTCCTATTTTGGGAACAAGCGCTACGAATATCGACAATGCCGAAGACCGGCACAAGTTCTCGTCCATGCTCGACCGTTTGGGTATCGACCAGCCAAGATGGAAAGAGTTGAATTCGCTCTCCGATATCGACAAATTTGTGGATGAAGTAGGATTCCCTGTACTGGTACGTCCTTCGTATGTGCTTTCGGGCGCCGCGATGAATGTCTGTTCAAACCGGACGGAGTTGGAGCGTTTCCTGAAACTGGCGGCATACGTTTCCCAGAAACATCCGGTGGTAGTCAGCGAGTTTGTACAGAACGCCAAAGAAATAGAAATAGACGCCGTAGCCGACAAAGGCGAGGTAGTCAGTTATGCCATTTCGGAACATATTGAATTTGCCGGCGTTCATTCGGGCGATGCAACCATCCAGTTCCCTCCGCAACGCCTGTATGTGGAAACGGTTCGTAAAATCAAACGGATTGCCAAGGAAATCGCCGCAGCGCTCCAAATTACCGGGCCTTTCAATATTCAGTTCTTAGCGAAAGACAACGAAATCAAGGTTATCGAATGTAACCTGCGGGCGTCGCGAAGTTTCCCGTTCGTTTCCAAAGTGCTGAAACTGAATTTCATCGAATTAGCTACACGGGTGATGCTGGGAGAGAAAGTAGAACGTCCCGGTAAGAACGAATTTGACCTGGATTATGTAGGTATCAAAGCCTCGCAATTCTCCTTCTCCCGCTTGCAGAAAGCCGACCCTGTGCTGGGTGTGGACATGGCGTCGACCGGCGAAGTGGGTTGTATCGGCGATGATTATTACGAAGCAGTCCTGAAATCCATGCTTTCCGTTGGTATGCGGATACCGAAAAAGAATGTATTGGTTTCCAGTGGAACCATGCGTTCCAAATTGGATACCTTAAATGCTTGCCGCCTGTTACAACAGAAAGGCTATACGCTTTACGCTACGGAAGGGACGCACCGCTTTTTGTCGGAAAACAATATTCCGTCCATCCATGTATACCAACCCAGCGAAGGCGGAAAACCCAATGCTTTGGATATGATTCACGATAAACAAATCGATTTGGTAGTCAATATCCCGAAAAATCTGACGGAAGGTGAATTGTCGAACGGCTACAAAATCCGTCGCGGAGCCATAGACTTCAATATTCCGCTGTTTACCAATTCACGCTTGGCATCGGCTTTTATTCAGGCATTTTGCGAAATAGATATGGAGAAAATCCCTATCAAAAGTTGGGACGAATACAAATGATAAGAAAGGCTTATCCCTTGCAAGCTTAAGATATCTTTATAAAAGCATGGATAACTTCATTTATTTTATAAAAAATTTACTATTAAAATTAGATGATTTATACTATCTTTGCATGCAGAAACAATACATAAACTGCTTTCGAAATGATTCTTTTTTTTAGAACCGTAACTGATTCAATAATTGCTATTGAAACCCAGTTCAAACTTTCAAAGACAGACCTCAGAAAATTGGTTTGGTTGTTCAACAATGCGGAGCCGCTTTCGAAGAGAAATATTGATGCTTTGCTGGTCGGACCGAGAAGAGAAATGATTACACCCTGGAGTACTAATGCCGTAGAGATTACCCAAAACATGGGAATCGAAGGCATCAGCCGGATAGAAGAATTTCTTATCGTACCGAACAGGGAGGTAGGTTATGACCCTATGCTTCAGCGGATTTACAGTGGTATCGGCCAGGATGTTTTCACGATTAACAAAAAGCCGGAATCCATCGCTTTTATTGATGATATTGCTTTTTACAACCAGCAGGAAGGCTTGGCTTTGAGTCAGGAAGAAATAAAATACCTGAACCAGGTCAGTATTAAGTTGGGACGAAAACTGACCGACAGCGAGGTTTTTGGCTTTTCTCAGGTAAACTCCGAACACTGTCGGCACAAGATTTTCAGCGGTACTTTTATCATTGATGGCGTAGAAAAAGAATCCTCCCTCTTCGACCTGATACGCAAGACTTCGCAACTTAATCCCAATCAGTTGGTGTCGGCCTATAAAGACAATGTAGCTTTCAATGAAGGGCCTGTCATTGAACAGTTTGCCCCGTTATCGGGCGACAAACCGGATTATTTTGCCGTGAAAAATATTGAAACCGTCATTTCTCTGAAAGCGGAAACCCATAATTTCCCGACTACTGTCGAACCATTCAACGGCGCATCAACCGGAACCGGCGGCGAAATACGCGACCGTTTAGGCGGTGGAAAAGCCTCGCTCCCGATAGCCGGGACAGCCGTTTACATGACTTCTTACCCACACACCGATTTAAACCGAGAATGGGAAGACGCCATGCCGCCAAGAAAATGGTTATACCAAACCCCGGCACAAATCTTAATCAAGGCTTCGAACGGCGCTTCCGATTTCGGAAATAAATTCGGACAACCCTTGATTTGCGGCTCTTTGCTGACTTTTGAACACGAGGAAAACCGAAAAAAATTCGCCTACGACAAAGTAATTATGATGGCTGGAGGCGTAGGTTTTGCAAACAAAAAAGACGCCTTGAAAGAAACCCCGCAGGCCGGGGAAAAAGTAGTAGTGCTGGGCGGAGACAATTACCGTATCGGCATGGGCGGCGGAGCCGTTTCGTCCGTTGCAACAGGCGAATATACGAGCGGTATCGAATTAAATGCCGTGCAACGCGCTAATCCGGAGATGCAAAAACGGGCGGCGAATGTGATACGCGCTTTGGCGGAATCCGACAACAATCCCATCGTTTCTATCCACGACCATGGCGCCGGCGGCCACTTGAACTGCTTGTCGGAATTGGTTGAATCGACAGGTGGCGTTATTGATATGTCCAAACTCCCCATCGGAGACCCGACGCTTTCGGCGAAAGAAATCATCGGCAACGAAAGTCAGGAAAGAATGGGATTGCTGCTGAAACCGGAAGATATCGAACGTGTCCGGAAAATAGCGGCACGCGAACGTTCACCGATGTATACGGTCGGAGAAACAACCGGCGATATGCAATTGGTTTTTCAACAAGCCGACGGACAAAAACCCTTGAACATGCAACTTGCCGACTTTTTCGGGAAACCGCCTCGCACGGTGATGAACGATTTGTCGATAGAAGAACAATTCAAACCCATCGTATACAATGTTATACACCTGCATGAATACTTGGAAAACGTGCTGCAACTGGAAGCCGTAGCTTGTAAAGACTGGCTGACCAACAAGGTCGACCGCTCTGTAACGGGAAAAATCGCCCGCCAACAATGTCAGGGCGAAATCCAACTGCCTTTGAGCGACCTGGGCGCCGTAGCCTTAGATTACCGGGGAAAAGCCGGGATAGCTACTTCCATAGGACATGCTCCCCAGGCAGCCTTGATAAATCCTGCCGCAGGTTCGGTCCTGGCCATAGCGGAAGCGCTCACAAATATCGTTTTTGCCCCTTTGAAAAACGGAATCAGCAGCGTTTCACTGAGCGCCAACTGGATGTGGCCCTGTAAAAATCCGGGCGAAGACGCCCGCCTGTACGAAGCCGTAGAAGCCTGCTCCAATTTTGCCTGCGATTTAGGAATCAATATCCCCACAGGTAAAGATTCTTTATCCATGACCCAGAAATATGGGGAAGATAAAATCTTTGCGCCGGGAACCGTTATTATCTCTGCGGGAGCGGAAGTGTCCGATATACGGAAAATCGTTTCTCCGGTAGTGGCCAACAACCAACGGACAGCGCTTTACTATATAGACTTTTCGTTCGACACATTCAAATTAGGCGGTTCGGCTTTCGCACAGTCGCTTAATTGTTTGGGAGATGAAGCCCCTAACGTAAACGATGCGGAATATTTCAGACTCGTTTTCGATACCGTTCAGGAATTAATAGAAAAAGAACTGATTGTGGCCGGGCACGATATTTCTGCGGGAGGAATGATAACCACTATGTTGGAAATGTGTTTCGGAAACGAAGGTGGTGGTTTGGATATTAATCTGGATAAACTGAAAGATGATGACCTGGTCAGGATATTGTTCAGCGAAAATCCCGGTATTCTGATTCAAATCGAAAACCGGAAAGCAGTGGAAGATATTCTGGACGACCGGGAAATAGCTTATGCAAAAATAGGTAAACCAACTTTGGAACGCCATATCCTGATTGCAAAAAATGGCGTTCAA
The DNA here is from genome assembly GCA_031289145.1 of Dysgonamonadaceae bacterium. GTDB lineage: Bacteria > Bacteroidota > Bacteroidia > Bacteroidales > Azobacteroidaceae > Azobacteroides. The sequence goes on along the minus strand of JAITQA010000153.1, from coordinate 5,804 downwards.
TATCATTTCGGCATTGATTACATGCGCGATGTATGGTATTCTTCGTCTTACCTTTTAGACCGGCTACAGAGTGGCGAAAAATGTGCGCAAGAACGCTTTTTGAACTATAAACGGCAACACCTGCAATTTAAATTCAACAAGGAGTTTACCGGAACTTTGGCCGAATATGCTTTGACCCCTGACCGGAAAAATGCATCGGGAATTCGTGCTGCCATTGTTCGCGAAAAAGGTACCAACGGGGACCGGGAAATGGCTTATGCCTTATACCTCGCCGGGTTCGACGTGAAAGACGTCCACATGACCGACTTGGTTTCAGGCAGAGAAACGCTGGAAGACATCAACTTCTTGGTCTTTTGCGGAGGATTCTCCAATTCTGATGTGCTGGGTTCCGCCAAAGGCTGGGCCGGCGGATTTCTCTACAACGAAAAAGCAAAAGAAACCCTCGATAAGTTTTACGCCCGCATGGATACCCTGAGCCTGGGAATATGTAACGGCTGTCAACTGATGATGGAACTGAACCTAATCAACCATAAACATAAAATCAGAGCGAAAATGCTGCACAACGATTCGCATAAGTTCGAATCGGGATTTGTTTCGCTGACCATTCCCAAAAACAAATCAGTCATGTTCGGGTCGCTCTCAGGTAATAGATTAGGTATATGGGTAGCACATGGAGAAGGTAAATTCAGTTTACCTTTTGAAGAAAAAAAGTACAATGTAATAGCCAAATTTACTTACAATACTTATCCGGGTAATCCCAATGGGTCGGATTATTCCATAGCCGGTATTTGCTCAAAAGACGGCCGCCATTTAGCGATGATGCCGCACTTGGAACGGACTATTTTCCCTTGGCAATGCGCTCATTATCCGGCCAATCGAAAAAAAGACGAAATTACGCCTTGGATAGAAGCTTTTGTGAACGCTCGAAAATGGATTGAAGTGAAACTCGAAAATTAAAACAAACTTGAACAAATGAAGAATAAGCAAACGCTGTGGATAGTGATAATTGTGGCGCTGCTGTTGATAGTGATAGTCGCTGTTTTTTTTATTTTCCAACAAAGAAAACAAATGCAGGATTTGCAACTGCAATCGGAATTGACAAAGGATGAATTGGCCGATGACTATAACGAATTGTCTATCCAATATGAAGGATATAAATTGACAATCAATAATGATTCGCTGATTGCCAAATTAGAGACCGAGCAGATGAAAGTGCAACGCTTACAGGAGGAACTGCGGACTGTTAAATCGACAAACACCAAACGCATCAATGAGTTGAAAAAAGAGTTGGAAACACTGCGGGTAATTTTGCGGAATTATGTGCAACAAATTGATTCACTGAACAAAATCAATGAAAAACTGACTGTTGAAAACAAACAGGTCACGGCTAAATACCAGCAGGCTACCCAAACGGTTTCCCAACTTTCGCAGGAAAAGGAACAATTGGCCGAAACCGTCCAACTGGCTGCCAAATTAGATGCAAGCAATATTAGCGTAAACGGTATCACAGACAAAAACAAAAAGACGGATAAGATTAAGAATATGGACCAGTTGGAGGTACATTTCACCATCAACAGAAACATTACCGCTCCGCCCGGCGAAAAAACCATCTATATCAGGATTCAAAAACCGGACGATGATGTGTTGATAAAAAGCCGTAGCAACGTTTTTATGTATGAAAACAAAGAAATTAACTATTCTGTTAAACGAGACATAGAATACACGGGCGAAGAAATCGAAATTTCTATCTATTGGAAAATTGAGGAATTTCTCACTCCCGGAACTTACAGGGTCGATATTTTTGCCGATGGAAACAGAATCGGACAAAAATCGTTCCGATTGGAGAAATAAAAGCAAGCTTTTTTTATTAATTAATAATTTTATTTTTTTTATTTATGAGAGAAAAAAAAATTGAAATCAAGCGAGCGTTCCGTTTCAGACGTTTCGCACACAAGTCTTATGCTGCTTTCAACAGTATGCATAAAGCGGTGAGTATTGGGGTTGTAGTCGGCGCTATGCTGACGTTTGCCCACGCTACCGAAACGGCAGCACAAAATCAGTCGGCAGCGGTGCATGATTCAATTCCGGATAAGGAACTGGATGAAGTAATTGTCTCCGCGTCCAAAGCTGAACTGACGCTGATGCAGACGGCAAAATTGGTGACGCTTATCACCCGTGATGAAATTGAGCGACAGCCGGTCACCAGTGTCCAGGACTTACTGAAAAATGTCGTTGGTTTAGATGTCCGCCAACGGGGAAGTAACGGCGTATTATCAGGCATCTCGGTGCGTGGCGGCACTTTCGAACAAACAGCCATTCTTCTCAACGGGGTTAATCTTTCCAATCCGCAAACAGCCCACTATTCATTAGACCTTCCGGTCAACCTTTCCGACATCGAACGCATAGAAATCATACAAGGCCCTAATTCATTGGTATATGGAGCCGGCGCTTTTTCCGGAGGAATTAATATTATTACCAAAAAAAAATCCGGTACCGGCATGTATCTGAATGCTGAAGGCGGTATGCATCAGTTGTATGGTGCGGAAGCCCGCGGTTCTTTGGAAGGGAAATCTTCTTCTCACAGTCTTTCGGCCGGATATAAATCGGCGAACGGATATATCGCCAACAGCGATTACAAAATGCTGAATGCTTTGTGGCAAAGTAATTTTTATGTTGACGAATCCAAGTTGGATGTTCAATTGGGGATAAACGACAAGGCTTATGGAGCCAATACTTTCTATTCGCCCTCCTACCCTGCTCAATTCGATGACACTCGCTCCATATTCGCTTCCATAAGAGGAGAATCAGGCACAAAACTCAAATTCATTCCCCAACTCTACTGGAACCGCCATTACGACACATTCCATTTATTCAGGGAAGGAACACCCGATATACCTTCCTGGTATACCAATCCCAACTATCACCGAACCGATGTTTTCGGCTTTAACCTGAATGCCCAATACAAATGGCAGGCAGGTATCACCAATATCGGCGGAGAACTCCGTAACGAAGGCATTTACAGCAGTGTGCTGGGGGAAGTTTTAAGCGTCCCGAACGGAGAATATACCTATTCCGATAACCGGACGAATACTTCTTATTTTCTTGAACATAATTTCCTTTTCAAACAATTTACGTTGGGATTGGGCGTGCTGGCAAATTACAACACCGCTTTTTCGGACGATTTTGGTTTTTATCCCAGTATCAATGCCTCATGGTGGCCGACTGGCGACTTGAAAATTTTTGCCTCATGGAACAATTCCACACGTGTACCCACGTTCACCGATTTGTACTACAAAGGCGCTACCCACAAAGGAAATTCGGATGTGCAACCCGAAAAATCGGAGGCTTTCGAATTGGGTGCAAAATACAGCAGCACTTTCATTACCGCTTCTGTCAATGGATTTTATATGAAGGGAAAAAGTCTCATCGACTGGATAAAAGAAAAACCGGAGGATTTATGGGAATCTCGCAACCTGACCGACTTGGCTAAAACGGGTTTCGAAACCCATTTTTCTTTCCGTTTACAGGAATTGATTCCACAATTTTCCGGTGCAAAATTAGCTATCGGCTATCGGTTTATGCACCAAAGCAAAGACGTCGGGGGAAACTTTATCTCCAATTATGTGATGGATTATTTGAAGCATAAACTCACAATCGGTTTATCCCATCCTATCTACAAAGGCCTGAGCGCCGATTGGCAGTTCCGTTGGCAAGACAGAGGAGGCACATACACACAATACATCAACTTGAAAGCGGCCGAAGAAATAGCATATCCGGCCTTTTCACTCTTGGATGTAAAGTTAAACCAGCGAGTCAAAAATTTTAATATTTACCTGAAAGCCAACAATTTGTTCAATGTCAGCTATTATGATTTGGGTAATATCCCCCAACCCGGATGTTGGATATTGGGAGGAATCAGCGTTGATTTCAGATAATTGATGGTGAAGAAAAGATGGTATTTTACCCGCTCGGCGTAGGCGCTTTGTCTACGCCGTCGCTAAAAGCAGGCCTATGACTTGCATTCCAATTGATTAGATAGAAAAGTATGCTATATACAAAACACCGCATATAGCGGAACAGATTTTATGTTGTTTTCAAAACCGAAATTTTTCTTTGAAATACGTATGGCATAATCGGATTTGTATTTTTCTATAAAAATGCCCAAACTTTTGAAGATGAAAACAATAAATCATGTAAATGTCAAAGGAATGAAACACCGGAAAAACATTATTTTTCGCTTAAAGTATATTTTTTGTATATTTGCAGCGGTTCGGCTACCTCGTGGCTGTTCGACAAACTCATTAACAATCGCGGAGGGCTGTACAATCGCGTTACGCAACAGATTTATTTAAAGCCATTTACGTTAAAAGAATGTGAAGATTTTTTTAAAGAAAAGCGCGTTACCCTAAATCGAAAACAAATTGCCGAAGCATATATGATTTTCGGCGGCATTCCGTATTATTTGAATTTGTTTAAGAAAAATTTTAGTTTGCCGCAAAATGTTGATGCTATCCTGTTTGCCGAAGGCACCTCTTTGAAAAACGAATTTTTGTCGCTCTATCAGTCGTTGTTCAATCATTCGGAAAAACACATCGAAATTGTTAAAGCCTTGGGCAAAAAGGTAAAAGGACTGACGCGCGATGAAATTTTGTCGATCACAAAATTGACCAATGGTGGTGGTTTTTCAAAACTGTTGCGCGACCTCGAATTGAGCGGTTTTATCAGAAAATATTACAGTCTTGATAAAAAAGAAAAGGACGCCATTTATCAATTGGTCGATTTTTTCACTCTGTTTTATTTTAATTTCATTGAAAATCAGAAACATAACGATGAAAATTATTGGCAACACTTAGTTGATAATGCACGGCACCGTGCGTGGTCGGGCTTCGCATTTGAACAGATTTGTTTGGAACATTTGCCATTAATCAAGCAAAAATTGGGTATTTCCGGCGTTTTGACCAACGCTGCCTCGTGGATAGGAACATTCAACGGCAGTAAAGTGCAAATTGACTTGCTGATAGACCGCAACGATGGCGTAATCAACCTTTGCGAGATGAAATTTGCGAAAGGCGTTTATACGCTTGATAAAAAAACAGGACAAAATCTGCTCAACAAAATGGAGGTGTTCAGACAAAATACAAAATCGCGAAAAGCCATACACCTGACTATGTTTACCCCTTTTGGCATTCTTAAAAACGAATATTCGGGCGATATAAATTCCGAAATTGTATTGGACGATTTATTCCTGCCGTAAAGAGCGATTGGACAACACTGACCTGACGGCACGTATTTTAAACAAACCTGCGTTTTGTCAGAAACCATACCCCTTTCAGACAAGCTGAATTTGTCAAATTGTCAGTATTTTTCTTTGGCACAATCTTCGCTGTATTCCATGCAGAATTAATATTTAATTAACTTTACAATAATAAATGAATCATTATGAGTATTAAACCATTAGCAGACAGAGTGTTGGTTAGACCGGCAACTGCAGAGGAAAAAACAGTCGGAGGAATCATTATTCCCGATTCCGCCAAAGAAAAACCCCTGAAAGGTGAAATTATAGCAGTAGGGAATGGAACAAAAGACGAAGAAATGGTGCTTAAACAAGGCGACCAAGTGCTGTACGGCAAATATGCCGGAACAGAAATCGAACTGGAAGGAGAAAAATATTTAATTATGCGTCAATCAGACGTATTGGCAATCATCTAAATTAATTCATTTATAAAAATGGCAAAAGATATTAAATTCAACATCGACGCCCGCGACTTACTGAAAAAAGGAGTGGACGAATTGGCAAACGCAGT
>JAITQA010000105.1 GCA_031289145.1 Dysgonamonadaceae bacterium | reverse complement strand
AGGCTTGCTGATGCCCATCGCGGAACAATAGGCTGTTACGCTTTGCTCGCTTGACTTGTAATCAAGAATTAATTGATTCCCCTCTCGCTTGGTGCGACGTTGTTTGCTCATGCGTTTTTGCCTGCAAAGGTAGAGTCAGTAAACTAAGTACGCAAGATGTATTTGCCCGGATGCTTACCAGTTAATCAGGGATAGTCTTATGAATAACGAAATAAATGAAAGTGCAAAAAAAGAGTTTTCCTCTCTCCAAATAGCCAACGAATTAATCAGAATAATCGGCCTGTTGGACATGAAAGAATGTATTCCGGTATTAAAACAAAAACTATCCCATTGTATCGAAAGCGATTGCCTTTATGGTCAGGAAAAGGCATACCGGTATACCTTGGCACGTCTGGGAGATGAAGAACAGCGCCGGTATGTACTTGATATTTTGGTCGATATTTATACCTTTTCGAAAGAAGATATTGCCTATTTCCGGGACGACGAAATAACATGGAGATATATCGAATTGAACTATTTTTCAGACAAGCCGATTCCCGGCGAATCCGGGAATAGCACTTATCCGGCAAGCCTTGCCGCCATGAGTAATGTATATCCTTATATAAAAAATATTCCCGAAGCATTAAAATATCCGAGAGCACAAACAATGCAGCCATACTTGGAATGGGCAAAATCTTTTTATGAATGGCTAATGGCCAACAAAGCAAATATAGCATTTGATTATGATGGCGAAAAAAAATATCCACTGTGGCATACGTAAGTTCAAGAAGATGATAAAAAAACAAAAAATAGTATTGTCCCTGCTACTATTCCTGTTTAGCGCCACCGGCGCCACAGCGCAAAGTTTCAGGATAGAGGATTGGAAGGATCTGTTCGGGAAAGGCAAGCCCTTGAAGTTGACGGGTGGCTTCTCCGCCAATTCCGTGCTGGCTGCCGGTGGCGTCGAAGCCGGCTCCAGCTATAAACTGCCGTCCAGCCCCAACCGGCTAAGCGCATACATCCTTCCTACAAATGGATTACCGGGCATATCGGCGATGTCTTACAGTGTACAGCATTGCACGCTGAAATTACAAAATTCGACACAGTTAAAAAAAACAAAAAAAGCACAATTAGTAGAAAACAATCATTATCTTTGTAGTATATCGGCCGAACATAAAAACCAATTCTGCCCACCAAGTTATTATTTGCATGGCGCACAACAAGAAAACTGTCTCAAGAGTTCTCCATAAGAACTTTTTAAACATCAAAATCGCCTTTTCCAAACCAGAAACAAAACAAAAACGGCTGCGGAAACAATTCCACCAATACTGTACGACAAGGTTTTTCCAAGTCCAAATCCTTCTTTTTCAGCTATCAATAAGAAAGTTGTACAAACCATGGTCATAAAAACAGAAGGTATAAGCGTGAGGATATAATTTTTCTTCTCTTTGACCAGAAAAACAGTAATTGCCCACAACGTAAAAGTAGCCAGTGTTTGGTTTGCCCATGCAAAATATCGCCAGATAATATCAAATCCTTCCTTATTACGAATGCTATACAAAAGTATCCCGAAAGCCGCAAGAAAAAGAGGAATGGCGATTATCAACCGCTTCACTATGGCTTTCTGGCTGAAATTCAAGAAATCGGCAACAATAAGGCGAGCCGACCGAAAAGCCGTATCTCCCGAAGTTATGGGAGCAAAAACCACGCCCAACATAGCTAAAACAGCTCCAACAGGGCCTAACCAGCTTTTGGTGATATTATCCACGACGATAGCCGCTTTGGTTCCGGTGGCAAAAATTTCTTTACCCGCATCGGTATCAAAATAGAAATAAGAAGCTGCAAACGCCCATATTAACGCTATTATGCCCTCCAAAATCATTGCGCCATAAAAAATAGGTCTTCCTTGTTTTTCATTGGTCATCGTACGCGCCATCAATGGCGATTGCGTAGCATGGAAACCTGAAATAGCGCCGCAAGCAATGGATATAAACATCATCGGAAAAATCGGATTGCCATCTGCTTGGGGATGTTTATTGCCCAAACCTTCCCAAATTTCCGGCAACGGCGGATGATGATAAAGCAACGCGCCTAAAATACCTGCCGCCATGAATATCAGACATGCACCAAAAAAGGGATAAACACGACCGATTAGTTTGTCAATCGGCAACAGAGTTGCGATGACATAATAAATAAGGATAACAACTATCCAAAATACCTCATTCAGAAAAGTGGGCGTAATACTCGCCAATAGTTCGGCCGGGCCTACCACAAAAACCACACCTACCAGAATCAGCAGCAAAACCATAAACACCCGCATCCCTTGCTTAATCTGATTGCCGAGGTATTTGCCGTGTATTTCCGGAAGACTTGCCCCATTCATTCGGAGCGACATCATACCCGCCAAATAATCGTGCACACCTCCGGCAAAAATCGACCCGAAAACAATCCACAGAAAAGAAGCCGTTCCGAATTTAGCGCCCATAATTGCGCCGAAAATCGGACCCAATCCCGCGATATTCAGAAATTGAATCATGAATATCCGCCATGGTTTCATCGGCACAAAGTCCACGCCGTCAGGTTGGGAAATTGCCGGCGTCGCCCGTTTAGGCGCTATTCCGAATATTCTTTCAATGAATTTTCCATAAAAAACATAGCCGCATATTAATAACCCGATTGAGATTAAAAATGTTATCATTTTGTTTGCTTTAAATAGATAATTTCAATTTTAACCTGTCCAATAAATTCATTTTCCCTTTTGAAATGACAAAATAAGGCATCTGTTTCGCTCCAAACTCCCGGAAAAAAAATTCAACCCCCGAAATCATAGAACCTTCAAAATCGAACGATGCGGAAACTTTGGAAACATCGCGAATCGCTTCCAGCAAAGACAAAGCCTGTCCGCCGGAACGTCTCAACTCAATATCGCTGCCTCCGGCAAGATAATAGGCGCAATTTTCCTGCCAAACAATAAATACTGCCGCATGTAAACGACCGGCAGCATCGAAAGCGCCCCATATATCGCCCTGATTCCGCAAACGGGATGTTTCAATCAATTTCTTCAACATTTCCGGATGGTAAGCTTTTTTATTTTGCCGACTATAGGTTTGGGCATTGATTTGCATAAATAAATCAACAGGGACAGCCTTCTTTACTTCCAACCGGTATTTGTCTTTTGCACAACGAAGACTCTCTTGAATACTCCGTCCCAGATTTTTTTCTATTGCTTCCATATTGCCGATATCCGGCAATATATAAGTATAACGGGTAGTTTGCCTGTATCCCGCCCAATAAAACGGCAACCAATCCGTAAACGAGTAATGAAAATTTTGCAAAAAATAATCATGCTTAGGTAAATGTTCTATAAAATACTTGCAAATCTGCTGCTTCCTGAACAGGTTTTTTGAATAGCGCGGATTTTCCGTTTCCGGATTAAACCAAATACCCAAGGTCTGCGTAAAAGCAGGCATCGTGACAATACTTTTGCCCGGAGAATAAAAAGGCATCGCCGCTTCTATCGCCTCTCCTTTATAATACAGGAGTACATCCCACTTGCTTTCACCACATACGCAATCCAACCACCAGTCCCTCGAATAGAGCGGAATTGATAATTCTTTAGTACACAGTATTTTATATCTTTCTTTATCTGTCATAGATAAAAATTTCGACAAATATACGCTTTTTTTTTGCTATTTAAAAAAATATCTTTACCTTTGCAAACGATTATTATTATTTATAACGAAAAAATGACAAATTTATTTAACGCATATTGGTGGCGCTTATTCTTATACAAAGAGTGAGTTTAATTTCCACGTGCCGTTAAAATAAAAATATTAAAAGGCCTGTTGTAACTCACAACAGGCCTTTTTTATTTACTAATTAAGAATTAAAAGATATGGACAATTATTATGTAAACGAAGAGGGCTATTACGGAGAATTTGGGGGCGCTTATATTCCCGAAATCCTCTATTCCAACGTAGAATCCTTACGGAAAGCCTACAAGGAAATCATCAACAGCCCTACATTCCAACAGGAATTTCATACGCTCCTGAATGATTATGCGGGACGGCCTTCCCCCTTGTATTTCGCCGGGCGTTTGTCGGAAAAATACGGTTGCAAAATCTATCTGAAACGAGAAGATTTGAATCATACCGGTTCGCACAAAATCAACAACACCCTCGGACAAATTCTTTTGGCAAAGCGAATGAACAAAACCCGCATCATTGCGGAAACCGGAGCCGGACAGCACGGTGTAGCCACCGCTACCGTCTGCGCACTGATGAACATGGACTGTGTGGTGTATATGGGAAAAACCGATGTGGAACGCCAGAAGCTGAATGTTCAGAAAATGAAAATGTTGGGCGCCAAAGTAGTGCCGGTAACCAGCGGCAACATGACCCTGAAAGATGCTACCAACGAAGCCATCCGCGATTGGTGCTGCAACCCGGTCGATACGCATTACATCATCGGTTCAACCGTAGGGCCCCACCCCTACCCCGATATGGTCGCCCGCTTACAATCGGTCATCAGCAAAGAAATTAAAATACAATTGCAGGAAAAAGAAGGGCGGGATTATCCCGATTACCTGATTGCCTGTGTCGGAGGCGGAAGCAATGCGGGAGGAACTATTTACGAATACCTGAACGACCTGCGCGTAAAAATCGTGCTTGCGGAAGCAGCAGGAAAAGGCATCGACTCCGGAGAATCGGCTGCGACCATCCAATTGGGGACAGTCGGCATCATCCACGGCGCAAAAACCCTGTTGATGCAAACCGAAGACGGACAGATTCAAGAACCCTATTCCATCTCCGCAGGATTGGACTATCCGGGAATCGGACCGATGCACGCCAATATGGCCAAAACCGGTCGCTCCGAAGTCTTGGCGGTCGATGACAAGGAAGCCCTGCAAGCTGCTATGGAACTGACTCGTATGGAAGGAATCATTCCGGCTTTGGAATCGGCGCACGCTTTGGGCGTCTTCGGTAAAAAATCATTCAACCCGGACGACCTCATCGTTTTGTGCCTGTCCGGAAGAGGAGATAAAGATATGGAAACGTATATTCAGCACATTAATTCAATATGAAAACAATAATCAACACACAAAGTAAAACGGTTTTGGCAGACGTCCAGACACCGGTCGGCATCTACCTGAAAGTACGGGATGTATTTCCCGAATCGGTTCTGTTGGAAAGCTCGGATTTCCACGGAAATGAGAACTCTGTTTCTTTCATCGGATTGAATCCCATGGCGCGGTTTGAGGTAAAAAACAAACGGATTAAGTTGATTTATCCCGGCGGCATCACGGAAGAAAAAACACAGGCGGAAGGAGAATATATTCCGCAATTGTTGGATAACTTTATCCATTCCATTGAAATAAAAGAGGATAAAAACACTACCGGCTACAATGGTTTCTTCGGATACACCGCTTACGACGCCGTGAAATATTTTGAAGACATTGACCCGGAAAAGGGCGATTCCGGTGCAAGCGACATTCCCGATGTGGTTTACATCTTTTATCGTTACATCATTGTAGTCAACCATTTCAAAAATGAAATGACTGTTGTCGAAAACCTGATTGAAGGGGAAGAAAGCAAGATGGACGAAGTACTTGCACTGATTAACAACCGCAATTTCGCTTCTTACAATTTTTCGGCCAAAGGAAAAGAAGATTCGACCGTGGACGACGAAACGTACAAGGAAATGGTTCGGAAAGGCATCCAACACTGCAAAAGGGGCGATGTTTTCCAAATCGTACTGTCCCGTTGTTTTTCGCAAGCTTTCACCGGCGACGATTTCAAGGTATATCGCGCTTTGCGTTCCATCAATCCTTCGCCGTATCTGTTCTACTTCAATTTCGGCTCTTTCCGTATTTTCGGCTCCAGTCCGGAAACGCATTGCAAAATTGCGAAAGGCAAAGCTTATATCGACCCGATTGCCGGCACTTTCCGCCGGAGTGGCGACGATGAAAAAGACAAACAATTGGCGCAGGATTTATTGGAAGACCCGAAAGAAAACGCCGAACATGTCATGTTGGTCGATTTAGCCCGGAACGATTTGAGTAAAAATACGGAAAACGTACATGTGGACTTTTACAAGGAAGTACAATTTTATTCTCATGTAATCCATTTGGTTTCAAGGGTTGAAGGAGAAGTTAGGAAAGATGCCAACACCATCAAGGTGTATGCGGACACTTTTCCTGCGGGAACGCTTTCCGGCGCTCCCAAAGTCCGCGCCATGGAACTGATTCGCGACATTGAACCGCACAACCGGGGCGCTTACGGCGGCTGTATCGGCTATATCGGATTGAATGGCGATTTAAATCAGGCGATTACCATCCGTTCCTTTATCAGCAAAAACAATGTGCTGTACTATCAGGCAGGCGCAGGAATCGTTTCCCGCTCCAATGCGGAATCCGAATTGATGGAAGTCAATAATAAGTTGGGTGCGCTGAAAAAAGCCATTGATGCGGCGGAAGGGATTATTAATTAATGTGCTAATGTGCTAATATGACAATGGACTTACGCACACATTCATTAGTATATCTGTGTATCAGCACATTAGCATATCAGCACATTAGCATATCAGCACATTAGCACATTAGCATATTAGCACATTGAAAAAATGAAAATATTAATTTTCGATAATTACGATTCTTTCACCTACAATTTGGTACATTTAGTCAAGGAATTGGGGTGTAAAGATATAGAAGTTCACCGGAACGACAGGATTAGTTTGGAAGCAATGGAAAAGTTTGATAAAATCATCTTGTCGCCGGGACCGGGCATACCTTCCGAAGCCGGATTGCTGTTGCCGCTGATAAAACGGTTTGCTTCCGTAAAAAGCATTCTGGGCGTATGTCTGGGTCATCAGGCTATTGCAGAAGCTTTTGGCGGACAGCTTATCAACTTGGAAGACGTATATCACGGGGTGGCGACGCCGATAAACATCATGGCCGAACACCGGATTTTCAACGGTTTACCGGCAAATATCGAAGTAGGACGTTATCATTCGTGGATTGCAGACAGAAAAACTTTTCCATCCGAATTGCAAATTACGGCAACAGACGAAAACGGACAGATTATGGCGCTCAAACACCGAACATTCGATGTGCATGGCGTGCAGTTTCATCCGGAATCGGTGCTGACGCCTCGCGGGAAGGAAATAATAGAGAACTTTTTAAACAGAGAAAAAAGGTAATTTAATTTTAGAATAACAACAATATGAAAAAGGTTTTAAATAGTTTATTTGAACATCAATACCTGACGCGCGATGAGGCAAAAGCCATCCTGAGCAATATGGCGGAAGGGAAATACAACGAAAGCCAGATTGCCGCTTTCATCACGGTTTATTTCATGCGGAGCATCAGCGTGGACGAGATACTCGGATTTCGCGAAGCCCTGTTGGAAATGCGCGTAAACATGGATGAACTGCAAGTTTACAATCCCATCGACATCGTCGGTACCGGTGGAGACGGCAAAAACACGTTCAACATCTCGACAGCGGCCTGTTTTGTAACGGCCGGCGCGGGATACAAAGTCGTCAAACACGGCAATGTGGGAGCGACATCGGTCAGCGGCGCGTCTAACGTAATGGAAGAACATGGCGTGAAATTCTCCAAAGAGATAGATTTGCACAAAAAATCCTTGGATGTATCCAACATTGCCTACCTCCATGCACCGCTTTTCAACCCTGCACTGAAAACCGTGGCGCCGGTTCGCAAAGCCTTGGGCGTTCGCACATTCTTCAATATCTTAGGCCCTATTGTTAACCCGTTGATGCCCAAACGACAGGTTTTAGGCGTTTACGATTTGAAAATGGCGCGGCTATACAACTACATCTATCAGGAAAGCGGAAACGATTTCACCATCGTGCACAGCCTCGACGGATATGACGAAGTTTCCCTGACGGATGCCTTCAAAGTCATCAATAAGTTCGGCGAAAACATCTACACGCCGGAAGAATTGGGATTCAAACGCGCCAATCCACGGGAACTGTACGGAGGCGAAACACCCCAGGATGCAGCTAAGTTATTCGACCAAGTATTGAACAATACAGCCACTGAATCGCAAAAAAACGTGGTAATAATCAATGCGGCAATGGCTATTCAAACTATTGATCCACAATCGGATATTTCTACTTGTATCGACAAGGCAAAAGAATCGCTGGAATCGGGAAAAGCGAAAAAAACACTGGAAAAATTTTTGGAAATAAATAGTTAAAATGGAATACTGATAACACGGATAAAACAGATCAACACGGATTTTTTATTTAAATGTTATCTGCGTAAATCCGCTCTATCCGTGTCGTCCGTGTTCCATTAATCAAATGTTATGAATATCTTAGAAAAAATCTGCGCCAACAAACGGCTCGAAGTAGCCCGGCAAAAAGAAGCGGTTTCGCTTTCGTATCTGAAACATATCCTGAGTTTTCAGGTGCGGGAAAAAATCTCTTTCAGGCAGGCTTTGCTTGGCTCCGACACCGGGATTATCGCCGAATTTAAACGACGCTCTCCTTCCAAAGGGTGGATTCATCGCGATGCTTGTATCGAAGATATTGTCCGGGACTACGAAGCGTCCGGAGCTTCGGCTATTTCCTGCCTCACTGATGAAAATTTCTTCGGAGGCGGATTTTCCGATTTTAAAAAAGCACGCACCCTGATTGAACGGATACCGCTGTTGCGCAAAGATTTTATCGTAGATGAATATCAACTTTACCAATCCAAAGTGATGGGCGCCGATGTAATCCTGTTGATTGCCGCCTGTCTGACGCAGGCAGAAACATTCCGGTTTACCGAAATCGCCCACGAATTGGACATGGAAGCGCTCTTGGAGATTCACAACGAAGAAGAACTGCACTATATCCAACCTAACGTGGATGTTGTCGGCATCAACAACCGGGATTTGAAAACTTTCATCACGGACATCCGACACACCATCGATTTGGGACACAGGATTCCGGATGAATATGTAAAAATCTCCGAAAGTGGAATTTCCGAACCCGAAACGGTCGTCAAACTCCGGAAGGAAGGTTTTAAAGGCTTTTTGATGGGAGAGAATTTTATGAAAACAGAGAATCCGGCAGAAGCGCTGAAAACATTTATAACGCACCTCTCCCCCGACCCCTCCCCACAAGGGAGGGGAGGGGCGACGCTCTCCTCACAAGAGAAGGGAGGTATTAATGTTTCAAATGAACAGGAAAGATTTGCTTCTCAGACTCCCCTCCCTTGTGGGGAGGGGCCGGGGGAGAGGTCAAAAGAACGGTGCAAGATCAAAGTATGCGGGATGAAGCATCCCGAAAACATCAGGGAATTGATTGCACTTCCCATTGACATGATGGGTTTGATATTCTACGAAAAGTCGCCTCGTTATGCTGGCGGTTTGGCTGCGGACACTTTGGATATTGTTCCTCCGTCCATCCTGAAGATTGGCGTATTTGTCAATGCATCTCAAGCCTGTGTCTTGGATACGGTACAACGATACCGGCTGCAAGCCGTTCAACTGCACGGGAACGAATCCCCGGTTTTTTGCCGGGAACTCCAAGCACAAGGTATTCAGGTAATCAAAGCGTTTTCCATTGAAGAATCGAAAGATTTTACTTATTGTACTTTATACGATAAGTGTTGCGATTTTTTTCTTTTCGACACAAAAACCCTGCAATACGGCGGTTCGGGAAAGAAATTCGATTGGCAGATTCTTTCCGCATACACAGGAAAAACACCTTTCTTCCTGAGCGGAGGCATCGGACTTGAAGATGCGGAATCTATCCGAAACCTGAATTTTCCCGGCCTTTACGCCATCGATTTGAATAGCAAATTCGAAATTCTGCCGGGGACAAAAGACATTGAAAAGATTAAAACATTTTTGACGGCATTGAATCAGCACATTGTCATATCAACACATTAGCACATTATTTATATTATGAACAAGATAAACAATTTATTCAGCAACAAACGGAAAGAGATACTTTCCATCTATTTCACAGCCGGATTTCCGGCGCTAAACGACACAACTGGAATCATCCTCGAATTGCAAAGCGCAGGGATTGATATGATAGAAGTCGGCATACCTTTTTCCGATCCCATGGCCGACGGACCGGTCATACAGGAAAGCAGTACGGCTGCTCTCCGAAACGGTATGAACCTGAAATTGTTGTTTTCACAGTTGAAGTCTATCCGGGAAAAAGTACATATTCCCTTGATTATGATGGGTTATCTGAATCCTGTCATGCAATATGGATTTGAAAATTTTTGCCACGACTGCAAAGAATCAGGCATTTCCGGAATGATTATTCCCGACTTGCCGTTCAACGATTATCGGCACGAATACAAGCCGGTCGCCGACCGTTACGACCTGAAAGTGATTATGCTGATTACTCCCGAAACTTCGGACGAACGCATCCGCCTGATAGACGAAGCCACCGACGGATTTATCTACATGGTTTCTTCGGCTGCAACCACCGGCGCACAAAAAAGTTTCGATGAAGCCAAACAAGCCTATTTCAGGAGAATCAACGCCATGCAATTGCGGAATCCGCGAATGATTGGCTTTGGTATCTCGAACAGGGAAACCCTGACATCGGCGTTCGAAAATGCAGCCGGAGCCATTATCGGCAGTAAATTTATCAGTTTGTTGAAGGAAGAAAAAAATTCGGCGGACGCGGTTAAACAACTGATACAGGCAATTTAACAAGTATTCCGCGAAAAAAACTATTTTTTTTTGCAAGTTTGTTCTGTATTTTTTTTAACTTTGACGTCTCATTATTTAAATTTTAATAGTCATGAAGATACACTTTTATTTATTATTAACCTTGGGATTGTTGGCGGGATGCAACAGTTCAGGTCAAAAAACAGAAGAGAAAACGGATAATGCAAACGAAGCAACCGAACAGACAGTGGAAAACGTAACCGACAAAACGTTCGAAGAATTGTTCATATCCATAGTTCCCGCCGAATTGCCGGACAATGTGTTTAAATTAGTTGGACAGGATTTTACGGTCATTACGGCAGGTACAGAATCGGACTACAACTCCATGACAGCCAGTTGGGGCGGCTGGGGTATCATGTTTAACGAACCGGTAACCTGGTGTTTCCTTCGCGCCAACCGCTATACGCTGGAATACATGAAGCGGGAAAGGGTATATACGATGAGCTACTTCGACGATCCGTATAAAGACCAGGTAATATTTTTCGGCAGTTCATCGGGCCGGGACAGCGATAAAATGAAGAAACATACGCTGACAGCCGTGAAAACACCTATAGGCAGCATCTCGTATAAAGAAGCCAAGTTAATTGTGGAGTGCGAACTGACGGAAATAACTACCGTTCAACCGGATGATTTCTATACCGCAGAAGGTAAGATTTTCGTCACGGATGCACACAAAGAAGCCAAAGAATACCATAAAATTGTATTCGGCAAAATCAGCAATATTTGGATTAAAAAATAAAAATTTCTTATAGTTTTATCGGTATTCCGTTATAGAAATCTAATATTTTTGTCCTGAAAATATAATCGTATTTAGCCTGAATTTCTTCCGACTGGCTTTTTATCAGGCGCGTTTTCGCTTCATTGAATTCGAAAACCGAGGATTTTCCGCTTTCATATCTCGCACTGGCCGAGCTGAATGATTCGGATGCGGCTTTAATCGCCTTTCCTGATGCTTTGTATTTTTCCTGTGCGGCAAGCGCGTTCTGGTAGGCTGTTTGGATTTCCTTGAAAAGGGTTTTCTTGGTATTTTCCAATGTCCATTGTTGATTTTCGATGTTTATCCGGGCATTTCTCACTTGGTTACGTACCGAAAAACGATTGAAAATAGGAATGCTCAAGCTAAAACCGATGTATTCTCCGCCATTATTTTTCAACTGGTCGGAGAGTGTTTTGTTGACATTATCGCTACTGTATTGGAAAAAGTAATTGGTACCATAACCCAGACTTAGGTTCAGATTGGGATAATAGCCCGATTCTGCTATTTTAAGTGTTTTTTCGGCGCTTTCGACCCTGAACTCCTGCGCTTTAATAGCAGGTTTGGTTTGTACAGCGCTTTCAAAAACAGCCTGCGGAGCTTGTATACTTGCCATATTGTCCGTAATTACATCTCCCAATTCGGGCGTCAGGATATCAAATTCCAGACTTTGCTCCAATTCCAGACTCTGTTTCAAATCCAACAAAGCTAATTTAAGGTTATTATCTGCCTGTATAACAGAAACTTCTTCGTTTGCAACCTGGGCTTCGATATCACTCATTTGGGCGGCAGGCACTTTTTCGTAACGAACCAATTCTTTGGTGCGTTCAACCTGGTACCGGCTCAAAGCCAATTGCTCCTCATTGATTTTTAATAGTTCTTTATTAAATAGCACTTGCAGAAATAAGGACGCAATATTCAAGGCCAGGTCTTCTTTCGCTTTTTCCAGATTTTGTACAGCCGCTTTCAAATCCAGTTCGTTTCTCGCAATTTCGTTGGGGATACGGAATCCTGTAAAAAGCGGAACGGAACTGCTGATGGAAAAACTGGTATTCGACTGACTTTGATTTTCATACAAACCACTTTGGATTTGCGTACGACCAAAATTCCAATTCTGACCGAGCGAAGAACTCAGGTTCGGCAAACGGCTGTTCTGAGCCGTATTTAAATCAACCTCCGAACTTTTTTTCTGTAATTCCAATTGCTTAATCGTAATATTATGTTCAAGCGCATATCGAATACATTCTTCCAAGGTCCACCGGGAGCCTTGGGCGTAATTCGTAAACGAACAGAAGATAAATAGCAGTCCTGCAATAATATGTTTCGTATTCATATTTTTTTATTGTTTTTTCTGTTTTAATTTCGAATCTACAGCGTTTCCGCGTATTTTTATATCCGAAGTCAAACCATCCTTGACTTCAATTTTAATACCGTCGGAAAGTCCGATTTCAATATGTTTCTTGTCAAAAGTTTGCACCGGCTTTTCTGCTTTCACTACATACACATAAGCCGAATCGTTGCTGAATTCCACCGAACTTTCCGGAATGGTGAGTACATCCGCCCTGAGTCCGGTGATTATTTCCGCATTGGCGCTGTAACCGGCGCGGATAAAGACCGAATCGGGTACTTTCACGGCAGCTTTCACTTCAAACAAAACTGCACCGTTTTGTTCCAAGCCTTTCGGGGAAATATACTCCAGTTCCGCTTCAAACCGCTGTTCATTGAAGGCGCCGATGGAAAGCGTAATCAAGGTTCCTTCTTTCACTTTTCCAACTTCCGTCTCATCGATGTTTCCCCTGAAAATCAAATCGTTCATATTGGCGACCGATGCGATAGTTGTTCCGTCGTTGAATGTATTGGCCTGGATAACGGAATTGCCGACTTTCACAGGCACATCGAGTATCATACCTGAAATCGTGGCGCGAATCTGTGTATTGCTCAGTTGGGCGTATTTTTTAGAAACACCTTCTCTTACAATATCCAATGCATCCTGGGCATTGCTTTTTTCTTCTTTGGCTTTCTGATAGGTCGACTCGGAAGCATCAAATTCTTCCTTGGATATAATGCCTTTTTTGAACAATTCCGACTGGCGGGCATATTCGGTTTCTACCTGTTGCAAATTGATTCCCGCAACCCGCAAACGCGACTCGGACGAATTCAACTGACCCATTTCCGGAATCACTTTCACAGACGCAATGACATCGCCTACCCGAATCATTTCTCCGGCTTCCTTAAACACTTCCGAAACAATCCCCGATATCTGGGGCTTGATAAGAATCTCGTCCCGTGGCTCGACCTTACCTGTCGCCACTGTTTTATTTTCTATCGTACCTATACTTGGCGTCACGATTTCATAAACCGTAACTTTGGGCTTGGATTTATTCCACAGGAATACAAATGTCGACAAAACAATCATTCCCAGAATAACAAACAAAATAATCAGACCTACCTTTTTCATGCGCAAATAAATATATTTTTTATTTTTTAGTTTATAGTTTTTAGTTTATCACTCCTCCCTGATAGCATCAATCGCTTTTATTTGCAAGGCCCTTGCTGCCGGAATGGAACCGGCGAAAAGCCCGCACACCAATAAAATGACCAAGGATGTGACCGCAGAAGAGAATGAAACGATCGGGTTGGACAAGAATACATCCTCGGCGTTTTGCAACCAGAGGACATCTGCCAAATAAAGACACAGTACGCCAAAACTAAGTCCCAGTATGCCGGCCATAGCTGTCAGTACCAGACTTTCCGACATCACCTGTCCGATAATCGCCCGCGGTTTCGCGCCCAAAGCCCTTCGGATACCGATTTCCTTGGTTCGCTCCTTTACCGTTACCATCATAATATTACTCACACCGATTATGCCGGCCAGCAGCGTACCTGAACCCACAATCCAGATTACGGCCGCAATTCCCAAAAACAGGTATTTGAAAATATTGAACTCGTCTTCCAGGTTAAAACCCCAGATGGCTTGCGTATCGTCGGGTGATATATTGTGGTTGTTTTTCAATACCTTTTCCATTTTTTCCTCCACGACACTCACCGAAATATTCGGCATGGCGGTGACCGCGAGCACATCCACAATATCGCCCCGGTTTGTTATCCTTTGCATGGTCGTGAAAGGAATTACGACCGATTCATCCGAACGGCCACCAATGCTTACATTGGAGACCCCCGATGACACCCCTACTACCTGGTAATATATTCCCCGGATACGGAGATAGTGACCCAGCGGATTTCCCCGCATGGGAAACAGTTCTTCGTAGACTTTCAGGCCTATCACACAGACTTTTCTGGCTTGTACGACATCAATATCATTGATGAAGCGCCCGAAACTCATTTTCTGCTGCTCAATTTCGGTATAATTCGCATTCAGACCGCGGATGTTGAAAGAACCCGAATTTTCGTTGTAGACTACATTGTTGTCCGAACGGCCGCCGAACAACATGGGAGACAGGCAATCAATCTCCGGTATTGACTGTTTCAGAATATCAATATCCTTGTTGTGAATATTCCAAGTGCGCCCTTTCTGGAATCCTTTGTATGCCAGACCTGTGTTATCGGCGCCCATGATGCAGGAGTTAGTGGCGAAACCTTCGAGGTTTTCCATCATCCCGTGTTCCAGACCATGGCCTGCACCCATCATAATCATCAACATGAAAATGCCCCAAAACACACCGAAACAGGTAAGAAAACTTCTCACTTTGTTTCGGGTAATGGTTACCCAAATCTCTTGTAGTCTGTCTAAATCAAACATTTTTCAAATTCAGTTATAAATATTTATCCCTGTCCCTTTACGGGAATTTGGGGATTATTCTTCCCGCATGGCTTCGACCGGAGATATTCTCACCGCCTTCAGCGCCGGATACAAACCGGCAATAATACCGGATACGATTAATACAAGCATAGCGCCCACTGCAATGCCGACCTCTACGGTCGGATTTTGGAACACATACGACATTTGCGAATCCTCGGCGCTTTCTATAGCGGCATTCAGCAATTCACCCACACCCACGCCCATAAACATGCCGATATATCCGAAAATAGCGGTGATAAAGGCCGATTCCATCAATATACTGCCAAGTATGGCCGAAGGCTTGGCTCCCAAAGCCTTGCGAATACCAAATTCCCTCGTTCTCTCCCGGACGGTTATCAACATGATATTACTGATACTGATTACACCCGCCAGGAGCGTACCGACGCCAATAATCCAGATAAAGATTGAGATGCTGTTGAAAATACCCATTGCTTCCAAGTAATTTTCCAAACGGTTCGAGATACCGATAGGACGCTGGTCATCAGGGTCAAAGGTGTGCAGAACGGCGAGCTTTTGCCTCAGTAGCTGCTCAAATTCTTCATTCGCTTGCTCTGTATCCAAGCCGTTGACAGTAAAAGCAATATCACCTATCCCCCACCCTTTGTTATAAAGCAGTTGCGCCGTGGTAAAAGGAATGTAAGCGCTCTGGTCATTCCCCGTATCATCCGATTTGAAAACGCCGATTACCGTATAACCCAGACCTCCGGCGATGAACTGCTTGCCCACAGGGTCGTCTTCTTGAAAAAGCACCTCGCTGACACGGGGATTGATAACCGCTACTTTCCGCGATTCCCGCAAATCCATTGTATTGATAAACCGCCCGTTTTTTATCTTCACGCCATTGATATCCATGTATTCGGGGCTGACTCCACTGAATTCGCAAGTTGTATTGTATGTCTTGTAGCTGATATTGACGCTGGTATTGATGGTACCGGATACATTCTCTGCTTCCGGAATCTGATTCTTTATTAATTGTAAATCATTATCATCAAGTATGATACGTCTGTTTTCCGACAAACCTTTATAAGGCTTGGAAGTCCTTCTGCCCCAAAACTCAATGCTGTTGACAGCCCGGCTCCCGAAATTGGACATAACCCCGTTTTTCAGCCCGTTCCCGGAGGCCAAAAGGATGCAAAACATAAATATCCCCCAGGAAATGGAAAATCCGGTAAGGAAAGTACGCATCTTATTTTTTCTGATAACGCTGAATATTTCAGCCCAATTGTCTATGTCAAACACACTATTAATTTGTAATTCGTAATTTATAATTCGTAATTGAACCTACAACTTTATGATTGACTCTATGATTCCGTCTTTAATGCGGATAATCTTATCGGTTGCATCCGCCACACTCTGTTCGTGCGTAACGATGATCATCGTCATCCCTTCCCTGTTTACTTCCCTCAGAATTTGTATCACCTCTTCGGAAGTCTTGCTGTCCAATGCGCCCGTCGGTTCGTCCGCCAGAATTACCCCTGGATTGGCAATCAGCGCACGGGCAATAGCTACCCGTTGCTTCTGTCCTCCGGACATCTCGCTGGGCAAGTGTTCCGCCCATTCTTTCAGCCCCATTTTGTCTAAATATTCCAACGCGATATTGTTCCGTTTTTTACGGCTTATTCCCTGGTAATAAAGCGGTAAAGCAACATTTTCAACGGCATTTTTGAAATTAATCAAGTTGAAAGACTGGAAAATAAAACCAATCAACTGATTCCTCAGTTCGGCGGCTTTCGATTCGCTCAGGTTCCTTATCAAGGTATTATTCAGGTAGTAATTGCCGCTATCGTAAGTATCCAAAATACCTAGAATATTCAACAAAGTAGACTTTCCCGAGCCGGAAGCGCCCATAACCGCCACCATCTCTCCTTTCTTGATTTCGAGGTCAATCCCTTTCAATACATGAAGCGGCGCCCCATTAAAATATGATTTGTTAATTTGTTCTAATTTTATCATTATTTCATTATTATATTTTCTTTATTGACGAATAAAAGCGCTTTTTCTTACTTGTAAGACGATTTATTTTCAATTTGGTTACAAAGATAAGTAGAATATTAGTACTTTGCAATACATAGTATCTTATTTAGATTGATTCTAAAATAAAAAATGTTTTGCTGAAAAAAATATTTTGATAACAATTTAATTTTCAGTTAATACACCATTATCCAAAAAATATACCCGATTTGATATTTTTGCAAGATGTTTCCGATGCGTAACCATAAGAATGGCAAATTGGTCAGCTTTTGCTTGCAACAAATTGATTATGAATTGTTCTGTCTTACTATCCATTGCGGAAGTAGGTTCATCCAATAACAACAAAGACGGGCGACGATACAAAGTACGGGCAAATGCAATTAATTGTTGTTGTCCGCCGGAGATATTTATCCCATCTTCGCCTAATAAAGTATCCAAACCTTGCGGGAGATTATCGAAAAAAGAATCAAAGCCATAGTCTTTACAAAATTTTATAACAGATTCTCTCTCTTCCATAAAATTTCCCAAACATATATTTTCTCCGGCGTTTCCACTGAATATTTTTATATGTTGACTCACCACGCCGATATATTCTCTCCATAAAGGCGTTGAAAATTCGGACAACGATTTTCCATTGAAGATGATTTCCCCGGATTCGGGAAAATAATGCTTCTGCAATACCTGAATTAATGTGCTTTTCCCTGAACCTACCTCGCCAAAAATGGTAACAATTTCACCTTTATTCACTTCCAATGAAATATCACTCAACAATTTTGTCCTGCCGATAAACCGGAATGAAAGTTGTCTTATTTGTAGGTGAGCGTCCGTATTTTCTTTTTTCACATTGGATAATTTCTCATCCGGTTCAAATTCCGGTTTCGCTTTAACGAATTCATAAAACCGGTCAAAAGCAACGCCGGCCTCTTGCAAGCGGATATTCACTCCTGAAAGACTGGCAGTAGAAGATATAATCATATTCCCGATTGTCATAATAGCCGTTAATTCACCTAATTTTAATTGTCCGTCCAATATCCATGAAACACCCAGAATAATCAAAGAAACAGATGTTATGGTACTGATTATTTGAATGAACAAAGCATATTGATTGCCAAGCATTCCTAATTTATAGCCTAATTCCTGAAATAATCCGTACATGGCTTTAATGGATTGTTTGAAAACATTTTGTTTATTCGCGGTCTTTATATCATTTACGCCTTGTATAAAATCAATTAATAAGCCTTCCGTTGCAGCGTAAGAAACCATTACACTCCTTTGTCCGGCCACTATTTTCTTGTTATAAGCCAACACGAGGATAAAGAAAAAAGGCATACAAGCAGCTGCTATCATAGCCATTTTCCATGAATAAAGGAACAAATATGTGATAGAAAAAAACAACACCAATGTTTCAATCAGCACACCGCCCACAATATAAGACAAGGTTTGCTGAATACGCCGCGAGTCGTTCATCCGGGTAATAATTTCTCCCGTTTTCATGGAATCAAAAAACGATTTGGGCAAATACAATATCTTGGAAAAGAAACTGTCCACCATTCGATTATTAAAATTCCGCGTCTGTCGCAGCATGAAAATACTTCGTAAATAACTCAACCCACTTCTTGCCATTAGTAATAGAAAAAACAGCAGAATGCCCAAAAGTATCTTCTCTTGATTTTTTGAAGGGAGTAAATCATCAATTAGTTTCTGCGAAAAAATAGCAGAACTCAGCCCTAAAACAGCGATAATCAATCCCAAGAAAAACGATACCATTAAAACCGGGAAATCCTCCCTGATGATATTTTTAAGCCATGCATATTTTTCTTTCTTTTCCGATTCACCTTTTACAAATTCAACTCCCGGATACAACATCAATAAGGCCTTGGATTTCCATATCGTATCTAATTCCGACTCTGTCATCAATAGCACTTTGTCACCCGGATCGCCGATAATAAATTTGTTATTTTCGAATCCGAAGCAAACCGCATAATGTTCTATTTTTTCATTTTTTACTATGTGAAGAATTACCGGTGAAGTTATTGATTTCAAAGCATTTAAATCTGCTTCATAAGCGTTCGGAGTAAGATTCAATTTTTCAGCAGCCTGATACAAACCCAATAAAGTAGTCCCTTGTGTCGTTGTTCCGCTTATGCTACGAATACTTTCTTGCCGAGCATTTCCGTCGTAGTATTTGACAATCATTGTTAAGCAGGCAATGCCGCAGGCGAATTCGCCGTGTTGTTTGACAAATATTTTTTTATATTTCTTGAGATTATTCATCATTGTTATGTTACTATTCCGACAAGTATTTGATTAATGTTTCAACTTTTGCAGGCCCATTAAAACGTTTCGAAAGATTTCCGTTTTTATCATATATGATGGCTGTTGGCGTGCTTTGGATTTCCATTGTTTTAATCAATTCCGCTTTCTCATCCACAAGAAAAAACATATTTGAAGTGCGGTCAAATTCGATATTTTTCAAAAAATTTCGTATTGTATCAGCCTGCTGCATTGAAAAGAAAATCATTTGACATTCGTTCAAATATTTCTGATTGGTATTGATCCGGTCTAATTCGGAATGACAAAGTTCACATTCAGTATTGAAAAATAAAAACAAAATACTTGTATTCTTTTTTAATGTCTTTGCTGTTATTTGGTTTCCATCAATATCAGACAAAGAAAAGGGAGGGATGGACTTATATGCTTCCTCTTTTTGTTTGTTTTTTAGAACGGTTTGGAACAAAATAAGAATAGAAAAAACAACAATTAATAAAAGAACTGATGAAACCAATATTTTTTTCCGTTTCTCCATTTTAAATGAAATTTAAGTACAAGAAAGTCATTGCTGTCAAATAGAAATAATTACCCAAACAATATGTTAATAGAACAAAAACCGTTGATCTAAAATATGAGATGCTGAAACTTATTTTAAGTAGTACAATTAATAATACTACGTAGAATAATTCAAAAGCATTTATCGAATTAAAAGCTAAAACCAGCCAATCAGGTATATTTTCTTTGCCAACGATTTTCAAGAGTGAAGAAAAATCGGTGGTTAAATCGTCAATTGTTTTATAATCATCCGTAAATGCATAATAATAAAAATTAGCAATTGAATTCAAGCAAAATATTGCATCTGCTTTTAATGAAATATTAAACAGAGACTTAAACTTACAATGAGATTCCTCTACTAAAGTTCCTATATACAAGCACAAAGAAGTATAGAGAACTCGTATTAAAATCACTAAAGGAATCAAGAGATAGCCAATACTGTTGTTCAGCGGAGTATTTATACTTTTCAGTATCCACCGAATCTGTTCTGAAGTATATTGCTCGCCTAATGTCACATAATATAAATCTTCCGTATATAAAATTTGTTTTGACACAAAAACAGATAGTATACAGATGATACATAAGGTAAGATAATAATACTTATTACTTATTTTGAGAATCCACTTCACTTCTTTACTTTATTAAAATAGTTATATAAATCGATTTTAACAATATCTGCTGTATTTGGTTTATCGTATATTATTTTTCCTGAGTCAATTATAATTATCCTTGTACAAATATCCATTACATATTGAATATTATGGCTTGAAAATAAAATTGTCGTATTGTATTTTTGATTGTACGTTTGCAACAGTTTTTTCATTATCAGTTGGGAACTTGGATCCAAAAAATTAAACGGTTCATCTAATATAAGTAACTTCGGACGGATAAGCATAGCGCCGATAATTCCTATTTTTTCTTTATTGCCTTTGGAAAATTTATCAATACGCTTTTTTTTCCTTATTATTTCATCTCCCATAAATGGTATGAAATCGTTAAGAATAATGTTGACTTCCTTGTTATTAATACCATACGCTTCCCCTATAAAATAAAAATACTCTTCCGGTGTAAGGAAATCTATTAGAAAACCTTCATCAAGAAAAGAACCTGTAATATTTTTCCATTCTACCGTTTCGTGTGTAGGTCTGCTTTGTATAAGAATAGAACCCGAAGTTGTTTTCAATAAATTCAAGACTAGCCGGAGTAAGGTTGTTTTTCCTGCACCATTATTTCCAACCAATCCGATAATTTCGTTTTCTTCGATTTGTAAACCGGGGATATTCAGTTTTTCAGTTCCATCAAATGTTTTCGATAAGTTTTTGATCTCAATTATCATAGTATATTTTCAATGTTATTTTGTATACTTTTATCGTAATATTCAGCTATGTGTAATATCCATATTTTACATGAAGCAATAAAGATTAATCCGAATATAGCCATACATAATAAAATTTCTTTCTCGGAAAACAAAAATGTAAGAGAATATAGCACAACAAATACGAACGCAAATAATATAAGCATAATTAAATATTGTTTAATGCTATTTCCCTGCCAATTCACAAAAATGCCGGCATTTAAATCGTATTTTTCCGTGTTAAACAGAGACGTCACAAATCCTAAAAATAGAAATGGGCCAATAGCCATCATAAACGATGATATAAGTTCTATCATTTTTATTCCAAAGAAAAGGCTCGGAATTAGCAATATGAACACACAGAATGACATCAGACAATACAAATAATATTTTCGTATCAGAATAGCATTATGGGAAACAGGAATTGTCATTAATTTGCAAATGAAATTCGATTCTATGCCAAAAAAATATTGTGCTAATGTAATCCCGGGTAAAGCAATTATCAAGGGTATGTAAATTATTTTGCCAATGAAATAATCAACAAAGAATTTACTTCCGGTAAAAAGCTCTAAATAAAAAAATAAAATAAAATAAACCGCAGTTACAAAAACTTGTTTTATCCTTTTACTTCTATACATAAGTTTAATTTCAAAGTTGATATATTCCTTCATTATGTTGGTATTTTTATTTAAAAAGAAATTTCATCCAATTGTTTATTTATTTTATCAATTATAAAACAAGTATTAATATACAGAATTATTATTATCATTGTGAGAATAATAAGGGTACCCAAAATACTGCTATGGCATAACAAATAAACAGGAAGCATAAGGAAAAGAAATATAGGAAATAGTAATAAATATAAAAATGCGTTTATGAAAGTTTTAAAAAAAAGAGCAAAATAGCTATTAAAAACAAATAACAAATAAATATTTATAGAAGATAACAATATATTTGATTCTGATTTTAGAAAAAAGTCTGCATGCAATAAAACCGAAATACCGATACAACAATATAAATTCCAGACACTTATAACATTCAATAATAAAATTGTTTTTATCAACATTTTTTTGGGGAAAGGTAATGTCAAATAAGGCAAAGCATTATAATTTACGCTCTGCTTAACAAAAAAGGTTTTGAGTGCAAAATCACTTGCCAATATCATAATAGGCAATAACCATACAAATCCTATCGGTAATAAGATACGAATAAGTTCATAAAAAGCTAAAACGATAAAAAAAAGAATTAACCCATACACATAATTCTCTTTTTTAGACATTTTGCTTCTATTCAAATTATAAAAATTATGCTTTATAATTGTTTTAACAAAATATATACTATTCTCATTAACCATACAGATTTATTCCAAAGTAATTATAGGAGCGAAAACGCTCCTATAATTACTACTGTGTTTGCCTTGTTTCAAGCTGCTTCTTCATCTCCCCATAGACAGTTCAAATAATCACCGTATACCAATCCAAAAGCAATTCCTCCGGCAATAGCACCGGCGCCTGTACCAAAAACAGCTGCCCATCCTATGGCTGCACCCCAACATTTAATGTGTTCCCATACACAATCGCGCTCACCCGTTTCGGCTCCGGACTGCTCATTTCGTCCTCCTTTAACGATTTCCATTTGATCTAACGATAACGTTTTCATAATCTTAAATTTTTTAATAAAACATAAAAATTAATAATTCTCTAAACATCATCCTTGCGCAAGTAATTCTGTTATTCGGATACAAAGATACGACGTCTTACTGCAATAAAATTGCAGTAGCGGACTTTTTTTTAGTTTTTTCTGTTAAATTTTCATTGTGGAGATATTTTGATATTAAATTCTATAGAAATATCAACGTTATTAGCATAGTAATAACTGCTATGCTCCGCGCTATACCGGATATCCGCGCCATAACATTTTAATTCCTCCAAGAGATTATACAATTGCCTCTCTCTGAGATGGATCTTTTCGGCAAATTCCTTCGGCGCACCGGTCGATTCATTCCGGATTAGTTGGTGAATCCGTTGTACGCGCTCAATTCTGTCATAAAAATTCATGAGTTAATTAATTTAGTGGTTTTCAAGTCCCTATAAAAACCATTTTTTAAAATAACAAAGCGTGAGACTTTAACTCTATCCGCGTTCGAGGTTCTCGAATACCCACTTTAACAAATAAGTTAAAGCCCACGCTTACACGTGGGCGCTAACTTATTTCTGCCAAAGTTGAAATTTTCGAGATTTCGAACGCAAAAATAATAGCTATAACGCTTGCTCAATGCTTTCTTATGTAAAGGTTTACATAAGATGGCTTATGTAAAGTCTAATATTATGTATAGTCTGCCTGTTTCTGCTCTTAAAGTAGCCTGATAATAAGCAAGATACAAAATTTGCATAGCAGACAGACTTTACATAATAAATCAATACTT